>JAJDNG010000208.1 GCA_022340845.1 Gammaproteobacteria bacterium | reverse complement strand
TGGAAGCGTTGGTGCAAGTTGAATTTTCGGTGTATCAGCGAACCGCGCATGCCCTGGAAGTCATCGGCAATTTGCTGATCACGCTGGGTCTGGTGGGTACCGTAGTGGGACTAACGCTGACACTTACCGGACTGACCAGCTCCCTGGAAGCGTTGGGACAGGACCAAGAACAATTGTTGCGAGGACTACGGGGCGCCATGGGCGGTATGGGAACGGCATTTTACACCACGTTGTTGGGCTCTGTGCTGGGCGGGGTTTTGTTGCGGGTATTTGCGCAAATCAATCAAAACGGCATTGAAAGCCTGGAAAACGCCTTAACCCGGATTTGCCTGGTGTATTGCTCGGCGGATTTCAAACCATCGACGGAGCGGGATATCCGTTCTCTGAACACTGAAATCGAAAAATTTAATCAGAATGTTTCATTTTTAAAAGATCACGTCCACGAGGCCCAGCGGATAATCGCGGATTTTAGCGAAGAGATGGGAAAACTGCGGGGAATTGAAGAACGAGAGAACGATTCCATGCAAAAAACCTTAATTACGCGGCAGAAATACTTAAAATCCCTGCGGGATGAATTTCAGCTAAAACGCATGATCCGGGGTTCCTGGTTAAAAGTCTTTATCAAGAGTTTTCGTAAAGAGTAAGATTGCTCTCATGAGAAAGAAGCACCGCTCGTCGCCCCCCAATATTCACGAAAGTTTTTCCGACATCGCCTTGTTAATGCTGGCGACGTTTGTATTTCTGCTGGTTACCATAATGATCACGTCAAAACTGGCTGAGGAAAACCAGTTGCCGCAATTAAAACGCGACGTGGCAAAACTGAGTGAAGCCCTGAAGCGGGCCGAGCAGCAAAATCGAAATTTGCTTAGCCATATGGACCAGCTGGCGACCATGAGCATAGATGCGCAAATGGAACAAGCGTTGGAAGCTGCCGGCTTTGGAAAAAACAACAAAAACCGCAAAGATTTTGATTTGTTTGTCAAAGGCCTGCAAGACTTACCGGGTGATAGCCTGCACCTGATGGTGGATGCCACCGGATCCATGCACGGGGTAACCACATTTATCATTCCTGTGCTACGGGTAATTGTCATTCGCTCAGGCAAACGCCTTGACGCCATCACCTGGTTTTCCGACGGAAAATCGGAAACCTATCAAGGCTCCATGGGCAGTATGTTCGATAATTTGATGGACGGCGCCCCGTTCATCGGTTCGGAAGAAACCATTGGCCGCGCGTTTCGTGACGCCGCCCGCAATGCAGCGGCACCGGGGGCGTATATATTGATTGGTGATGAACCCAGCCGGGACCGGGTACATTATTTTAATATTCCCAGCCCGGTATTCACGATCCCCTTGGGCAAAAACAATCCGGAAACCACTTACGACTACGAAAAACTGGCGACTGAAACCGGCGGCAAAATGCTGCAGCTGGAATTAAAATAATTCAACGCATACGGCGCATTCGTGTAGAATGTCGCGCTTTTATAAAAACCTTGACGATACGCTAATCCAATACAAATCAACCATGAATTCATCACCCCAACAACCCGACGATTCCACTCAAACCAAGCCGAGTTCGGACGAGCCAATACACAGCAAAAAAGGCTTTAGTTTTTCCATCATACCTCACAAATACTGGGCATTGGCTGCGATGTTGGTGTGGGGCGGCGCAATGTTGTTTTTTGGCCTGCTGCGTCTGGATACATTCGGCATGGACGAAGGCGGCGCCATGGCACTATTGTTGGCTTGGTCGGTAGCTCAGAAAGTGGTGATCGCGGTAACCGTATTAGGTGGCCCGGATGTGCGTGCGTTGTTTTTCTGGCCAGTGGCGTTGTACTGGCCCGGTAGTATGTTGGCAGCCAAAATTTTCACTATGATGGTAATGTTTGGCGGTGTCTATGCATTATTTCGCTGGAGCCGGGATTCCTATAGCGAGGAAGTGGCATTGATTGCCACCGGGTTGCTGCTGATTTCCCCGCTGGCTGTTTTGCAAATAGACTCAGTTGCCAGCGCGCCGTTTTTACTCGGCGCATTTGCCCTCGGGTACTGGCTGGATAACAAATACCGTGCTTCCGTGCACGCTATTAGTAGCCTGTATTTTCTGCAAATGTTACTGGTGTTCGCTACGATTACGCTGCATCCCATGGGCCTGGCTTATCCACTGGCACTGGCGTGGCAGTGGCAATGCCGGGCACAAAAAGATCGCGCATTTCAGCTACGCAAAAAACAAATCTGGTTGGGCCTGGGGCTTACCACGGTCATCGTTCTGGTCATGCAACTGGGATGGATTCAAATAGCCTGGCTGGCAAATCCCTTGACCGCACTGAACCAGGTGCTATTTTCCGTCAATGAACTCGATCCTGACCGCAGTGGCTGGATCGGTGGCGCATTGCTGGCCGTCGCGCTGATCATCATCGTGGCCAAAGACTACAAAACGCTGTCGCAAAATATGATGGGTAGCCTGTTGCTGGCGGCCGTGCTTATCGGCCTAGTCGCCGCGGGTCGTAATTGGGCGGTAATCGCCACGGCGTTGTTGTTGTACCGGGGTTTCCCACGGCTCATCGAATGGAATAAAAAAATCAGCGCAAGCGGCTTCATGGGCCAACGCGGCTTGGTGCTGATCGGCATTATGGTATTTTCGGTTTTATTTATGCGCGCGGATAAACAACACGCACAATTTGTCGAAAGTGAAATTTTGTCCCCGGTCGACGAACTCATACGCACCCTGTCCCACGAGGCCATGGATCCGGATCAACCATTTATCGCTGCAAGCCAATGGCCGGCACGCACTATGCTGGTATGCCGCCGTGACGTGCTACACTTGCCCCCGCCACGTGAGAATGGGAAACAATTTCTATCAAGCATCCAAGGGGTCACTCATATTGTGTTTGATCACCGCAGCCCGGATAATGATAGTTTAAATAAAAACTTATCCGAAGTTACCGGAGCTACCCAAACTTTGGCGATCCAACAAGCTGGCATTATTGTAAAAATAAAAAGCGAAGGTTCACAGGGTCCGGATCAATCGGCGAGTGCTCATGGTTCCGGATCCACTCAAAAAAACGATCCGGAAACCTCAGGGGAAAATACTGCCACCGACCAGAAATCAGTCGGTAGCCAATAACCATCACAAAGTGCACGAGGTACAAAATCATTACCATGTCAGATAACAATCCCTACGACGTAAAAGTTAATGTAAAAACAGCTTATATAGCGGAGCAATCCGACCCTGATACTGATCGCTATGTGTTCGCTTATACCATTACCATTCATAACGAAGGCACTGTCGCGGCGAAATTATTGACCCGCCACTGGATCATCAACGATGCGAATGGCAACGTGCAAGAAGTCCACGGCGAAGGTGTCGTCGGCGAACAACCATATTTAAGTCCCGGGGAATCCTTTCAATACACCAGCGGCACCGTCATCGAAACGCCGGTCGGCAGTATGGAAGGTAGCTATCAAATGTTGGCCGAAGACGGCACGCCTTTCGATGCACAGATTCCGGCATTTACGCTGTCCTTACCCAACAAACTGCATTAGTTTTCCCCATTGAGGGTGTAAGCTACCGGTATGTAGTACCGGTCTCCCTGTCATTGCTAATTTTATTACAATCCCCGTCCGTCTTTGCTAGACTAATTTCAATAACCGCTATGAAGCGTCTAAGCGTTACGAGTCCATGGCGCTACGACTATAATTAAAAATACAACAATTAAAAATACAACGTAAAACCGTTTCTCCAAAGGTAAGCCATTTTATGCGAATATATTCGCGGGCAATAAAACTGGTTGCGCTGTGCGGCTTCCTGAGCGGGCTGGTTCCTTATAGCGATTCACTTTACGGGAAAGAAATAAAAATCGGCTTGCGTGCTCACCGTGGCGCCGAAATCGGCATGCAAAAGTGGCAACCCACGGCGGACTTCCTCAGCGCAAACCTACCCCAACACACCTTTACTATAGTGCCTTATGAAATCAACAGCTTATTGAACCAGGCAGTATCCCGCGCGGAATTCGATTTTGTGCTCACGAATCCGGCATCGCACGTGGAACAAAAAATCCGCTACGGCGTTTCCGCCATTGCCACTTTGGTGAACGAAATAAACGGACAAGGCTACAATCGTTTTGGTTCGGTCATTTTTACCCGCGCCGACCGCAACGATATCAACTCTTTCCAAGACTTGGCCGGCAAATCATTCATGGGCGTGGATGAAGAGGGCTTCGGCGGCTGGCGCGTAGCCTGGCTGGAATTATTACGCCATCATATCGATCCCTATCGCGATTTCAATCTATTGAGTTTCGGCGGCGGTATACAACAAACCGTGGTTTATGCCGTGCGTGACGGTAAAGTGGATGCCGGCTCTGTGAGAACGGATATGCTGGAGAGAATGGCCCAAAACGGTGAAATCCAATTAGACCGATTTAAGGTTATTGAACCCAAACCCGTTAACGGTTTCGGGTTTTATCACAGCACGCCATTGTATCCGGAGTGGCCATTCGCAAAACTCAGTCACACGCCGGACGAACTGGCTAAAAAAGTGGCCTCCGTATTATATAGTATTCCTGCAAACAGTCCGGCGGCAACCGCGGGCAATTATATTGGCTGGATCCTGCCGCAGGACTATGGGCCTGTGGATGATTTGTTGAAAGAGTTGCATGCGGGACCTTATTTGGCTACCGGAGAGTTCACCTGGAAGCAGTTGGTCACTCACTATTGGCAACACACTTTACTGCTGCTGCTCGCACTTAGCGCGACACTTGCCGTGGCTTATCACACCAACCGGTCAAATCGACGCTTAAAAACTGTCAAGACAGAACTTGAATCAGAAATCGAAATACGCCAAACCGTTCAGGCTGAGTTGGAAAATCACCAGAAACAATTGGAACAAACCGTCAACGAGCGCACCGCGGCACTGGCTGCCAGCAATAAGGAATTAGAGTCCTACAGTTACTCCATCGCCCACGATCTGCGCTCCCCCTTGCGCTCAATTATAGGCTTCAGCCAGATATTGGAAGAAGACGCAACATCGCGATTGACAAGCGAAGAATCGGAATCGCTGCGCAGAATCATTTCGGCCGGCAAACACATGGCCAATCTTATCGATGACATTCTGGAATTATCACGCATAACCCGCAGCCCACTGACAAAATCCACGGTGGATTTGAGCGCTATTGCTCTGACATTAATAAATTCTCTGCAGCAACTTGAGCCTGAAAGAAAAGTGAATTGGCTCATTCAGGAATCGATGACAGCAAACGGTGACAATCATTTACTGACAATTCTGCTCCAAAACCTGCTGGACAACGCCTGGAAATTCACCCGTTATACAGACAACCCCAGGATAGAAGTTGGCAAGGAAACAAACTCCGGCGAGACGGTGTTTTATGTAAGGGACAATGGAGTGGGATTGGACATGCAATTCGTTGGCAAAATTTTTATGCCCTTTCAAAGGTTGCATAGTGATGAATTTGAGGGTACCGGCATAGGCCTTTCCACGGTTCAGCGTGTCGTTCAACGACATGGTGGAAAAATTTGGGTGGAATCGGCTCCCGATCAGGGTACGGCGTTTTATTTTACTTTAACGGCTAAAACACAATAATCGCTTCCCAGCTAACACGCCACATAAGCTAGCAATTATTTTCATGAACCATATTTTTTGATATCAAGAAGTTGACTTCGAAGCTCAATGAATAACGACGCCAATTCCAAAATGCACTCTACTTTCACCCGAGGCGTCTTGTTCCGGCCATAAATGAATTTGCGCAATATTGACCACTGGATAGGAATACATAGCCTCACCCACTGGGGCTTTTTCTATACCCTGCACCATACCGGTCACGGTCAACAAACGTCCGGAAGCGTAGTCCAGCGTCTCAAGATAGCCGTCACTATAAGCCATCACCCTGCCCAAGGCATCTTTATTAATATCCGGCTTTAAACGCCTATCCAGCGGGTAGGCTAACAGCTCCAGTCGAGTGCCGCTTTTAACGTTCGAACTGTTAATAATTAGGCCGCCCCACAGAACTTTTTTACTCCGGTAAGCTTCCGGGCTCGCCACGACATCACGAGGCTTTACTTTCTGGTCCGTGCCCTCCAGATTGAAATTCGGTGTGCTCGCGCACGCGACCACTGTCAAAACAGGGATTAATGAAATGGCCGCCGCTTTGATTAAAAGTTCAAAGTTGCTCAAATATTGCATCAACTGACGTGTACGCGAACTCAATAATAATACCACCATGGATAGCGTGGATACCCCCAATACCAAGGATCGTAAAACCATGGATCGTAATAATATTTGGGTTCCACCCGTTCATCCCAGAGAT
>JAJDNG010000099.1 GCA_022340845.1 Gammaproteobacteria bacterium | reverse complement strand
GCTTGTGGGTGCATTCAATGTTTATTGGACGGGGATCCAGATTAAACAGGTTTTGCAAAATGAGACGATGTTACGTGGAGCGGCAATTGCGCAAAACACTTTGTATCTGAATGAGCGACCGCTGCTGGAAAACGACGTGCCGGCGTTGACTGCCGGCTTGAAGGCAGTGTGTCGCAAGGAATCCGGGGTTGAATATGCTTATATCACCGACCCGACGGGCAATGTTGTGGCGCACACTTTTAACAAGAGCGTGCCGGATAATCTCAAGGCATTATCGGCCGTGTCCACTCATGACACCACCTTGCGCAAGCTAAACCCCGCCTCAGAGGCTTATTTTCAAATTTCCTATCCCATTAATCTGGTTTCGGGCGGCATGATACACATTGGCATGAATAACGACCTCAATGCACAGCGTATGACCATTGTGCAGATGCAAGAATTCGCATTCTTGGTCATCGTTGCGGTTATTGCCGTGCTGATGGGGATTTTTATGGTAAGACGGGTGACCCAGCCGATGGCCACGTTGACCGAACAAATCCGCCGATATGGACAAGGTGGTGAGGTGCAGGGAGATACCATCATACAGCCAAGCGGTGGCTACGAAGCCAGGTTATTGGCCGCGGCGTTCAATCAAATGCTCGACGATCGCCGGAAAATAGAGGGGGTATTGTCCCAGCGGGAGGCCGAGTTTTCCGCCATGTTTCATTCCATGGTGGATGCGGTGTTGTTTGCCGGCGTGGATCGTACCATCCGCATGGCAAACCCAGCCGCGGAAAAACTGTTTGGTTATACCGCCAAGGAATTGATGGGTCATACCACGCGGATGTTATACGCCGATCCGGCTGATTTCGACAAACAAGGACGGCTTCGGTATCGGACCGGGGAAGGCGCCGATATCGAGCCGTATGAAATGCGTTATAAACGCCAAGATGGCAGCCTGTTTGATGGGGAAACCCGTGGTACCCAGGTGAAAGACAAGCAAGGCAATATTATCGGTTTCATCGCCATGTTCCGCGATGTCAGCGAGAAAAAACGCCAGCGCCAGGAATTAAACCAATTCAAGAACACCTTGGACGACACCCTGGATTGTGTGTTTATGTTTCGACCCGACAGCTTGCAATTCTTTTATGTCAATAAAGGTGCCATGGAGCAAGTGGGCTACAGCGCCGAAGAAATGTTCAGCATGACACCAGTGGATATTAAACCCGAATTCGATGAATCCCGTTTCCGCGCGTTGTTGCAGCCGTTGTTGGACGGTTCCCGGCAATCCATTACGTTCGAGACCGTTCATCAACACAAAAACGGGCGCCAGGTGCCGGTGGAGATTTTTCTGCAATACATCGACCTGCCCGATGAACCGCATCGCTTTGTCGCCATAGTGCGGGATATCACGGAGCGCAAGCGTGCGGAAAAAGTTCTCTACGAGCGCCACCAACTGCTGATGTTAATCATCAACAATGCGCCGCTGGTGTTATTTGTGATCGATCCCAAAGGCTTATTCAAGCTGTCGCTGGGCAAAGGCTTGGAGAATCTGGGGCTGGAGCCGGGGCAAGTGGTCGGTCAATCGGCTTTGGAAATGTACGCGAATGACGCCCAGGTTGTCAGCGATATCAAGCGTAGTTTGGCCGGAGAAACCGTAATGTCCAGCACTCGGGTCAGCGGGCGTGATTTCGAAACGTATTATTCCCCGTTTTACGATGCCGATGGCTCGTTCGCCGGCACGGTGGGGGTGGCTGTGGATATCACCGAACGCCGTCATGCAGAGCTGGAACTGCGCAAACACCGGGACTCGCTGGAGGAACTGGTGGCGCAGCGCACTCACGAGCTGGCCGTCGCGAACAAGGAACTGGAAGCGTTCAGTTATTCGGTGTCCCACGATTTGCGGGCGCCGCTGCGCTCCATCGATGGTTTCAGTCACATTCTATTGGACGATTACGGCGCGGATTTGGATACGACGGCCACTAGTTATTTACGCAGGATACGGATTGCCGCGCAACGCATGGCGCAGTTGATCGATGATTTGCTGGAACTGTCTCGGGTGACACGCGGTAAGTTGTTTCTCGAACCGGTTGACATTTCCGAGATGGCGGTCGCTATCGTCCGTGATATTAAGGCCACAAGTCCCGAGCGTGAGGCACAAATTACTATCGAGCCGCAACTGCGCGCCCAAGGTGATATGAATTTACTGCAAATCATGCTGCAGAATTTACTGTCCAATGCGTGGAAATACACCAGCAAGAAAGCGGTAACCGAAATTACCTTAGCAAAGCTGGACTCGCAAACCGATAACGTGTTTTACATTCGCGATAATGGGGCCGGTTTCGATATGCGATATGTCAAAAAACTGTTCGGTGCCTTCCACCGTTTGCACAGCAATGATGAGTTCGAAGGCACCGGCATTGGATTGGCTACGGTACAGCGAATAGTAGAACGCCTGGGTGGCAAAGTGTGGGCGGAGTCCGAAGTGGGTAAAGGCGCGACGTTTTATTTTCAATTACCGCCAGTACCCGCCGACAAATCAGTGGGGCAGGGAACGCGCAGCCTGGAAAAAACCTAACACGGATCAGGCTGCGTGTCGTAAAAAACAATCGAATGAAATCAATACATCAATGCGCGATGGGCGGTGGCATCGTGGTATGCAGGCTGGGGGGGCGTTGGCCATGAAAACGTGTCATGGCAAGCTTGCCCTTGTGGCTATTGATTCTGACCATCTCGAGGTTTTCGCACTCCGGGCAAGTGATGGTTTTATACGTCGTGATGTGATAAATCGACCAGGCCAGCGGTATCAATAAAAACGGCAAGAACGCCGAGAATAATGTGAAACTGATAAACACCATCCAGATCATGACATCCACGAAAAAACTTCCCATTCCCTGACTGGTGGGTTCACCGATGTGTCCACAGTGTTGGCAAATTTTAGTTGTCATTACGCACTCCAAGCAGTTTTGATGAAAAAGCGATTACGGTTCTATATAAAATGGCACAGGAACCAAGTTTCTTGTTGATGTAGATCAACGAAACACTTTTTCACGAAACTGGCCGTTGTGTAACTGGGCGCTATTGGTCGAGCCATTGATCAATACTTTAGTGTTTCAGTTGGATACTGCCTTAGCGGTGGGTTCTGACTTGAGCATTTGTGCCGCAAACGGTTTACTGGCTTCCCCAAAGTATATCGAACGATGCGGAAACGGAATTTCTATGCCTTCGGCATCGAAACGGTATTTTAAGCGGCGGCGGTATTCGCGGCCCACGTCCCACTGTTTGATGGGTTTGGTCCTTAAGCGGCCCTTGATGGTCACGGCGGAGTCGGCGAAATTGTCCACGCCGAAGACTTCCACATCATCCACCATCATAGGACCAAATGTTTCGTCTTCGCGCATCTCTTTGCCCACTTGGCGCATGAGTTCCATGACTTGGTCTACGTCTTCTTTATACGCCACGCCGATGTCAAACACATAGGCGGACCATTCGCTGGTGAGGTTGGCCATCGTGTTGATTGTGCCATTGGGAAACACATGTACGGTACCGGACAGATCACGCAGTACAATGGTGCGAAAGTTGACTTTTTCCACCAGGCCACCGGTGCCGTTTACCACGGCCACATCCCCTACCCTGACTTGATTTTCCAGGATCATAAAAAAACCGGAGATGACGTCGCGCACCAGATTCTGGGCACCAAAACCAACCGCCAGACCCACGATGCCGGCGCTGGCCAGGATAGGGGCAATGTCCACGCCGAACTCCCTCAGAATTACTAATCCGACCATGACCCAGACCACGATGAAAATGGCCTGGCGCACTAAACGAATCAAAGTTTCCACGCGTTTTCGCTGTTCGTTGGGGGACACCTGGTCTTTTTCCGCCAGGAGAAGCAGATGTTGCTCCATTTTGCGTAATACGCGGCGCACGATTTTTAAACCTATCCACGCCGCCAGCAGTATGAACAACACCCGCAAGGTGGAAAACATCAGGGTTTCCCAATTAACTTCGGCGGTAAATTTGGCGATTAAGTCCATGCTAACTCTCCTAAGGTCGGTGCGGCACTGTAATGGTTACGCGTGTTCAACGGTATGGATTGATACCCTGTGTTTGACATTAACGGGATTCACGCTAATGCGTTCAAACCTATGGCCTGGTGGTAATGACAATGTTGATTGATGAAGCGCGAAAGTTGCTGTTTCGGTTAAGGCATTGAGTGATTTTATCAAAGTACCGAAGCAATGAAAAACCAATAGCCGTGTGCAAAGTGAACAATCGTGAAATTGCCGGAAATTCAGTGGCCGTAGTTCGGGTGGTTGCTAATGGCGGATAGCAAATAAAATAATGCGCCGCTAACGGCGATGATGTGTCGCTTCACCGGTATGGCTTGATATCACAGGCTCTTGCGGATGCGACTGAAAGCGTGCCCTAATTCCTCGCCCAATAGCTTTAGCGCCGCGCCGACTTCCTGGGCGCTTTCTTTGCTGGCGGCGCCGAATTGTTCGGCTTTGGCTTTGAAGTGTTGCCATTGTTGTTCGGCTTTTTCCCATTCTTCCTGGGCTTCCATTTTGCCCAGATGAACTTTTACTTTCAGCTCGTCACGTTCGGTTTTCAAGGTTTCGTTCAGTTTGTTGATTTCGTCGTAGAGGTCCATGGCGGCTCCTGTGAGTGTGGATTTCGATAGGGAAAAATTAGATCATTCCTATCGTCAACCCATTGATGCATGTCAGGTTACCCATTGATTGTGGCCAATCGCCTCCAAGGTGCGGCCAGAACTAGGTGTCGCAGAACTATGTATCGCAGAACTAAGTATCGCGGAACTTAAGTATCGCAGAACAAGGCATCGCCATAAGCGGTGGCGGGGGCCAGTGAACCGGCTCAAATCGCGGCGCACATCTCCAGTTCACCGGGGAACCTGACTAAAAAACACCTCTGGATGTTGCCTGGATGATCGCTAACAACAACTTTTTCGGCCATCCGGTTTCACGCCTTCAATACTGGCGGAAACTACGTAGTCCGCCACATTGTGCTCCGGCGCCCAATCGCGAATGAATGCTTTGGAATCGTCTTTGGGTTCAATGCGTACATCCATAAAGCCTGCGTCGCGTATCATGGCTTCCAGGTCTTCGATGAGGGAGGCATTGCCCATGCAGCCGGCGATCAGCCCGGCATCGTTGCGCATGGACTCGGGCAGCTCCACCGTGGCCACCACATCGGAAATGGCCAGGCGACCGCCGGGTTTTAACACGCGGAACGCTTCCTGAAACACGCGGCCTTTGTTAGGTGACAGATTGATGACACAGTTGGAGATAATCACATCCGCCGTATTATTCGCCACGGGCAGATTTTCTATCTCGCCCAGCCGGAATTCCACATTGCTGAATTCGCCTTTGGTGGCATTCGCACGGGCCTTGCTGAGCATGTCCGGGGTCATGTCAATGCCGATGACTTGACCGGAGTCCCCCACTTCGTGAGCAGCCAGAAAACAGTCGAAACCGCCGCCCGAGCCTAAATCCACCACCACTTCACCGGGCTGTAATGACGCAATGGCGCGGGGATTGCCGCAGCCCAGCCCCATGTCGGCTCCCGAAGGCACGTTGGCCAGGTCTGCTTCGCTGTAACCCAGGCGGGTGGAAATCAAAGTATTGATGGCCGTATCATCGGACACCCCGCAACAACTGCTTTGCACTCCGCAGCTGTTGCCCTGGTTTTCGGCTTGCGCCACTTTGGCGTAAGCGTCGCGCACGGTTTGCCGATGGTTATCGTGTTCGGTTTGGGAAGTGTCAGTGGACGGGGAACAGCAAGGTTGGTCGCTCATCGATATTTCCTCATGGGTTCATTATTCGCGGGTGAATGTCGAGACTAGCGTACTGCAAAAAAGTGACTGAGTTTGTCGAGCACGGCTGGGTCTATCCAGCAGTGCACATTTTTTCCCTGGCGTTCGGTTTGAATGAGTCCGCAGCGTTGCAGTTCTTTTAAATGGTGTGACAAGGTGGACGGGGCAATGTCCAGGCCTTCGCCCAAGTCTCCCACGCAGAATCGCGCCGCCTCGTCCAAGCCGCATTGGGTGCCAGGTACGCAACACGTCATCAAGCGTTGGAACAACGCCAGGCGATGGGGATTGCTGAGGGCTTTGAATTGTTCGGCAAGTCCGACAGTTGAAGTTTTATAATTCGACATATTTCGAACTATAGAATCCAAAATCGGACCTGTCAACCCATTGAATGAAACAAGCTGTGCTGTGGGAGCGGCCCTATGGGGCGCGGTATGGCTGGATTCCGATTCCAACACTCCAACAAGTCGCGCCCCATAACGCTCCTACGCGAAGAAAGACCTGCGACGGTATCAAAGGATACCGTCGCAGGTCACGAAGATTGAGGCTAATTCCGGCGGGCTATTCCCAGGTATACGGTGTGCAGGTCACATTGCCGTTCAGGCAAATCTCATAGGAACCGCAACCGGTGAACACCAATTCCGCCGTGGTGCCGCCGCTGCCTTCCAGCAATACGGTGCCTGACGAGGGTTTGCCGTTGAGGCAATTTTGAAACACCAGCGTTTCGGTGGTGCTGATATCCACATAGCCGTTATCGGGGTGGTAGATACGGCCGCTAGTGATATTGATACCGTTGAGGGTGTCGCCGCTGATGACCAGGTTTTCCACCCGCAGGGTTTGACCCTGGCTGCCGGTAAAGTCAGTGCTGGTTTCAAACAACACGCCGTTTTGCGAAAAGGCGATGGTGCTGTTGATGGTGACGGTGTTGCCGTTGTAGGAAATCACCATATTATCGATTTCCACGGCCATGGAGACCAGTTCGTTGTTTTCCACCTGGGCGATAAAACTGATTTGACCGCTAACGACCAGCGGACCGGATTCGCCGCCGTCCAGGCAAAAGTTGCTAAAGCTCACCGTGCCGGTGATGGGATTGGATTGCTGGTCGACGTTGTCCGGGTAACTAGCCGATCCGCCGCAGTTGCCGGATACTACGGCACTGGCGGAAATGCCGGATTTCTGGTTTGACAAATGAGTGAATACTTCCTCAAATAAGACACCCAGTTGCTCTTGGTTGTCCGCGGTGTCCGACGCATCGGTGGCCGCTAAAGCCAGGGTTTGCGCGTTATTCTCATCGATGGCCGCCTGGGAAGTGGCACCGCTGTAGCTCGGACCGGATACACCGCCGCCGTCGGAGGAGTCACCGGACCCGCCGCATGCAGTTGCCAGCACCATCAACCCGCTAAAACACAATATCGCTAACTTATCTCGCATAACTATCACCACCGCTGTCAATGTTAATTCTGGATACAAACAAGTTTGGAAAACAAAAAGTCCTTTTCAAGCTTAAAATAGGCCAGGCTTAGTGTTTGTGAAACGTTTCACAGTTGCCTATTTTGAAAAGCGCATGAATTCCATTTAGTCGGCTTGAATAGACCCAGCTTTAGCGCTATTTATGAGGTAAAATGCACACACTAATGATTTAAGGACAAGGAATAACCCCAGCATGAGCGACAGCGACAGCAAAACCACCCCTAAAAACTTCATTCGCCAAATCATCGACGAAGACATCCAAGCCGGCAAGAATCAAGGCCGCGTGGCGACACGTTTCCCGCCCGAGCCCAACGGTTACCTGCACATCGGCCACGCCAAATCCATTGTCTTGAATTTCGGTATTGCCCAAGACTACGACGGTACCTGCAATCTGCGCTTTGACGACACCAATCCACACAAAGAGAACCTCGAGTTTGTCGAGGCCATTCAACAAGACGTTCGCTGGTTGGGTTATGATTGGGCGGATCGCTTGTTTTTTGCCTCGGACTATTTTGAGCAGCTGTATGATTTTGCGGTGCAATTGATCCAAAAAGGCAAAGCCTATGTGGATGATTTGTCCGCCGATGACATTCGTCAATACCGCGGCACACTAAAAGAGCCCGGTAAAAACAGTCCTTTCCGGGATCGCTCAGTGGAAGAAAATCTGGGTTTGTTTGCCCGGATGCGCGCCGGCGAGTTCCCCGACGGCGCCAAAGTGTTGCGCGCCAAGATCGACATGGCCTCGCCCAACATCAATCTGCGCGATCCTACCATTTATCGTATCCGCCATGGTGTAGTGCATCATCAAACCGGAGCGCAATGGGCGATCTACCCCATGTACGATTTCACCCATTGTTTATCGGACATGCTGGAGAACATCACCCACTCAATATGCACGTTAGAGTTCGAGGACCACCGCCCTTTATACGACTGGTTCCTGGATGAATTGCAAACCCCTTGTCATCCTCAGCAAATCGAGTTCTCCCGTTTGAACCTGGAATATACCGTCACCAGTAAGCGTAAACTGACCGAACTGGTGGACCAAGGCCTGGTGGAAGGCTGGGACGATCCGCGCATGCCCACCATCGCCGGTCTGCGCCGCCGCGGTTACACACCGCAATCCATTCGGGAGTTCTGCCGGCTGATCGGGGTAACCAAGGCCGACAACATTGTGGAGATGGCGTTGCTGGAAACCTGCATACGCGATGACTTAAACGAGCGCGCGCCACGGCGCATGGCAGTATTGCATCCATTGAAAGTGGTACTGAGCAATTATCCAGAGGAGACCACCGAAGAGTTGACGGCGGCCAATCACCCGCAGGACAGCGGTATGGGGCAGCGCTCAATTCCCTTCAGCCGCGAGCTTTACATTGACCAAGCGGATTTCGAAGAAATCCCACCGAAAAAATACAAGCGCCTGGTGCCCGGCGGTGAAGTGCGTTTGCGCAATGCCTACGTGATTCGCTGCGATGAAATCATCAAAGACGACCAAGGCAACATCGTGGAACTGCGGTGCAGTTACGATCCGGATACCCTGGGGAAAAATCCCGAGGGACGCAAAGTCAAAGGCGTTATTCATTGGGTCTCGGCGCCCCATGCCGTGCAGGCCGAAGTGCGCCTCTATGACCGTTTGTTCACCCACCCTACTCCGGATGCCACCAAAGACGGCAGTGACTATAAAGACCATATCAACTCCGACTCACTGCGCACGTTAACTCATTGCTATTTGGAGCGCAGTCTGGAAGAGGCCAAAGCGGGCGAGGCGTTTCAGTTCGAACGTGAAGGGTATTTCTGCTTGGATCCCATGCACCAGGCGGGTGACTTGCCGGTGTTTAACCGCACCGTGACTCTGCGCGATACCTGGGCGAAAATTCAATAGCTGCGTACCTGTGGGGCGCGACCTTGGGCTTGGATTGAGAGATAAAAAAAGGCCGGTGCGAATCACCGGCTTTTTGCTGAGCTACGCATTGTCCCTATCATGTGGCTGTTGACGCATAAGAAGTCACGAGTTGCCGTAAAACATTAGACGGACCTTTTCGATTTGAAATGAGGGGCAGAAAAAACGGCTCTGACCCCAATAGTAATAGTTTATAATTGCATCGCCTGGCCGCGGCTCGGGCAGCATTTCTCTGAGACTAGCGGTTCGGCTCT
>JAJDNG010000192.1 GCA_022340845.1 Gammaproteobacteria bacterium | reverse complement strand
GGCCCCAGGTCTATGATCCAGTCGGCGGTTTTTATTACATCTAAATTGTGTTCGATTATGACGATGGTGTTGCCGTGATCGCGCAACCGGTGCACAACGCCAAGCAATTGTTCAATATCATGAAAATGCAAACCGGTGGTGGGTTCATCGAGGATGTATAACGTGTCGCCTGTGTCGCGCTTGGACAATTCGCGCGCCAGTTTAACTCGCTGGGCTTCGCCACCGGAGAGCGTGGTGGCGCTTTGACCCAATTTAATATAGCTTAATCCCACATCGATCAAGGTCTGTAATTTTTTGGCCAAAGCCGGTACGGCATCGAAAAACGCCCGCGCGTCTTCCACCGTCATTTCCAGTACTTCGTATATGTTTTTACCTTTAAATTTGATTTCCAGGGTTTCCCGGTTGTAGCGTTTACCCTTGCAAATGTCACAAGGCACGTAAATGTCAGGTAGAAAGTGCATTTCCACTTTAATCAAACCGTCGCCTTTGCACGCTTCGCAGCGCCCGCCTTTGACATTAAAACTGAATCGTCCCGTGCTGTATCCCCGTGCGCGAGCTTCTTTGGTGCCGGCGAACAATTCCCGTATTGGGGTGAACAAGCCGGCATAGGTGGCCGGATTGGAGCGGGGTGTGCGGCCTATGGGGCTTTGATCTATGTCCACCACTTTGTCGAACGCTTCGATATGAAGGATTTCATTGAATGGACTGGGATTGTTGGGGTTGGCGTTAATGACTTTCGCGGCGTAACGGTACAAAGTGTCGTTAATCAGGGTGGATTTCCCCGAACCGGACACGCCGGTGACGCAAGTCATCAATCCCATGGGAATATCCACGTCGATATTATTTAAGTTGTTGCCGCTAGCGCCTTTGATGCGCAGCAATTTATCGGGATCAATGGGGGTGCGGTTTTTCGGTACTGCGATGGATTTTTTGCCCGATAGATATTGGCCAGTTAAAGAAGAGGGACTCTTCAGTATGTCACCGGGCGTGCCCTGTGCGACGATTTCACCGCCGTGCACGCCGGCGCCGGGGCCAATATCGACGATATGATCGGCGCTCATGATAGCGTCTTCGTCATGCTCTACTACAATAACGGTATTGCCCATATCGCGTAAATAAGTCAATGTGTTCAGCAATCGCTGGTTATCGCGCTGGTGCAAGCCGATGGAAGGTTCGTCCAGAATATACATAACGCCCACCAAACCTGCGCCAATCTGGCTGGCGAGTCGGATGCGTTGAGCTTCGCCCCCGGACAAGGTGTCAGCGCTGCGGTCCAGAGTAAGATAATCCAATCCCACATTGACCAGAAAATTCAGCCGCTGACTGATTTCGTTGACGATCTTACTGGCGATCTCGCCTTTGCGGCCCGGCAACGTCAGCTTGTCAAAAAAGTCCTGGGCAGTACCTACGGGCATGGCGGTAACGTCGGGCAACGACAGCTCGGCGACAAACACATTCCTGGACGACCGGGATAGGCGTGTACCGTGGCATTCGGGGCAGGGTTGGCTGTTGAGGAACTTGGCCAACTCTTCGCGTACCACGCTGGAGTCGGTCTCACGATAGCGGCGTTGCATATTGGGGATAATTCCCTCGAAGGGATGGGTGCGTTTCATGGTGCCTACGCGATCGCTGGAATATTCAAATTCGATTTCCTGATCTCCACTGCCATGCAGCACGACGTTTTTGACGTCTTGCGGCAACTCGTTAAACGGGATGTCAAGATCGAATTGATAATGTTTGGACAGCGATTGGATCAATTGAAAATAATATGCATTACGCCGGTCCCAGCCGCGCACCGCGCCCGCCGGCAAGCTGAGTTCCGGATGGACCACCACCCGTTGCGGATCGAAAAATTGTTTTGAGCCTAGGCCGTCACAAGAGGGGCAGGCGCCGGCGGGATTGTTAAAGGAGAACAAGCGAGGCTCCAGATCGGGCACCGAATAACCGCAAATGGCACAGGCAAACTTGGATGAGAATACCAGTTCCGCTTGCTCGCTTTCCATAAAAGACACGGCGGCAACGCCTTCGGTCAGGGATAATGCGGTTTCAAAAGAGTCGGCGATGCGTTGTTTTAAATCCTCGCGGACTTTAAACCGGTCGATAACCACTTCTATCGTGTGCTTCTTGCGTAAATCCAGTTCAGGAGGTGTATCCAGTTCGTACAGTTCACCGTCGATGCGGGCACGCACGAAACCTTGCGAGCGCAGTTCATGGAAGATCTTAAGGTGTTCGCCCTTACGATCACGCACCACCGGCGCCAACAACATAATTTTGCTGCCCTCAGGCAGGCTCAACACATGATCCACCATCTGGCTGACGGTTTGTGCTTCCAGTTCCACCCCGTGGTCTGGGCACCGCGGCGTGCCGGCGCGGGCGAACAGCAAACGCAAATAATCGTATATTTCGGTAATGGTCCCCACGGTGGAGCGGGGATTGTGGGACGTGGATTTTTGTTCGATGGATATGGCCGGAGACAGTCCTTCAATGTGGTCAATGTCCGGTTTTTCCATCATGGAGAGAAACTGCCGAGCGTAACTGGATAATGACTCTACATAGCGGCGTTGGCCTTCGGCGTAGATGGTATCGAAGGCCAAAGAGGATTTTCCCGAACCGGACAAGCCGGTAAACACGATCAGTTTGTCCCGGGGCAGTTCCAGATCAATATTTTTTAAATTGTGGGTGCGCGCACCGCGTAAGCGTATTTTGTTCATGGCAGTTTTCGCTGGTAAACGTAACCTGTTAATATACGTTGTTTTCCCGTTTGATGGCAAAGGATTCGAGGAAGTGACAAATAAAAATCAGATACATGCGGAGGCACAACCGGTCGGACTCACGACTAGCGAGAAAAAAGCCGTGTTCTCGCTGGCGGGTATATATGCGTTAAGAATGATGGGTTTGTTCATGATTCTGCCGGTGTTTTCTTTGTATGCCGACCGGTTGGATGGCGCTACACCGACGTTAATTGGCCTGGCTATAGGCATTTACGGCCTCACCCAGGCGTTGCTGCAAATTCCCTATGGCATGGTTTCCGACCACATTGGCCGCAAACCGGTGATCATCACCGGGTTGGTTCTATTTGCCTGCGGTAGTGTGGTGGCGGCCATGTCTGGTTCCATTACCGGTGTCATTATCGGCCGGGCATTGCAAGGGGCGGGGGCAATTGCGGCAACAGTGATGGCATTGACTGCCGATTTAACCCGCGAGGAGAACCGTCTGGGGGCGATGGCCATTATTGGTATCAGTATTGGTGTTGCGTTTTCGTTATCGCTGGTGCTGGGGCCGATATTTAATAATTGGATTGGCGTGGACGGCATCTTTTGGTTGACAGGCGTATTAGCGCTCGCGGCCGTGGTTTTAGTGAAATGGGTGGTGCCTAATCCTGTTTCCAGCACTTTTCACCGAGATGCCATGACGGCACCGGAACAAATCCGCAATGTGCTTAAAAGCGCTCAGTTGTTGCGCTTGAATTTTGGCGTATTTATTTTGCATTTAATGCTTACCGCGACCTTTGTCGTCGTGCCGTTGGCATTGCGTGATTATGCTGCGCTGGCACCTGCCAAACATTGGGAAGTGTATTTGCCGGTAATGCTGGTTTCCCTGGCCACGATGGTGCCGTTTGTGATTATCGCGGAGAAAAAACGCCGCATCAAACAAGTGTTTGGCGCTGCCATCTTGACGCTCGCTATTGCCCAGTTGGTGTTTATGATGGAGCACCATTCTTTGCCGGGTATCGTGTTTTCCTTGTTCATGTTTTTTATCGCATTCAACGTCTTAGAAGCCACATTGCCTTCTTTGGTGGCAAAAATCTGCTCGCCGGACCAAAAAGGCACGGCTATGGGCATGTTTTCCAGTTCCCAGTTCATGGGGGCTTTTTTTGGCGGTATGTGCGGTGGTTGGGTATACGGCCAATTTGGGATTCAATCGGTGTTTGGCTTTTGCGCCGCTTTAGCAGTAATATGGTTTATGGTCGCCGCGACCATGCAAAACCCCCGCTATTTAAGTAGCCACTTGATTAAAGTGGGCCAGGTCGATGAAAAACGCGCCCGGCAACTGGTGACGGAATTGACACGGGTGACCGGGGTGGCCGAAGCTATTGTCGTCATCGACGACGGTGTGGCCTATTTGAAAGTGGATTTGCACGCTTTGGACCGGGAAGCGTTAAAGCAGTTTTCGGCCGCTTAGACGATTAGTAGATAAGAGAAAAAAGAGGAGATAGGATATGGCACGTGGTATCAACAAAGTGATTCTGATCGGCAACCTGGGCTCAGACCCTGAAGTCAAATTCATGCCCAGCGGAGACGCCGTGGCCACGCTCAGCCTTGCGACCTCGGAGTCCTGGAAAGACAAGAACACCGGTGAACAAGTGGAAAAAACGGAATGGCACCGGGTGGTCATGTTCAAGCGCCTGGCGGAGATCGCCGGAGAATACTTAAAGAAAGGTTCCAAAGTTTATGTCGAAGGCCGCCTGCAAACCCGCAAATGGCAAGGCCAGGATGGCCAGGACCGCTATACCACTGAAATCGTCGCCAATGAAATGCAAATGCTGGACAGCCGCGGCGGTGGTACGGGCAACTTTAATCAAGCACCTGCCAGTTCCAATACAAATGCCAATGCCCAGCCTCAATCCGCCCCAGCGGGTGGGTTTGACGATTTCGATGACGATATCCCGTTTTAATCAATATACTGATTCTATAAAAAAGGTGGCGCCTTGAAATAAGGCGTCATCATTTCCTTCCCTGAAGTAACCTTAGCAATTTCCCTGTTAATCTAGTCGCCACAACCAATGGCAATGAGCCTGGCAATGTCTGTAGGTGGGCGCCGGTTGATTTGTTGATTTGTAAGAGATTTCTGATGAAATCCAATGGATTAAGCATCTCTTAAGAAACTCGTAAGAGAAGCTTCAGTGGCCGTTGCTTTAATTACTATCAAGCAACAACATTCAAGCAATAACGGTAAGTGACAACATTAACCAAAGTACAACGACGCTGGACCCACTAGATTAACCGCCGACAAGGAGAACTGATCATGAAAATCAATGAACTTAATGTGATGCAAAGAGTTAACCGCGTACTCATCGGTGCCGTAATGATTATCGCAACCATGGTTGCGCCCATTGCGCCGTTAGGTTTGCTGGCGTTATTGCCGCTGATTGCAACTTACCCTATTTTCGCCGGTATGTTTGGTTATGATCCACTGACGTCCTACCTGGAACATGAAGCCGGCAAAGCGATTCATCGTGTAGCGGGTTATCACGGGGAACACACCCCACGACACAGCTAATTCGTCTGTATAAAAGTTTTTCTACCCCTCTACCTTCCCTTTACGGTTCCTCCCCGGAACCGTTTTTTTTTGCAAATTATAAAATTGATTTGGTCAGCAACATTGGCGTACCGATACTGTTGGCTTTAAGGATCGCGTTGCCTTCGGCGAAATACCGTTCCCAGAACTGTTTCAATGGTTTGATGATTTTGGGGCGGGAATAAAATTTTTCATCGGATATGTAGCCCAGTCCCATGAGGTAAACTTTGGCTTTGTGCCAGCTGGGTAACAGGCCTGCCCCCCGGACTTTGCTGAGCGATTGCTTGGGGTTGATGAGTTTGACTTTACCGCGTTTGTGGAAACTGAACAAATCGCTGTTTTCCAAGCCATCCGTAATCAACAGTACGGTTTTGTCGTCGATATCGTCGACCGCCACCATTTGCTCGGCGAATTCCGCCAGCGAATGGATTAGATTGGTTTTGGGCAACTTGTCGTTAGTGAGCTTTAATGTAGTAAATAACGAATCTACTAAAGCGCTATGAAAGTCATTCTTTTTTTCTTCAATACACGCCAAAATTTGCCGTTTGTGTTTGCTGCGCAAGTGGAATAAATAGGGTTCGGTGGGCGGGATATTACCCACTTCATCAAATACCAGCTCACTGTACTGACCGCTGATATTGGCTGAGAATCGGCTGATTTTTACGCGTTCACCATGAGCGCCCCATTGCGAAACCAGGTCGATAACCGCTTGTTTCATCATTGGGGTCAAGGCCATGGTTTGATCGATAAACACATACAAGCCTTTTTGTGGTGTGTTGTCCGGTGGCGTGACGCCCGGTAAATCATAACAACTATTCAAAAACGTACCGGCAAAACTTTGCCCGGATATGCCGCAAAGCAGCATGAAACCAATGGCGCGAATCGTGTTCATCCTTATCATGGTGAGCCTAATCGGGTTGTAGGCCGCAAATTTGCAGCAAAAATAATGACTTTTCAAATTCAACGGTGCTGTATCGAGGGTTCCCTTATTAACCAGCAAAATTGGTGCCGAACTTGCAAATGCTTTCCTGGCAACCAGACAAAGGTCGTAATCGTTTGATTTTTCTTGCCCTTAAACAATGGAGCTGTGCAATAAACGCGTTGGAGTATTGAAATGAAAAGGTTAATAGCGAAAATCATTCATATTGTCATTTCCGGTGCGTGCTTGAGCGTGGTGGGATGTGCCCAAATTGCCAATAACAACGTAACGCCGGAAACGGAAAAAAAATACGGTAAACAGGAAGTCTCACAACGCCAGCAAACCACCCAATCTCAAGGTGAAAATGTGTCAGCAGCTTCTCAACAGTCAATGTCCGCTGGTGTAAAAAACGTGGACTGTTCGACGTTGGCCGATGAACGTCGTAATATTTATTTTAAAAGTCCAGGAGAACCTTCGGAAAAACTCACCACTATCAAAGTTGGCGCTACCGGTTATGGGGCTCCGCCGAAAAACTATTACCCCGAAGGCCAACGGCGCCTGATGACCATACGCGCCTCGAAAATCGATGCTTACCGCTCTCTGGCGGAAATAGTTGGCGGCTTGCATGTATGGGGCGGATCGGCCATTGGCGATATGGTGATCGAACGGGACCGCTATCGTGTGTTTATCGACAGTTTTGTGCGCGGGGCGCATGTGGTCAGCGTGGAAGCCATGCAAGACCATACTTATAAAACCATCGTGGAGATGGAAGTGGATCAGCGATTTTTGAATTATGTGATGACATTTATCAATCCTGCGGCTGATCGATACTGTTATGAACAAGAGGCCGATGGTGCCAGGAAATATTTTGGCTATAGCACGGCGCCTTCTTTTTATTACAGCGAGTAACCAGTCATGGTTAATCCTCTCGCCCGCGTCTTATCCTTTTTATTGCTGTTTAGCGCGTGTTCTTTGGCGCAGGCCCGGTTGGTCGAAGCCGAGGGCAATGCAGTGATTACCGATGCCGGCATAGGCGCCGCAAGACAAACTGCAATGCAAGACGCTCTGCGCCAGGCTGCCATTCAATCCGGTGCGCAAGTGACAACATCCAGCGTATTATCGGAAAGTGTTGTGGTCTCGGATAATGTTAAAATCCGCGCCACTGGCGTGGTAAAAGACGTTGTAGTGCTGGACGAATGGCGCAACGACGATGACGACATTTACCACGTCATGATCCGCGCCTATGTGGAAGAAGACACCAGCGGCGAAATGCAAAAATCCCTGGACAGCCGCTACCGGCGTAAAGTGGCGGTGACGCAATTCGCCGTGAGTGATCGCAGCCAGATCGTGGACATGCCTGGGATTGAAGCGGCCTTGCCTCAGGAGTTGATGCGTCGTTTAACATTGGATCAGAAAATCATCGGCGTTGACGGCACGCAATATTTGATACCGGAATCCAATGAACCTTATGAAGGCCTGGGACAAACTCCCCGGCAACTCATCGTTCAGTTAGCCGATCGATTGGGCGCGCAATTTATTCTCACCGGCACCATTCGGGACATGGGCATGACCAAGCATCCCTTATGGGTGCAATTGCGTCATGTGGAACTGGAGACGCAGTTATGGGATGGCATATCCGGTACGATTATCAGCCAGGAACGGGTTAATGCTTCGGTGCGCCAGGGCTTGCCGTTTATTTTTCCCACTACCTCCCCGGTATTAACCGATAAGTTTTTCGCCGCCCCCATCGGCAGACAAATCAATCTGTTACTGAATGAACTGGTTACCGCTATCTCCGGTTCTGTGCACCGCCTGCCGTTTATGGCCAGAGTGATTAAATCCGAAGGCTCGACTATCTATTTCGATGTCGGGGCGATATCGCAAATCAAGGTTGGGGATGTGTTTATGGCTTACAAGCTCGCTGCAGAGCCGTTGCTGGATGGCAATAAACAACTGTTCTTTGGGTACGAAGAAACCCCCGCATCATCCATTGTCATCAAGAAAGTACAACCACGGTTTGCGGTGGGTGTGTTGGAAGGAGGCAATACCCGGTTGTATGCGGGCGATGTGATTCGATTTCAGTGGTAACGCTTGAAAAAACCACGAAGGCACGAAGGACGCGAAGAAAACAAACTGAGAATTTGGTACGTTCGGTGATTATCCCTTCGTGGTTTTCGTGAGCTTCATAGAGTAATTTGGTTTCGCATCCACCTCGAAACCGAAGCACACGAAGAACACGAAGAACAAGAAAAATAAAAAATATTTTTTAGGATTATATTAAACCTTCCTGTTGTTTGCGTACTTCGTGGTGAATAACTGGTTTTACCGCATCTCCTTAATCTGGCCGGCGATGGAGTAGCCTTTGTCACTGTCCACCTGGCTGCGTACGATTTCAACCACGGCATCCAGCGGCGCCACCACGGCTTTGGCGGGGGTAATATTGATATGCACAATGGAACCGGGTTCAAATCGCTGCGTCGAAGTGAATAACACCCCATTGGCACTCAAATTGATACACATACCGTCATAAACTTCCTCGGAGCCATCCGGTGTAATGGTGATGGGGGAGTTGGTGCTCATGCGGTAGAATTCACGTTTTTCATCGTATTCTATGGACATTTGAAATATTCCTAATTTGAACCTTGGCCTGTTGCGACTATGTTATTCAAGAATTGTGCACAATTATGAATTTTTTACCGCTTTCGTATCGTAAAATCACAATATTTCACCGGTTTACGTGCAATTCCGATTGAGGAATATAAAATATGCCTATATATTTAACGCACGTATTTAGAGTGATCCAGCGGCATTTTATTCCAGCATCCGGTAGGTACTCGCATATCGCCAATCTCCGTCGACAGTATTGAAATAAGAATTTTCATTGATCAAAAAAGACTCAAAATCCCAAGCCGAACCCATCGAAATTTCTGGTGACGCCCACCACATCTCGTCGGACGATATCAGCGACCATGCGCTGAAGGTCATCAGACGTTTGCGTGAGGCGGAATTCGACGCCTATTTGGTGGGTGGTGGCGTGCGGGATTTGTTATTGGGTCGAAAACCCAAGGATTTTGATGTTGCCACCAACGCTTTACCGGAACAAGCCAACAAACAATTTCGTAACAGTCGCTTGATCGGGCGGCGGTTCCGCTTGTTGCACGTGCACTTTGGCCGCGAAATCATCGAAGTGGCTACGTTTCGCGGTCACCATAAAGAAATGGACGATGAAGACGCCGGCCACGGGGTGGTTCGCGACGGCATGATTGTGCGCGATAACGTGTACGGCAGCATGTACGAAGATGCATGGCGGCGCGATTTTACGGTTAACGCACTCTATTTTTGCCCTCGGGATAATAAATTGGTGGACTACACCGGGGGATTCGAGGACTTGCAAGCGCGGCTCTTGCGCATGATCGGTGATCCAGAACAACGCTATATGGAAGATCCGGTGCGCATGCTGAGGGCCGCGCGGTTTGCCGCCAAACTGGATTTTAATTTACATCCCGATACCGAAGCGCCATTGATTCGTCTGGCTTCGCGTTTAAGCGCCGTACCCGCAGCGCGCCTGTTCGAAGAGGTGTTGAAATTATTTTTAAGCGGTCATGGGGAAAAGACATTTACTTTGATGCTGAGCTATCAGCTTTTTGAGCCTTTGTTTCCCCTGACACAGCCATTTCTACACGATGCTTCCAGCGTGGCCTACCAAATGGTGCTCAAGGGATTGCGTAACACCGACGCCCGGGTCGCGGCTGGCAAGCCAGTGACTCCCGCGTTTTTATTTGCCATTATGTTGTGGCCGGCATTGCTGGAACAGGTGGAAAAACACCTGAATAAAGGCATGAACGAACCCCATGCGTACCAGGTTTCCGCCAACGAAATCTTCAGCCGCCAGGCCGCCAGTGTGGCGGTTCCCAAACGTTTTGCCATTCAGGCCAAAGAAATCTGGTTATTGCAGCCCAAGTTAATCCAGCGCATGCGAAAACGCATTTTTCCATTGCTGGACAATCCGCGTTTTCGCGCCGCCTACGATTTTATGTTGTTGCGCGCCGAGGCGGGGGAATCCGAGTTACAACCCATTGGTGATTGGTGGACTAAAATCCAGGAAGAACCCAAGCCCGCTCAATTAGCCATGGTCCAGGAATTACAACCCCATCACGGCCGCAAAAGCCGCCGCTCGCGCAAACCAAAACACCGCAAGACTTCTACCCACTAAATTGTTGTTATGGACGGGACGCGCTGTTATATCGGTTTGGGAAGCAATCTGGACAATCCTGCCCGGCAAGTGGCCACGGCCATCGAAGCGCTAACACAACTGCCCAATACCACCGTCATCCGAGTCTCATCATTGTATCGAAGCCCACCTATGGGGCCGCAAGACCAGCCCGATTACATCAATGCCGTGGCGGCACTGGACACCCGCTTAAGCCCCGAGTCGTTGTTGCAGCAGTTGTTGAGTATCGAACAACGACATGGCAGGGTTCGCGGATCGCAACGCTGGACTGCCCGTCCGTTGGACCTGGACATCCTCGTGTACGGCGAGATTGAAATCGATACCCAGGCACTGACCATACCCCATCCCGGCATCGCCGAGCGAAATTTTGTATTATATCCCTTGCTCGAAATCGCACCCGGTCTCGTCATTCCACAATTGGGTTCAATTAGCTCGCTTATCGCTGGTTGTGAACCGGGCGATTTGGTAAAGTTGCACGATGAATGGCGCGAACTCAAAGTATAGATAGTAAAAACAAAGGCTTATATGTAAATGAGCAATGCAAGCACACCCCGGTTTGTGGTGGTTGAAGGGCCTATCGGCGTTGGCAAAACCAGCTTGACCAAACGGCTGGCTGAAAGCCTTGGTGGCGATACTTTATTGGAAGGCGCGGAGGAAAATCCGTTTTTAGAACGTTTTTATCAAAACCCGGAGTTGGGAGCGTTGCCCACTCAGTTATTTTTTCTGTTTCAACGCGCCCGCCAATTACAAGAGTTACGCCAGTCCGATTTGTTCGCGCCGGTGCGGGTTGCCGATTTTATGATGGAAAAAGACCGTCTGTTCGCCCAGCTCACTTTAGCCGATGACGAACTACGGTTGTACGAATTGGCCTATAACAGTATCACCTTGGATGTTCCACAACCGGATTTGGTGATTTATTTACAAGCGCCTGTAAATGTCTTACTTACCCGTGTGCAAAAGCGCGGCCGAAGTTTTGAACAGAATGTGGATGCCAATTATTTATCCGACCTTGTGGATGCTTACACGCGATTTTTCCACTACTACTGTGAAGCACCTTTGTTGATTGTGAATGCAGCGGAAATCGATCTGGTGAATAATGATCGCGACTATGACATGTTATTGGAGCGTGTCTACAAAACCCGCAGCGGCCGGCACTATTTTAATCCGGTGCCGTTTTAATCCTTTTCCGGACAACGATCGCTATGAAACCCATAAACTTGTCGAGCTTGCGTAAAATGAAGCAGGCGGGAGAAAAATTCACTTGTTTGACGGCGTATGATTTTACCTTTGCCCATGTCTTGGATGGCTGCGGCGTAGAAGTCTTGTTGGTCGGAGACTCGTTGGGCATGGTAATTCAAGGTCAGCCCACGACAGTCCCGGTGACGGTGGACGACATGATATACCATACCAAAGCGGTAAGCCGTGGCAATCGCAACGCGCTCATCATCACGGACATGCCGTTTTTAAGTCACACATCACCCGCCGAGGCTCTGAATAACGCCGGGCGCATCATGCGTGAAGGCGCTCATATTGTTAAGTTGGAAGGTGGTGCGTATTTAGTGGAAACCGTACAAGAATTATCAAAATTTGGAATACCGGTATGCGCCCATCTGGGTTTGCAACCCCAGTCGGTGCACAAGCTGGGTGGCTATAAAATTCAGGGCCGTAGCGAAGATGATGCTGAAAAAATGTTAGAAGAGGCTAAATTGCTTCAGGAAGCCGGCGCTGACTTGATGCTATTGGAATGCGTGCCGGCGGATTTGGCGGAAAAGATCACAAAAATACTGCATATCCCCGTCATCGGTATAGGCGCTGGGCCGCATTGCGATGGCCAGGTATTGGTATTACACGATGTATTAGGCATTACCGCCGACATCAAACCGCGCTTCGTGAAGAATTTCATGCAAGGTCAGGAAAGCATTCAAGCTGCTATACAAGCATATGTTAAAGCAGTAAAGAACGGGGATTATCCATCCGAAGAACATAGTTTCTAGATCTTATAACTATTTTCAACTATTGCACAACAGCAACCTTTTGTCATTGCCCACCAAGAACACGAAGGATTTAAAAGTTTAAAATTCTCTTTTTACTTTTCTTTTTGTTCGTGCCTTCGTGGTTAAATGGTTTTTAAATCTTGGTGTAATGGCAGTTTAAAGAATAACTTATGTTTGAAGTCGCCGATATATCCGCTCTACAAAACCACGTGCAACACTGGAAAGCCCAGCAGCAGCGCCTTGTGCTGGTTCCTACCATGGGTAATTTACATCAGGGGCATTTGCAATTAGTACAACACGGCCAAACCTGCGGTGATAAGGTTATCGTGAGCATTTTTGTCAACCCCATGCAATTTCCACCCGGTACTGATTTTGAAAGCTATCCCCGTACTTTGAAGGAAGACGCCAAAAAACTGGAGGCGCTTGGTGTTGATGGTTTGTTTGCGCCCGCAACCGAAGATATTTACCCGCTGGCATTAGAAAAAACCACCCAAGTCGTTGTGCCTGAGCTGTCGGACATACTCTGTGGCGAGCACCGCCCGGGGCATTTTGTGGGTGTCACCACAATAGTGGCCAAGTTATTTAACATCGTACAACCCGATATAGCCGTATTCGGTGAAAAAGATTATCAACAGTTGGTGATTATTAAAAAAATGGTGGACGACCTTGGGTATCCGGTGGAAATCCAAAGTAGTGCGACGGTCAGGGAGGATGATGGTTTGGCCATGAGCTCTCGCAATCAATATTTAAGTGATCAACAAAGGTCAATTGCGCCACGACTGTATCAGCTCTTATGCGCTGCAAAAGAACAAGTGCATAGTAAAATGCCGTTTTCCGACATTGAAGCTGGCGCAATGCAGTCGTTAACGCAAGCCGGTTTTAAGCCGGAATACTTTAGTATCCGCTGCGCCAACAGCTTGGCTCCGGCAAGCGCGGAGCCAAGCGGTAATAAAAAGGCATTGGTGATATTGGCCGCCGCCTGGTTGGGCAAGGCGCGGTTAATCGATAATATCAGCGTATAATTTTCCGACGTGGGATAACTCTGTTATCGAGCATGAAATCAGAACCCAAAAAACTGCTAAAAAAACATGACAAACTGGTTCATTCCGAAATGCTCAAAGTCACTTCGCATGTGCAACGCAACACGGATGACTGGATAATAAACACTGTCATGGTCGAAGGCTACGATGTACCGTTTAAATTCAAACGCAAGCGCGCTTATAAAAATCTCAAAGGTGCTCGCGTGAATTTAACTTATTACCCGGCGGTTGAGACCGTGGCGGGAATAGATTTTGAGGTGATGCAAGTCGTGAGAATCAAGGTGGCGTGACAAGGGGTGGCATGTAGCAACAATATTCAGCCACCAAAGCGGAATGAAAAACATGAGTGATGGGCTAGAGTAGCGGCCAGGTATATTAGCCGCCGTTTGGAAAAACCTATTTCTGCAATGCAGTCAATTGACTCGATCGCTCGCCGCGTTCAAGCCTATAAAGGAGTTGATGCTTGACTAGTGTGGTGTCCTATACTGTTGGTGTCTTGAGGCATTTGTGGGCCTCTGAATCGTCAAACAGTATACAACCCTACACTAGAATCCACATGTTGGCGCGATGGTTTGATTCGATAGCGCGGTTCTTTACTCGCACGAAAACGGGGCGGGCGCTTGTGTTTATGAGTCTACCATTAGCGATACTTGTGTTGGCACTGTGGAAGCCCGATTACCAGCCGCCAATTTTTGATGCCCAGGTTCATTACAACGAGAATTCCTGGTTAAGAGTTTCCGTCGATGCGGTCATTAATACAGCGGATGAACTGAATGTTCCCTGGTTGTTGGTGGGCAGCACACCCAATGAAGGTACCTGGCGGTTATACGATCGCGACTCACGGCGGGTTATACCGATGTTTGTACCATACCGTCATCCTGAGGACCGGGATACCTGGTTCAACGACGAAGACATACTGCGCTACATGGAAAGGGAAATCCAGAATAAACCGTATCGAGGTATCGGAGAATTTCAACTCCTGGATGGGCAAGTGGATACACCGGTAGTGCATCGCATGCTGGAACTCGTGCGCGAGTACGATTTAGTGCTGCACGCCCGGTCAGATCCCCACGCATTACGCCAATTGTTTGCGTTGGAGCCGTCGCTACGGATACTATGGGCTCATGCAGGCATGTTGACACCACCGGAAACCATTGTCGATATGCTGAGGCGCTATCCCCGTTTGTGGGTAGAGATTTCCCATCGTGGCGATGTGGCGCCGAAAGGGAAACTTTCACCGCAATGGCGGGAGCTCATGATGTTGTATCCGGATCGGTTGTTGCTCGGTACCGGCACATACAGCAGCGAATATTGGTATCAGTTTCGCTATAATTTGGGCAGTTACCGCAAATGGATACAGGATTTACCGGCCGATGTGGCGCACATGATTGCGTATGAGAATGGTTTAAGATTATTCGGCCTGGACATGTCTTATAAAAGCGACTAATTCTCTGCAGGCTTTATTCGCTGCGCCTTGCGTTTAAAGCGTCGATTTACATACATTTTCACTGTGCGTTTCACCTATGCTTTTAAAGTGAATGCGATTTACAATGTTGTTTACCATATATCAGGAGTCTGTGCGAAATGAGTAAAAATTATCTAAAATGGCGCCCCCATCCCTGGCACGGTTTGGACACTGGTCCCAATCCACCTTCCTTGGTTTCCGTGTTTGTGGAGATCACCCCGTTTAATCACATCAAATACGAAGTGGATAAACACTCCGGGTTTTTGAAAGTCGACCGGCCGCAATTGTCCTCTTCACGTCCGCCCTCTATCTATGGATTTATTCCTAAAACGCTGGCCGGACCGAAAGTGTGCAATCTAATGGAAGGGGCCAGCAAAGGCGATGATGATCCATTGGATATTTGCGTGGTTTCTACGCATTCCATCAGTCAATGTCAGGTGTTATTGAGCGCCAGAGTCGTGGGCGGCATTCCCATGCTGGACGAAGGCGAAGCCGATGATAAAATCATCGCGGTTTTGCAAGGCGACGGCGTCTGGGGTGATGTCAGCGACGTATCGCAATTACCTAATTCGGTTGTCGACCAATTGGTGCATTATTTTGAGACTTACAAAGCCAAGCCAGTCAGTTTGGGCAAGGTCTATGGTCATGAGCATGCGGAAAAAGTTATTGCCGCATCGATGGACGATTATGCTGCTGAGTATGAAGAGTAATTTGCAGAAATATAAAGCAGTAAATTTGCAGCGCATTATTGCATATTCGACAGCAATTGCTTTTTAAGCGCAATGCAGCTGTCGAACAAAGTGGTCGCACCCGAATGTTGGAAACATTTTTCCGCCGCCATCAACTCCAACTCGGCGGCGTGACAGTTGCCCAGATCGATAAAAACGTTGGCTAACAATATTCTGATACTGGCGACATTCAAGGGCGATCCAACGTTTTGCCAAAGTTGAATTGCCTGTCGATAACAGGTAATGGCTTCATCCAGGTTGTTTTCATAGGTAGCCAGTTCCGCCCGCGCTCTCAATACTGCGGCGGTTATCGCGTCAGTCACATACAGTTCTGGCCTGGCGTCGAGTTCGGTTAAAGCTTTCCTGGCTCTCTGGATGTCATTGGCGGCAATGCTGACAATTACCAGATGCGCCAGCAATACACCGCGTTTTTGCTGATTCGCCCAGTTGGTATCCTGTAGCGAGAGTTCCAAAGTTTGTAATGCGGCATCGGTCGCGCCGCGAGCAACCTGCAGCAGGGCGTAACCGGGTTGAGGATCCCACCCCAACTCATGGGCCCGGCGAAACGCGTGCTCAGCCTGCTCGAGTTCCCCGCGCAACAGGTAAATATTTCCCAGTACGTGATAAGCATCGCCTTCGGCCCAGGGGGCACGAACGGACAACGCTTCGCACATCGCCATGGCTTCCTTTTGCGCTTCTTCCAGATCGCCACGAATGCTTAGTACCTCGGCCCGGTGCAGGCGACAGGTACCGGGAAAATTGTGTAGTGGACTGGTTTTACACCAACGAGTGAAGTGATCTGTCCATTGTGACGCGCGCTGCCAGTCGCCACGGTTACGACAGCTCCAGATAACACTGCAATAAACGATGCCACCGATCATCGGGCTGACGTTACCGGCGAGTACTGCCGCTGCGGCTTCATCCTGCAATGTAGCGCCTTGTGTGACATCACCCAAAGCCTGCAATGCAAGTCCCCAATAATTCAAGCCCAGCACTTCGATATCCGGGTCCGGCAGTTGGCAACCGATTTCATACGCTCGCCGGGCAGAATCGCGAGAGGTTTCCAATTCCCCGCTGATAGCCGCAAAGCGACTGCCTAACCACATCAGTGTGCCGTATTCCCTTGATATTTCCTCTCGCGACAATAACCGTGCCGCGCGTTGATGCCAACCCTTTGCTACAGCGAATTCCCGTTGCTCAAATTGGACCGCAGCCAAATTCAGCATGACCCGTGCTGCCCCATAAGAATCTCCTTGTGTAGTGTGGGCAGCCACCGCTCTTTGCAGCGGCGCAATCGCATCCCAACCGCGCCCGGCGCACAGCGCCGCGTCGGCCCAGCGTTCCAAGTCCGGGCCTTCCAGGGGATGTTCACTATCGACGGATTCGAATGCGCCAATGGCGGAGTCCCACTCATATTGCTCATAAGCCCGTCGCGCACGACGTAACAACTCGGGTATGGTATATGTTTCGACCTCGCCCTCATGTTCGATAACATCAAGGCAAAATCGATAGCCGCTACGGGCGTGAGTTCGTATGGCATCGATCAATCCGCCCTGGCGCAAGGCAGATCTTGCCAGGCTTATGGCTCGTTGCAAAGAGCCGTCAGTAACGATAACTCCAGGCCATAAGGCATCAAGTAGTTCATCTTTACTGATCACCCGGTCACGATGGCGTATCAGATAGCATAACAAGTCGAAAACACGTGGCTGCAATGCCAACTCGCGATTTCGTAAGCGAAGCTCCCGGCGTTCTTCATCCAGTTCAAATTCGGCAAATTGAATACTGCTCATGGCAAGTGGCAACCGTTTTTCTTAACAAATGCAAATGATAAGGCTTTGATAAGGTTTAGAAAAGGAACTTATGCATGGTATTGCCTAGGCTATACCCATCGGATGCGAGATGCTTTTGCCACTCAAATGAATCCGAATAAAAGCACTAAATATCATTTACTTATACAGGAGATACTATCATGCAATTATTTGTTATTCGTCGCCGTAATGCCTGGAAAAATGCCCAGGAGCTGGAAGCCACCGCCAGTGTTTCCGCCCGCATCGGTAATGAGGAAATGTCTGACAAGGTTCGCTGGATACGTTCTTACGTGGTTCAAGAAGAAGACGGTAGCCTGGGCACGGTATGTATTTACCAGGCGGTTAGTCCCGAAGCAATTCGGGAACATGCGCAGCGCGTTGGTATGCCGGCCAACGAAATCACACCGGTTGCGCGCACGGTTGTCATTCGCGATGATCCGCAAGAGGCATCTCAAGCGGCATAGAGACATCATGTTTGTGGGCGTCGTTTATTGTAGACGCCCACAATTATCGCACAATACCAATACGAACAATGCCAATACGAACAATGCCAATACGTACAATGGAGCAAATCACATGAGCGCCACATGTCAAACATCGTTTGTTCAAGAAATCGCACGCACTACATCGTTTGCACTGGATATGGCAATCATTGAACTTGAATCCGGCGACACAGAAATGAGCCTGGATACGCTAAAAACATTGAGCAATCTTCTACTGGAGATCGCAGACCCGAAAACCGGTGAATAAAAGTACAAACGTCGAATAAAAACAGCGGTTGAGACACGGCCAAATATCAGTGCCTACTTAAAGTCCGATAGAAGGCCGCCAACCATTACAGTGTCAATGGCATCTTTTGGCGGCACCCCGGAAACGAGTTAGATATTCGACGTTTGTACTCAATGAGTGGAGATCAATGAAATCGAAAACTGAATTGGATCGATAGAACCGATGAAAAAACATATTGAATTGATTATGGTACTGATCATTTTCGTGAGCCTTATGTTTCTGTTCGCAGTCTGTTTCCACTCACTGGAAGAAATACATTACTTGAAATCGTTTTTCCCGCAAACCTTCACCATGGAACAAGCTTTTTACGCCAGCGTTATTGAATTGATCAAAATAGCAATTATTGCCGTACCATTGGTCGTGGTTATCTATATCGGACTGTATTACTTAAAAAATCGTAAACAGATTTAACAATGTCAGTTGCGAAATTCTCCGGATCGAAAAACTCAATCGTTAACCGTCGGATTCGATATTATTTGTAGTTTAATTTTGCGGATGTTTTTTCTTTAGACCATCCAGGTGAATCCGTCGTTGTTGTACCTTTTTCTGCTTTTTCTCACCTCGACACGCACGGCACAGAACGGCATCAGCAAAAATGCTCTGCTTGGCAACTTCATACCACCACTTCTGGCGTTCCGCCGGCCACACTTCCTCTTTGGCGCATTGCCGGCAAACCACTACTTTGTCAATGTAAAACCGGGGCAATAAACCATACGTGTTGTTGTGAGCCAGTGCACTTTGATTGGCCAGCACCGAGCCGGGCGGGGGATTTACCGACGGGTCCGTAGGGTCGATGTCGGCCAGTGCTTTGGCTCGAATCAATCTGCTTTGTTCCCGCCTGCCGACTTTGGTTTTCTTGCTTGTCATTGTGGTTCTCGGTTATGTCGACGCCGGGTAAAGATGACCGAGATCATCAGCAGCCTGATACGCACTTTCCTCCACCATCAAACTCCAGTGCCTTACCACTTAAGGGTATATAGACAGGTGCTTTTACCGCTTTTTTAAATGTTTCCGTTCTGGTGCCTGAGACAAGCTTGCCATTTTGGGTTGCCATTTCGTTGGCGTGTGAGGCGATGACGGATTTGGGCTTCACAAGTTTATTCATGACATAAGCGGCTTCCGTCGGTCCTGTGGTAAACGTACCGCCGATGTTGATGACGGCGAGATTCGCCTGGTAAAAACGCTTCACCACCAGTTCCTGTTCCGCCGTGATTCCTGTATCGCCGGATAAATACGCTACCAGGCCATTGGTGAATTTGACTACATAACCACCGGGTGGACCGACGTAAGCCGTAAGACCGCTGGCTTGCAGGGCTTCGGCATGGGCCTTGTCCAGAAACGCCGGATTTAATCCATTACTGTGTACGGCGGGCACGCT
>JAJDNG010000170.1 GCA_022340845.1 Gammaproteobacteria bacterium | reverse complement strand
AATACACAGTTAGAATGCAATCACTTTAGGATTGGCAAGGCGCTAAATTTTCCTAACGTCTGTATCCGTAATTTTCCCCAGGTTTTGTATCACTACCAAGTACCAAATGCAAATAAGTATTTGCATAACCTTCTATTTATTTTTTTCATCGAGACATGTGTCATCAAGGCAGCGTTTTATGTAGGGGAAAATTATTGAGTTGCTCAGAAAACGCCACTGATCGCTACACTTTTTTATAAATTCGTTATATATACCCATCACATTTAGCTTGATTTAGGCATTATCCGAATTAACCAACAAATTCATAGGTTAAATAGCAGCGCATTTAATTGGGAAATTGATGGTCTGTTTTAATCACAGGGTGGCTAATTATCAACGCGTTTAATCAACAGAAAAATGCAATAAGTAGCACTTATATCGTTTCCAAATACGCCCGCCATCCACCGAACTGCGTGACGTCTTGCGCCTCTGCGATCGCATAGTGTTCGCATATAAAACCTTTTTCCGCAGTACCGTCCTGCAGTTCCACTGTACCTATGCCCAGCGGCGGTGGCACCAGTGTGAGAAAGGAGCCCAATTGCTGAGTGGGCATTTCCCACACTTCCACTTCTATGCTCGCGCCGAATTGTTCGTCACGCATTAATCCGGGACGTTTTGGCGGACCACCGGCTAGGGCGTATAAGCGGTAGTTGGGCGATGTTGTGGTGCGAGCTATAAGCCGCGCCTGACGGTCAGTGAGCTGATGGTTTAACGGCAGGCTTTGCATGTGCGCACCGCACACAACAATACGTACCATATTTGAACTATCATCGACTTTTGTGCTTCTCACTTCTGTGTTTTTTACGGAATGGATTTTGGGAACGGACACCGACGACGCGCCGAGGTGTAAATCCTGGGATTCGTGAAAGCTGCGGGCGAAACCCAGTAAGCTTTCATCCATAAATGCCTGCGCAAACAGCGTGACGCCAAACGGCAGACCGCTTTGCAGTATTCCCGCAGGTACTGCAACCGCGGCGAAATCCAGCAGATTCATAAAGTTGGTGTAATAACCCAGGTTGCTGTTAAACAGAACCGGTTCGGCCTCTAACTCTGCAAGCGTATAAATCGTGCCGGCGGTAGGGGTCAGAACAAAATCATATTGGGACATTACGGCGTCCGCGCATTTTTTGTATGCCTGCAGCTGATATAGCGATTTGAATACATCGATGGCTTTAGCCTCTTTCGCCGGCTCGATGATCTGCCGGGTCACCGGATACAATGCGTCCGGCTGGCTTTGTATGAAAGATTCAATGGCAGCATAGCGCTCCGCCACCCAAGGGCCTTCGTAAAGCAATCGGGCCGCTTGCAGAAATGGTTCAAAATCGATTTCAACGGCTTCACCGCCTATTGTCGTCATTCGCTCCACGCTTTGGTAAAAAAGCCGCTCAGCACTGCTGTTGCCAAAAAACTGTAAATATTGTGCTTTGGGATAAGCAAAGCGAAACCGGGGTTGGATTGTTCGACCATGCTGCGCTTGGCTATTGGTTTCGGCTATGGCTTTAGTCCGGGAATACGCATCTGCTTCGTCCTCTATGGCAGTGATATTAAGAATTGTGTTGGCATCGTCTGCTGTCAAAGAAAAAATCGACACGCAATCCAGACTTCTGCACGCCGGCACTACGCCGCTGGTGCTCAATAACCCTTTACTGGGTTTCAATCCGATGAGGTTGTTAAACGCCGCAGGTACGCGGCCGGAGCCCGCGGTGTCCGTTCCCAAGGAAAAGCTGACTAATCCTTTTGCCAGCGCCACCGCCGAACCCGAACTGGAACCGCCGGAAATATAGTCAGGATTAAACGCGTTCTTACACGCACCATAAGGTGAGCGGGTACCCACTAAGCCGGTCGCAAACTGATCCAGGTTGGTTTTACCCAAGGGAATGGCACCGGCATCAACCAGCTTTTGCACCACAAAAGCGGATTTCTCCGCTGTATAAGCGTATGGCCCGCACGCCGCCGTGGTGGGTACACGCGCCAGATCAATGTTGTCCTTAATGGCGAACGGCACGCCGTACAAAGGCAAATCATCAGGCCCGTAATCCTTTATAGCCTCGATATATGGCATGAGCTCCTGCTCGCTCATTAAGTGAATCCAGATATTGTAATCCTGCAGTTGTTGGGCTTTGTTTAATAAGTGCTGCATCAATTCCAGCGGAGTAAAATCACCATTTTGATAGTGTTGCTTTACGCTATTGATATGCAGACTGAGGTTATCTAGGTTCATTTTATGGATTTCCAACGCATGTAATGAATATTAACCACTGAAGCACAGAACGAAGAAACTTAAACCGCCTGGCTTGATGGCCGCTTACTTTTCTTGATAGTTCGTATCAATGATAATCAAACGCTGCCCTGCGCTGACTTGCTGACCTTCTTTGCGCGTAACACTATGCACGATTCCCTCGTGTGCCGCCATAATTTCGATTTCCATTTTCATGGACTCCACCACCAGCAATAGCTGGCCAGCTTTGACTTTTTCCCCGGCTGCAACCATGATTTTCCAGATACTTCCGGCCACGTGACTTTCCACAGCCACCATGTGCTCCGGCAATGCTTCATCTGAAGTTTCTTCAATGACCGACTCTTCTGTTTCAAAATGCGCCTGTCCGGCGACAATCCAGCGTTCGCGCTCTGCATCGAATGCCTGCTGCTGCTGGTGTTTGAACGCTTGAATGGATGCCTGATTGCTGTGCAGGAAGGCGTTGTATTGGCGCAAACTGAACGTCGTCGCTTCGATCGGAATATGGTAACGGCCTTTGGGAAACTCCTCGCGAATGCTTTGCAACTCTTCGCCACTGACTTCAAAAAAGCGTATTTGATCGAAAAACCGCAGCAACCAGGGTTTGCTGAATTCCGTCGTTTGCTTGTAACGATTCCACATTTGCAAAGTGCGGCCTACGAATTGATATCCGCCCGGCCCCTCCATGCCGTAAACGCATAAATACGCCCCACCGATACCGACGGCGTTTTCCGGCGTCCAGGTGCGGGCCGGATTGTATTTGGTGGTCACCAATCGATGGCGCGGGTCCATGGGTGTGGCCACAGGCGCACCTAGATACACGTCACCCAAGCCCATTACCAAATAGCTGGCATCGAACACTATACGCTTCACTTCGTCTATGGAATCCAGACCGTTGATGCGGCGAATAAATTCAATGTTGCTGGGACACCAAGGCGCGTCTTTACGCACGGATTGCATGTATTTTTGGATAGCCAGTTGTGTACTGGCATCGTCCCAGGACAACGGCAGATGGACGATACGTGCGGGTACTTGTAAATCGTCAATACCTTGCAATTCCTGCTCGGCTTGCTGCAGCAAATCCAGTAGTTGATTTAGCGGTAGTTTCTCGGCCTGATAATGAATTTGCAGCGAACGAATACCGGGCGTCAGTTCCAGCATCCCTTGGGGTTGGTGTTCCTTAAGCCATAACATCAAGGCATGCACCCGGAAACGTAAATTGATATCCAGCACCAGCGGGCCGTATTCCACCAGCAAGTAGTCATCGCCGGAAGGACGGTACACAACCTTTATTCCGTATTTGTCTTCGCTCAGACTTTTAATGACTGCCGTAGTGAGCGGCGCGCTGAACGCCTTTGCGGGTTTGTATTCCAGCGTCTTGATGGAGTCCCGTTGCAACTGTTCCAGCGCCACGGCTTTCTCTATCGTCACTGGCACAAAACGCACTTTATCACCGGCTTTAAGTTGCCCCATTTTCCAGCGGTCGGCTTTAATAATGGTCGCCGGGCACACAAAACCACCCAGGCTGGGACCATCGGGGCCCAGGATTACCGGCATGTCGCCAGTGAAATCGATAGCGCCTACGGCGTAAGCGTTGTCATGTATATTGGAGGGATGCAGTCCGGCCTCGCCTCCGTCGGGTCGCGCCCATTGAGGCTTGGGCCCTATCAATCGTACTCCGGTGCGACTGGAGTTATAGTGCACTTCCCAGTCACAGGCAAAAAAAGACGCTATATCCGTCTCAGTAAAAAAATCCGGCGCGCCATGGGGACCATAGATCACTTTGATTCCCCACTCCCGCCCGATCTGCGGTACAAGCGACTCCGGCAATACTTTTGGACTTGCCGGACTGTTATTGGCTTGAATATGCAACACATCACCCGCCAACAAGGGCCGGCCGGCGTGACCACCAAATTGCCCTAGCGTAAAAGTCGAGCGGCTGCCCAGGTATTCAGGCACATCAAACCCACGTTTAACCAATAGATACGCCCGCGCCCCTGCTCCGCTCACCTTACCGGTTTGCAGCGTACTGCCTGGCGGCACATTAATCACCTCCCAGAACTTGACGGGCTCACCGTCCAACCTCGCGTCTGTCTGCGCACCGCTTAACACGATTTGGGTGGCGACATTAAATCGCAAGATGGGACCGTTCAAGGTAATCTCTATCCCGGCGCAATCCGCGGAATTATCCAGTAACCGGTTGCCTAAACAAAACGACAAGTCATCCATTGGCCCCGAAGGCGGTACGCCAATGTCCCAATAGCCGGTCCGACCGGGGTAGTCTTGTATGGTGGTTTGAGTGCCGGCACTGAGCACATCCACTGTTGTCGCGCTATAAGCAAAGGTATTGAGATAGCGGGTATAAACACTGCCGTGCGCAAAGTTTTCCGAAGCAAGGATATGGGTAAGATAATCCACATTGGTTTCTATACCGTAGAGTTCCGTGCCCTGCAACGCGTTTGTTAAGATGGCCATGGCTGTCGATCTGTCGTCGGCAGTGGCAATAATTTTAGCGATCATGGGATCGTAAAACGGCGAGACCTCCACACCCGGTTCAACCCAGGTATCGATGCGTAGTGTATTGCCATCGCCTTGTGGAAAGCTTGCATGGGACAATAGGCCGGCGCTGGGCTGGAAGGTTTTACCCGGATCCTCTGCATAAATGCGCACTTGAATGGCATGGCCTGCCGGAGACAGGCTATCATTCAACTGATTCAACGGCGGCAGTTCCTGCGCCCCCAACTGTATCATCCAGGCCACCAGGTCCACGCCGTACACTTGTTCGGTTACCCCGTGTTCCACTTGTAAGCGGGTGTTGACCTCTAGAAAATAAAACGCTTCGCTTTGTTGATCGACGATAAATTCCACCGTACCCGCGGAGCGGTAATTCACCGACTGGCCCAAACGTATGGCCGCGCTTTGCAATTGACGGCGCACGTCATCGGCCAGATTCGGCGCCGGAGTTTCTTCTATGACTTTTTGGTTGCGTCGCTGGGTGGAACAGTCCCGCTCGCCCAACGCGATCACTTGCCCGTGACCATCACCGAATATCTGCACTTCGATATGGCGGGCGTATTCGACGAACTTCTCCAGGAAAATACCGGCATTGCCAAAATTATTTTCACTTAAGCGTTTTACCGAATCATAAACGTTTTCCAACTCTTGCTGATTGAAACAAATCTGCATGCCTATGCCGCCACCACCGGCGGTGCTTTTCAGTATGACCGGATAGCCGATCTGATTGGCGGCGGTTTTGGCCTCATCGATGCCGGTTAACAAACCCGTGCCCGGGAGCAAAGGCGTCTGGCTTTTTTCGGCCAATTCCCTGGCAGTATGTTTCAAGCCAAAATCGGTCATTTGCTCCGCGGTGGGCCCCAGGAAAACGAGGCCTTGCTGTTCGCAGCGCCGGGCGAATTCGGGGTTTTCGCTTAAAAAGCCATAGCCCGGATGAATAGCCTGCGCGCCGGTTTGTTTGGCAATGCTTATCAACTTGTCTTGATTCAAGTAAGTCTGTGCGGCGGTTCCTTTCCCTAAACAAACGCTTTCATCGGCCTGACTCACATGTAACGATCCGCTGTCGGCCTGGGAATACACCGTCACGGATTGCACTTTAAGATGGTTTAAGGTTCGGATAATGCGGCAAGCGATGGCGCCGCGATTGGCGATGAGTACTTTATCGAACATGACGATTATTATCTTATCTTGTCTGCTGCAGGCCGTCCCGCATTGGTTTCGCAAGCAAGAGGCCGTCCTCTTACTTGCAAGCAAAAAACATTAGAATCGCGTTCCCAGGTTTTGAATTTGTGAAAACATTCCTTGTTAACCACAATATCGGTATCCGTGTAGGTTGGACTGAGTTTGCGAAGCCCAACGAAACTGCAATTAATCCCGCTTTGCTAATCCCAAATAAACACCTGCACCGGCGTCGGATTATACGCGTTGCAAGGATTATTCAATTGCGGGCAGTTGGAAACCAACGCAATGACATCCATTTCCGCACGCATTTCAACATATTTACCGGCTTCGGATATGCCGTCGGCAAACGTCAACTCCCCGTGTGGCGTAACCGGAACATTCATAAAAAAGTTAATGTTGCTGGTCAAGTCGCGCTTACTCATGTGTTTGCTCGTGGCGATGTCGCTTTCCGCCATGGCCAACAACCAGCTGTCGCGGCAGGCGTGCATGCATTTTTTTTCCAACGCATAACGCACGGTATTACTTTCCGTGGCACAGGCGCCGCCCAAGGTATCGTGCCGGCCGCAAGTATCGGCCACGATAGTCAACATGGGATTACAATCGGTGGACATTAAGACGCTGCCGGTGGTTAAATAAATATTGCCTTGTTCACGTATGGTGTCCACTGCGCTGTAACGTTCAGTGGGATCGTTCGCGCTGTAAAACAAGGTATCGGCGGCCTGGTTACCTTCCAGGTCCAGGATGCGGAATGTCTGGCCTTGTTTCACGGTATGTATCCAGTACTCCCCCGCCGGCACTACTTTTTCGTAAACGGCGTCCGCCGGATTCAACTGGCTGGCAACGATGTTTTGCGAAATGTTTTGCGAAGCGTTTTGCGAATGTTTTTGTGCGTTCATGGTTACCCTCTCGTACATTACCAATCAAGCAGTCTCAACAAGTCAAGTTATAGAGCTCGGTATTCTGAAAACCGCGCTGGTTTTCCGCACACGACGTGCGACACAGATCGTCCTGTGCCGCCGGCTCGGTACGAAACAGTTCATAGCGTATGGGCTTAGGCGCATACTGAGGCAATGGATCCAGCGGATGCGGACAAGTGTGTAGCAGCACGATACAATCCATTTCAAAACGCAAATCCACATAAGCGCCGGGTTTGGCGTTACTGGGATCAAATTTCATCGCGCCTTGTTCATCGACAGCGACTTTGCTGAAAAAATTGACGTTGGCGACCAGGTCTTTTTTACCAAGACCGTATTTTCCCAGTTCAATCAAAAAACTGTCTACGCCGTTGCGATGGTAATCGTTGCGGTATTCCTGATAACGCGCTTCGCCGTATTTGTCGATCACCATTTTGGCATTGGACGTGCCGCATACGGTATCGTGCCATCCGCAGGTATCATCCACAATGGAACATAACACGCGACCCATATCGCTGTAGCACACATGGCCTTTGGTTAAATAAAAAGTATGTTGCGCTTTTAAAGTGTCCGCCATGTTATAGCGTTCCAGCGCATTATCGGAGTTATAAAACAGCGCCGCCACATTGGCCCCACCCTCGGTATCGATTAATCGCAACAGTGTGCCGCGTTTCATTTTAAACGACCAATGGCAGTTGCCGGGCAACTCATCTTGATACAGCAACTCTTTTTTTAGAAGCGCTTGCGTCATGGCGTTCTCCTCTTGCTCAATTGGCCGCCGCTGAATTGTTATCGGTTGTTATTTTCAAGTCCACGGGATCAAGGTGGGTGGCCTGATTAATTTCTTCATAGGTTCTCTTGTCGGTTTTACCCACGGGAATGTCGTACGTAATCTGCGCACCGTAGGCGTTAGGGAATTCCGGATCATGACGTATCTTGTCGAACACCAGCAACCGGGTACCCAGATAAAACCCTTCTTTCAAATCATGCGTGATCATAAAAATTGATAATTGGGTTTGTTTCCAGAGATCTAAAATAAGTTCGTGCATATCGGCGCGTATGCCGGGATCCAACGCACCGAAGGGTTCGTCCAGCAATAATATTTTGGGCTTTTTAATAAACGATTGCGCAATGGCCAGGCGTTGTTGCATGCCACCGGATAACTCCGCAGGATACTTATCCAAGGCGTGGGACAACCCCACTGACTCCAGGGCGGCTCGGGCATTGTCTTTGGCGCGATTACGCGCGGCACCGAACAGGCGGCCGATTATTTTTGATCCCGACAATTCCTCGCCCAGCATCACATTTTGCAATACCGTCAAATGTGGAAACACCGAATAGCGTTGAAATACAATACCGCGGTCTTCATCCGGTTCTTGTGGAAACGGCTCGCCGTTTAACAGCAATTCGCCACTGGAGGGTTGCTCTATGCCTAGCAGCATTTTCAAAAACGTGGTCTTGCCGCAGCCCGAAGCACCAACGATAGTACAAAATTCACCTTGTTCGACTCGCAGGTTAACCCGCTCCAACACAATACTGTCGCCGTAGACCTTGCCCACATTGTGCGCTTCGATGAGACTCATGTCTTGGTCCCTTCCGCGCGGCCATACCAGGGAAACAGCTTGGCGGACACGACGCGCAGCAACACATCCATCAAGAAAGCCAATACCGTGATCCAAACCACATAGGGCAGGATTACATCCATTGCCAAATAACGCCGCACCAAAAAGATCCGATATCCCAGCCCATCCGTCGCAGCGATGGCTTCGGCGGCGATGAGAAACAACCAGGCTGGACCTAACGAGAGACGCACTGCGTTAATCAGACGCGGCAATATCTGCGGCAGTATTACCCGGATAATCACTTGCCACGTGGACGCGCTTAAGGTTTGCGCTTTGATGATTTGTTCCGCCGGCAATTCCCTGACCCGCAGTTGCATGTCACGGATTAAAAACGGTGTAATACCGATCACGATCAACACCACTTTGGACAACTCGCCCAAGCCAAACACAATAAACAGTATAGGCAATATCGCCATGGGCGGTATCATGGAGATAGCGGTGATTAATGGCGACAAATTGGCGCGCACATAGGGAATCGCTCCGGTGGCTATGCCGAACACCAGTCCGACTAACGCACTGATGCCTATGCCCAAACCCAAGCGAATCAGGCTGGACAAGGTATCGCCCCATAACAACAAATCGCCGGTGCGTTTACTGGGTTCCAGGGCCATGCGAGCTATGGAGTCGCCAATGGTTTGCGGCGAGGGCAGCAGCTTGTCGTCGGGATTTTCCGCCAATCGCAAGTCCGAGGCGACCAGGTACAACACCGCCACGATCACAAAAGGCAACACCCCTAACCATGCGCTAAGCACTTTGCTAGGTTGTTGGTTGATGAGGCGTTTCATTTCTGCCAATTTGAATGTTTTATCAAATAATTCTTCTCACCACGAAGAGCACGAAGCACGCGAAGGAAATCAATTTCCTAATAATTTTATTAGCTTTTTCTTC
>JAJDNG010000154.1 GCA_022340845.1 Gammaproteobacteria bacterium | reverse complement strand
CCGCAAATCGAAGTGACCTTTGATACCGACGCGAATGGTATTTTAAATGTTGGCGCCAAGGACAAAGCCACCGGTAAACAACAATCCATTGTTATCAAGGCTTCCAGCGGTTTAAGCGACAAAGAAATCGAACAAATGGTTAAAGATGCGGAGTCCCACGCAGAGGAAGATAAGAAATTCCACGATTTGGTGGCCACACGTAACCAGGCGGACAATCTCATTCATGCTACCCGTAAGTCCATGGAAGATCTGGGCAGCAAAGTGAGCGAAGAGGAAAAACAAAAAATAGATGCCGCCATCAAGGATCTGGAAGCCGCCATGAAAACTGACGACAAAGATGCTATCGAGGAAAAAACCAAAGTCCTGGTGGAAGCCTCTGGTAAGATCGCGGAAAAAGCCTACGCACAGGCCCAATCCCAGGCCGGAGCGAATGAGCAAGGTGCCGCCGGTGGTTCTGGTGATTCGCAAGGTGGTTCCGGCGGCGGAGAAGAAGTGGTGGATGCCGAATTCGAGGAAGTCAAAGACGATAAATAATCGCGTAGCGGCTGAGTCACTCGCAGGATTACAGGCGTAGTTACTACAGCTGTAGTTAAAACAGCTGTAGTTAAAACAGCTGTAGTAAATACAAACCTGCGTCATGACCTTTATAAACATGAACAAACGAAATCCACCGGCCAACGACCCGCGTCTCTGCGGGTGTTGGCTTTATCACGTTTAGTCCATAAACGTTTTTATAACGGCTAACAACAGCGCATTTTTATGTCCAAACGAGATTATTACGAAGTTTTGGGTGTGGCGAAAAACGCCAGCGAGGCTGAAATCAAAAAAGCTTTCAAGCGCTTGGCAATGAAGTTTCATCCGGACCGTAATCCAGATAACGAACAAGCCGAAGAAAACTTCAAAGAGGCCAAGCAAGCGTACGACGTGCTATGCGATCCGCAAAAACGTACTGCGTACGATCAATTCGGTCACGCCGGAGTGGATCCTGGTATGGGGGCGGGTGGCGGTGGCGGTGCCAGTTTTAGCGATATTTTCGGAGATGTGTTCGGCGATATATTCGGCGGCATGCACGGCGGTGGGCGCTCACGCCGAGGGGCCGATTTGCGCTACAACTTGGATCTTTCTTTAGAAGAAGCCGTAAAAGGCACCAGTGTCAAAATTCGTGTGCCCACGTCGGTTCAATGTTCCGAATGTGGCGGCAGCGGTGCTAAAAAAGGCACAACCCCAAAAACCTGTACGACGTGTAACGGCATCGGCCAAGTGCGCATGCAACAAGGCTTCTTCTCCCTGCAGCAAACCTGCCCCAAATGCCGGGGTACAGGACAAGTGGTTAGCGACCCGTGTAACAAATGTCACGGTCAGGGTAGAGTACAGGAACACAAGACTTTGTCGGTGAAAGTGCCCGCCGGGGTGGATACGGGGGATCGTATCCGCTTAAGTGGAGAAGGGGAAGCGGGTGAAGTGGGTGCACCGCCGGGCGATTTGTATGTGCAAATCAGTGTCAGGGAACATCCTATTTTTGCCCGTGACGAAAACGATTTGTACTGTGAGGTGCCTATTAGTTTCGTCACTGCCACATTGGGCGGTGAGTTGGAAGTGCCAACATTAGATGGCCGGGTGAAACTGAAAATACCGACAGAAACTCAAAGTGGCCGGCTGTTCCGGGTGCGTGGCAAAGGGGTGCGTTCAGTGCGCGGTGGCATGGTGGGTGACTTGATTTGCCGGGTGGCGGTGGAAACTCCGGTCAATCTCAATTCCAAACAAAAAGAAATCCTACGTGAATTTGAAAAAAGTATGAGCGAAACCGGGCACAAACATAAACCCAAAGAGCATTCCTGGTTGGACGGGGTGAAAAAATTTTTCGACGATTTGCATTTGTAACGTCGCCATTGATTGAAAAGTACCACTCGGTACGGTACCACCATTGGTGTCAGAGGAAGAAGGAGCGCATTTGAAAATCCAGAAACTAATACAAGGCTCGTCAACAGTGATTAATCCGCAGCGCCGTAAATGGGTACAAGGATTGTTGGCTGGAAGTGGTTTGGCGTTTTTAGGGAATAAATCCATGGCAGCCGAATCGGAACCTGAGTTACGGTTCCCCGGTGATCCGGCGGATCACAAAGTTGTGTATCAATTCAATAAAGGCGGTGAGGACTATCACAATGCCGTGTTATTTTCCGTCGGTGCAATGTTGCGAAAATACAGTGACAATATCCACATCGTCGTCGTCGGCATTGGTCCCGGTATACACATCCTGGCGAAACATCCGGAGCGGCCCGTCAGTAAAATGACCAAACAGCGTGTTTCCAGTTTAGCGCAATATGGTGTTGAGTTTCACGCCTGTGGAAATACCATGAAATCCTTAGGCTGGGATAATAAAGATATACTGCCGTTAGCCAAGGTTGTGGAAGTGGGGGCAGCGGATATTATGGAATTACAGGAACAAGGTTATTCCTACCTCAGTTGGTAATGGGACTAGGCGTCGGTAACATTTTAGTACTAAATTTCTTTAGCAAATTTCAATATTAAAACCATCAAGATTAAAGCTTTCAATTTTGAAACCTTATAATATCGAAATCTTACAATATTAAATCTGTTTCGGGGGATTCATTATGTCAACGCTTGCCATCGCCGGTGCCGGTGGAAGAATGGGCCGCACTTTGATTGAAGCCTCATTAGATACGGCTGGCGTTTCCCTGGGTGCTGCGATAGAACGTGCCGGCAGTAGTTTGCTCGGTGCAGATGCCGGCGAATTAATTGGCCGGGAAAGACAAAAGGTAAACCTCGTCGATGAATTGTCCAGTGTGCTGGCCGATTTTGACGTCTTGATCGATTTCACCGTACCGCAGGCGACCATGGAAAATATTGAATTGTGCGCCGAACATGGCAAACGCATGGTCATCGGTACCACCGGACTCAGTGACCAGCAGCGAGAATCACTGCAAAAAGCCGGCAAAAAAACCGCCATCGTCTTCGCACCGAATATGAGCGTAGGGGTGAATTTATGCTTCAAACTGTTGGACATCGCCGCGCGTGTCATGAACGAGGACATCGACATCGAGATCGTCGAAGCTCATCATCGTCACAAAGTGGATGCGCCTTCTGGAACGGCATTGCGCATGGGTGAGGTAGTGGCGAATGCCTTAGGGCGGGATCTCAAAGATTGTGCGGTGTATGGCCGCGAGGGAATTACCGGCGCACGAGACCGCAATACCATAGGATTTGAGACCATCCGGGCGGGCGATATCGTTGGCGAACATACGGTAATGTTTGCGGGTATTGGAGAACGGGTGGAAATCAGCCACAAAGCCTCCAGCCGCATGACGTTTGCCAAAGGTGCGGTGCGTGCGGCGCAATGGATTATGCAACACAAAACCGGCGTATACGATATGCAGGATGTGTTGGGATTTCGCTAATCGATGCCCCTGGTTACCTGCCTTCATAAACCGGGTTGTCATCGTTGATCAATTATGTCCGGATTGTACACTATTACGTACAATGTGAATTGTTAGCCGATCATTGCAATATACCCGGATACATGTAGTCTTTACCATAGCCCATTAGTGGGTTTTTCCAAAGCCAGAAGTACAGTAAAATACAGCTTGCACGCCACGCATGGGTCGAGAACCATGGCAAAAAACACTGTAAAAAACATTGCAGAAAACATTGTTTAAAATACGCATCACAACGAAAGTAGAATTGGCAAAGCGGAAGCGGTCTGAAAACCTCTTCCGCTTTCGTGTATATACTTAAGGAGATTGCATTGCGAAAACCGGCCATTTTAGCCTTGGAAGACGGAACTGTGTTTTACGGTGAGTCCATTGGTAGCGACGGTCAGACCGTTGGAGAAGTGGTTTTTAACACTTCCATGACGGGCTATCAGGAAATTCTCACCGATCCATCGTATAGCAAACAAATTGTTACGTTAACCTACCCGCATATCGGCAACGTCGGCACCAATAAAGACGATCAGGAGTCCGAACGAGTGTGCGCTAGCGGTCTGGTAATTCGAGACCTACCGCGTTTGGCCAGCAACTGGCGCAGCGAACAGTCTTTGGAAGACTATTTACAGCAGAACAACGTTGTTGCAATCGCTGATATCGATACCAGGCAACTGACACGGGTGTTGCGGGAAAAAGGTGCGCTGAACGGTTGCATAGCGGCCGGAGATAAAATCGACGCGGCCCCGGCCATCGATGCGGCAAAATCCTTTCCCGGATTAAAAGGCATGGATTTGGCCAAAGAAGCGAGCACAGATAAACAATACAACTGGAACGAAGGTACCTGGGAGATTAGTACCGGTTACAAACTGTATCCGAACCTGCAATCCAGTGGTCGCTATCATGTGGTTGCCTATGATTATGGCGTAAAGCATAACATCTTGCGCAAACTCGCGGACCGGGGCTGCCGTTTAACGGTGGTACCGGCTCAAACACCGGCTGAAGAGGTAATGGCATTGCAGCCAGATGGGGTGTTTTTATCCAATGGTCCCGGTGATCCCGAGCCCTGTGATTATGCGCTAACGGCCATACAAAAACTGTTAGACGAAGGATTGCCAATATTCGGCATTTGTTTGGGGCATCAATTGCTGGCTCTGGCCAGCGGCGCAAAAACCGTGAAAATGAAATTTGGCCACCACGGCGCCAATCATCCTGTGCAAGATCTGCAATCCAGCGCAGTCATGATTACCAGTCAAAACCATGGATTCGCCGTGGACGAGACCAGTTTGCCGGATAACCTGCTAGCCACGCATCGTTCATTGTTCGATGGTTCTTTACAAGGCATACACCGTATCGACAAACCAGCATTCAGCTTTCAAGGGCATCCGGAAGCCAGTCCGGGTCCGCACGATGTATCACCGCTTTTTGATCATTTTACAGAATTGATGGATGCTCACAAAACACAGTCACAATAGGGCTGGATTAATTGTGCGACTACTATTACTGCGGGACCCACTTATTACTGCGGGCCACTACGGAATCACGACGGAACGTCTAGCCAGATACTATAACCAAAATCGTAACCCATATTGCAACTAAGAATATCATTATGCCAAAACGCACAGACATACACAGTATTTTGATCATCGGCGCGGGTCCCATTGTCATAGGGCAAGCCTGTGAGTTTGACTATTCGGGCGCCCAGGCATGCAAGGCGTTGCGGGAGGAAGGTTATCGCGTCACCCTGGTTAACTCCAATCCGGCCACCATCATGACTGACCCGGAAATGGCGGATGCCACGTATATCGAACCTATCACTTGGGAGGTTGTGGCTAATATTATTGAAAAAGAACGCCCCGATGCCTTATTGCCTACCATGGGAGGACAAACCGCCCTGAACTGTGCTTTGGACCTGGCGCGCGAAGGCGTACTGGACAAGTTTAACGTGGAACTGATCGGTGCCTCTCGCGATGCCATCGACAAAGCCGAAGACCGGGAACGGTTCCGGGACGCTATGCAAAAAATCGGTCTGGATTTGCCTCGCTCAGCGGTGGCGCACAGCCTGGAAGAAGCTCACCAGGTACAAGCGCAAATCGGTTTTCCCACCATCATTCGCCCGTCGTTCACCATGGGCGGTAGCGGTGGTGGTATTGCTTACAACAAAGAGGAATTCGAAGAAATCTGCGCGCGGGGCCTGGATTTATCGCCCACCAACGAGCTTCTGATAGAAGAATCGGTGCTGGGTTGGAAAGAATATGAGATGGAAGTGGTGCGCGACCGAAATGACAATTGCATTATTGTGTGTTCCATAGAAAACTTCGATCCCATGGGGGTGCATACCGGCGATTCCATTACCGTTGCACCGGCGCAAACCTTGACCGACAAAGAATACCAAATCATGCGTGATGCCTCCCTCGCTGTATTGCGGGAGATTGGTGTAGATACTGGGGGGTCCAATGTGCAATTTGCCATTAACCCGGAAAACGGTCGTATGATTATCATTGAAATGAATCCCCGGGTGTCACGCTCTTCGGCATTGGCCTCCAAAGCCACGGGATTTCCCATTGCCAAAGTGGCGGCTAAACTCGCCGTGGGTTACACTTTGGACGAGTTGCAAAACGAGATAACTGGCGGCGCCACCCCTGCATCGTTTGAACCCTCTATCGACTATGTAGTAACAAAAATCCCTCGATTTACCTTTGAGAAGTTTCCCGATGCCGATTCGCACTTGACCACGCAAATGAAATCGGTAGGCGAAGTAATGGCCATCGGTCGCACCTTTCAAGAGTCCATGCAAAAAGCCCTCAGGGGATTGGAAACTGGTGCTAACGGTTTCAGTGAACGATTCTCTTTCGATGGCGATGATGACCTGGACCGCTTGAAACAAGAACTGCGTCAACCGGGGCCGGATCGGGTTTGGTATGTGGCGGATGCGTTTCGCTACGGCTTGTCTCTGGAGGAAGTCCATGACGAAACCAAGATTGATGTTTGGTTTTTGATTCAGCTTCAGGAGTTGGTGCACATCGAATCCGAAGTGAAATCTCAGGGCCTGGAAGCATTGCAAGGTGCGCAAGGCAAACAACGCTTGTTTTCTCTAAAACGAAAAGGTTTTTCCGACAGCCGGCTGGCGCAACTACTGGGTATTGCAGAGAAAGAGCTGCGTGAATTGCGCCACTCTCATGGCATACGGCCGGCGTACAAGCGAGTCGATACATGCGCGGCGGAATTTGCCACCAGCACGGCTTACATGTATTCCACTTACGAAATAGAATGCGAAGCCCAGCCTACCGATCGGGAGAAGATCATGGTACTGGGTGGCGGGCCCAATCGTATCGGACAAGGTATTGAGTTCGACTATTGCTGCGTGCACGCTGCGCTGGCCATGCGCGAAGACGGTTATGAGACCATTATGGTCAATTGCAATCCGGAAACCGTATCCACAGACTACGATACCTCGGACCGCTTGTATTTCGAACCGTTGACCCTGGAAGATGTCTTGGAGCTAATTCATCTGGAAAAACCCAAAGGCGTCATCGTGCAATATGGTGGTCAAACACCGTTAAAACTGGCCAGGGACTTGGAAGCTGCGGGCGCGCCTATCATAGGCACGACACCGGACTCCATTGATTTGGCGGAAGACCGCGAGCGGTTTCAAAAATTGATCGACAAATTGGGATTGCGTCAGCCTCCCAATCGTACCGCCACCGACACCGAGCAAGCCGTCATACTCGCCGAGGAGATTGGATATCCCTTGGTCGTCAGACCGTCCTACGTACTGGGTGGCCGGGCAATGGAAATCGTATTTGCCGAAGATGAACTGCGCCGTTATATGCGCGATGCGGTGAACGTGTCCAATGAATCGCCGGTGCTGTTGGACCGGTTTCTGGACGATGCGATCGAAGTGGATTACGACGCGGTGTGTGACGGTGAACAAGTTCTCACCGGCGGTATCATGGAGCACATTGAACAAGCGGGCGTGCATTCAGGGGATTCAGCCTGCTCGTTGCCGCCGCATGCATTATCCACGGGCTTGCAGGATCAACTCCGCGAACAAGCCGGAATGCTGGCCAGGGCTCTGAATGTTGTGGGTTTGATGAATGCCCAGTTTGCCATTCAGCGCGAAAGTATCTATATTCTGGAAGTCAATCCCAGGGCATCGCGAACCGTACCGTATGTGTCCAAGGCCACCGGCATTCCTCTGGCGAAAGTGGCGGCCCGCTGCATGGTAGGTAAAAGCCTCAAACAGCAAGGCTACGAAAAACAAGTGATCCCCGAGTATTTTTGCGTAAAAGAAGCTGTATTTCCCTTTGTAAAGTTTCCAAGCGTGGACCCCATTCTGGGACCGGAAATGAAGTCCACCGGCGAAGTCATGGGCATAGGGCGTACATTCGCAGAAGCTTATGCCAAAGCACAAATCGCTGCTGGAATTACATTGCCTCAACAGGGCACGGTGTTTGTGAGCGTACGCGATGTGGATAAACCCGCCGCCATCGGAATAGCGAAGACGCTGCTCGGATTGGGTTTTAACATTGTTTCCACTATCGGTACTGCAAAAGCACTGGAACAGGCGGGTATAGAGTGTCAGCGGGTAAACAAAGTGACAGAAGGCCGTCCACACATCGTCGATATGATTAAAAACGACGAAATCGATTTTATTATCAACACGACGGAAGGTAAAAAGGCGATAGCCGACTCCAGAACCATTCGTAGCAACGCACTACAACGCAAAGTGACTTACACCACCACCATTGCGGGTGCGGAGGCGACTTGTTTGGCAATTCTTCATAAAGAGTTTTCGCAGACTTATCGGATACAGGATCTTCATCAGGAGTTACAAGCATGAGTGGAAAAGTACCTATTACCACACGGGGCGCGGAAAAACTGCGGGCGGAATTGAAGCAGTTAAAATCCGTGGAACGGCCCCGCATCATACAAGCCATTGCCGATGCGCGGGAACACGGCGACTTAAAAGAAAACGCCGAATACCACGCCGCGCGGGAGCAGCAGAGTTTTGTTGAAGGGCGTATTGAAGAAATCAACGCCAAATTGAGTAATGCGGAAATCATCGACGTGACCACCTTTGGCTCTACCGGTCGGGTTGTGTTTGGTGCTACTGTTGAAATACTGGATGAAGACAGCGGTAAAGAGACCACTTATCAAATCGTGGGTGAAGATGAAGCCGACATCAATGAAGGGATGATTTCCGTGACTTCACCCATCGCGAGAGCATTGATTGGCAAAGAAGAGGGCGAAGTCGTGGAGTTCCAAGCCCCGGGTGGATTAAAGACCTACGAGATTTTGTCCGTCAAATACATTTGAAACCTTACCTTTTAACGTATCCATTCTTACAAACCAGATGAGTTTCCTGTCTGCCATCGAAAGAGTATTAACCACTGCGTGGGTAGGCGGCCTGTGGGCGATTGGTTATATTGCTGCGCCGACATTGTTTGCGGTGCTTGATGAGCGCAAACTGGCCGGACAATTGGCCGGGGAAATGTTTCACATCATAAACTGGTTGGGGTTGATATGTGGTGCTTTGTTGTTGCTCATTGTCCTAAAGCGCTACGGACGCGTTTGGCAGTTGTGGGTTGTGCTGGTGATGCTGGTGTTTGTGGCCAACAACGAATTCGTTTTGCAACCCATGATGGCTGAACTCAAAATCCAAGGGCTGGTAGATGGCAGCGCGGCGAAAAGCCGGTTCGGAATTTTACACGGCTTGTCTTCCGCCGCCTATATGCTCATCAGTATTCTGGGTTTGGCATTGGTGGGGTTGGGTTTTAATAAACCGAAAGCACAATTATTTCGGTAAACTAAGCACTGGATTTTTTGCAGGCCGATAAAATACTGCAATGTGGCCGATGCAAAAAATTGCTGTGCTGTCGATGGCCTCATTGATGGCTTGAATCATATCAGCCCTGGATTGTCGATCCGAAGCATTAATTCTTACTTTGATTAATTCGTGATGCTCTATGCTTTGGTTTAACTCTTTTATAACCCCATTGCTCAAACCGCCGCTTCCGACGAGAACCACCGGTTTCAGTTTGTGGGCCAAAGTGCGTAAGTAACGTTTTTGTCTGGGATTTAAGGCTATCATTGGATTTTCTGGTGAGTTTCATTAAAAAGGTTGTAGGTCGTGATGCTATCGAACAAACAAAAGTCGAACGAAGTAATGTTCGATGAAACAAGACTAGGTAATAACACCGCCGAAAATAATTGTGGTAACCAGCCCACTGACAGAAAAGTATCAACTTTTGGTGTCGCACCAAGTCCATTCAACCGCGTAAAACTGGAGCTGGCTATTATCATAGTTATGGGTACTGTATTGTTTGTTGGCTTGGATTCTATCACACAAGATGCCCTTATTCAGACTGGTTTATTGTTCGTGGCGGGTACGCTGGGTATGGTTTGGATTATGTGGCGATCTCATCGTGTCGGTAAACGTCAAAACGACTGGTCAAATCCACAGGATTCACCCGAAGATCAAGTCTAGCGATTGGTATTGACGAGACTATGACTCAAAAACGCAGTAAAAGTAGCCGCCGTTGGCTGGATGAACATTTTGACGATGCGTATGTAAAAAAGGCACAACAACAGGGATATCGCTCCCGCGCCGCATATAAGTTGCTGGAAATCCAGCAACGAGACCGGATTATCAAACCTGGTGAAAACGTGATTGATCTGGGCGCCGCACCGGGAGGCTGGTCGCAGGTGGCCACTGAGTTAGTCGGTAAACAGGGGAGAGTGATTGCGCTGGATATTTTACCCCTGGATCCCATCGCCGGTGTGGAGTGCTTGCAGGGGGATTTCACCGAACAAATGGTTTTCGATCAGTTGCTTAATACATTGGGCGACGATAAGGTTGGACTTGTTTTGTCGGATATGGCGCCCAATATTAGTGGTATAAGAGCCGTTGACCAACCCAGATCAGTCTATTTAGCCGAGTTGGCGCTCGATCTGGCGCAAAAAGTGCTGGTTAACCAGGGAGATTTATTAATTAAAGTGTTTCAAGGCGAGGGTTTCGACGAGCTGCTCGCTCAGATTCGAGCCTTGTTCGCAAAAGTCAATATTCGCAAACCCCAGGCTTCCCGATCAAGATCCCGGGAGGTCTATATATTGGCAAAAGGCTTTAAGCGGGAAACTTAAATAGGAATGGAACGGAATATCCGTGGTCATAGCGTAGAGCAACGGCTAAATTTTCAATCAATTTTAAAAGAAGTTGTCGAATTTAAATATTGGTTGTGTTTCCTGTGCGGATAATGTAGAACTTTTATTTCGTACGAAGACAATTTATACAAAAACAGAGGCTTGCAGACTTGAACGATTTAGCAAAAAACCTTTTATTATGGGTGGTTATCGCCATTGTTTTAGTGTCCGTGTTTAATAACTTCGGGCCAAGGCCATCGTCCGCCAAACAAATCCAATATTCCGAGTTTATTGCTGATGTGCGCAATGGACTCGTGAGTAAAGTGCTCATCGAAGGTCGCAGCATCCACGGTGAAACCACCACTAATGAGCGCTTCACCACCTACAATCCCGGCGACGATAAATTAGTGGACGATTTATTGGCCAATGGTGTGACCATCGATGCTCAGCCTCCCGAGCAACAAGGTTTGCTTATGCAAGTCTTTATATCCTGGTTCCCCATGTTGTTATTAATCGCCGTGTGGATCTTTTTCATGCGCCAAATGCAAGGCGGTGGCGGTGGCCGAGGCGCGATGTCGTTTGGTAAAAGCAAAGCGCGATTACTCGGGGAAGATCAGGTCAAAGTCACCTTTGCTGACGTGGCGGGAGTGGAAGAAGCCAAAGAAGAAGTTGCCGAATTAGTGGAATTTTTACGTGATCCGGCCAAATTCCAGAAATTAGGAGGCAAAATACCCCGCGGCGTATTGATGGTGGGTTCCCCCGGCACCGGTAAAACGTTACTGGCAAAAGCCATTGCCGGTGAGGCGAAAGTGCCGTTTTTTACCATATCCGGTTCGGATTTCGTGGAGATGTTCGTGGGTGTGGGCGCCTCCCGGGTTCGTGACATGTTTGATCAGGCAAAAAAACACGCCCCTTGTATCATTTTTATTGATGAAATTGACGCCGTCGGCCGGCACCGTGGCGCGGGTTTAGGTGGCGGTCACGACGAACGCGAGCAAACCCTTAACCAGTTATTGGTGGAAATGGACGGTTTCGAAGGCAACGAAGGAATTATTGTGATGGCGGCCACCAACCGTCCCGATGTGTTGGACCCGGCTCTGTTGCGCCCCGGTCGATTCGATCGCCAGGTAGTAGTGCCATTGCCCGATGTGCGTGGCCGGGAACAAATCCTTAAAGTGCACATGCGCAAAGTGCCATTGGCAGACGACGTCGAACCCACCAAAATTGCCCGTGGTACACCTGGATTTTCTGGCGCTGATCTGGCTAATTTAGTCAACGAAGCGGCATTGTTTGCGGCACGCGCCAATAAACGCTTGGTGGCCATGATTGACTTCGAGCAGGCCAAAGACAAAATCATGATGGGCGCCGAGCGAAAGTCCATGGTGATGAGCGAAGACGAGAAAAAACTCACTGCGTATCATGAGGCCGGGCACGCGATTGTGGGCTTGAATGTACCTTCCCATGATCCGGTGTACAAGGTCACGATCATTCCGCGCGGCAGGGCGCTGGGTGTGACCATGTTTTTGCCGGAAGAGGATCGCTACAGTTACAGTAGAGAACGCTTGGAGAGTCAAATTGCCAGCATGTTCGGTGGAAGAATTGCCGAAGAGATCATCTTTGGAAAGGAGAAGGTGACCACCGGCGCCAGTAATGACATCCAGCGCGTCACCGACATTGCGCGCAATATGGTGACCAAATGGGGGTTTTCGGAAAAATTAGGCCCCATGACGTATAGCGAAGATGAAGGCGAGGTTTTCTTAGGTCATTCGGTAACGCAACATAAAAACGTTTCCGGTGAGACTGCCAATTTGATTGACGCAGAAATAAAAGCCATTGTGGACCGTAACTACGAAAAAGCGGAGACCATTCTTACTACCAACATGGACAAATTGCATATGATGGCCGATGCGTTGATTAAATACGAAACCATCGATGAAAAACAAATTGCCGACATAATGTCCGGTCGAGAACCACGGCCGCCGGCGGATTGGTCCGACAAAACGCCTCCGTCAACACCAAAAGCCGAGGCTTCCGACAAGAAAAAAGAAACCAAAACTGAAAGCGACAGTTCTATAGGCAATCCTGCCGGCGAACATTAAACCGTGCAGCACACCTAAGGACACAGATGTATTGAAGAAAGTTAAACACCTCGTTCATCATGCAACGCGCACTGGTTTGTGCTGATAGAACATTAGATTTATCCGTGCCCCGGATTATGGGCATACTCAATGTGACCCCCGATTCGTTCTTCGACGGGGGTCTTTTTATTGCCAAAGAAAAAGCCGTGGTCCAAGCGCGTAAGATGGCCAATGAAGGCGCGGATATTGTGGATGTTGGTGGGGAATCCACTCGCCCTGGGGCGCAACCGGTATCGGTACAGGAGGAGATGGACCGCGTTTTGCCGGTTATTGAAGCAATCCATCGTGAACTCCCGGTCATCATTTCCGTAGACACCAGTAAACCTGAGGTGATGCGTGAAGCGGTGAAAGCCGGCGCGGGTATGATTAATGACGTCTATGCACTACGCCTTCCCGGGGCTGTCTCGACGGTTGCGGACCTCAATGTGCCGGTGTGTTTAATGCATATGCAAGGCGAACCGCGTACTATGCAGCAAAATCCGCAGTATAGTGACGTAATCCAAGCAGTCAGGAAATTCTTACAAGAAAGAATTGTTGAATGCGTAAATGGCGGAATCGATCGAACTCAAATCATTGTCGATCCTGGATTCGGTTTCGGTAAATCGGTACAACACAATCTGGCATTGGTGAAAAACTTAGCGGCGTTTTGTGCTTTGGAATTGCCGGTTTTAGTGGGATTTTCGCGTAAATCCAGCATTGGGGCCATATTGGAGAGACCCCCCGACGATAGGGTATTTGGCAGTGTGAGCCTGGCGGTAATTGCCTGCTGGTTGGGCGCAAATATTTTTCGCGTTCACGATGTTGCCGCAACGGTAGATGCTTTAAAACTGTGTGATGCGGTAAAAAACAGTGAATGAAAATTATACGGATGGGGTTGCTGCCCGTTTTCCGGATATGTGCAGGTGGGGAAGTGTTATGCTGCGCGGGCCGGCGAGGAAAATATTAAAATTTAAGTGATGTAGAAAAATCGATAAAAGAGAAGAGCAGATGACAAGAAAATACTTTGGTACGGATGGAATTCGCGGACGAGTTGGGGAAGGGATAATAAATCCTGAATTCGTAATGAAACTGGGTTGGGCCGTGGGCCGGGTACTGGGTTGTAATGGCAGCGATCAGGGTAAAGTCATCATCGGCAAAGACACTCGTATTTCAGGTTATATGTTTGAATCCGCCCTGGAAGCGGGATTTTCTGCGGCCGGTGTGGATATTTCGTTATTGGGTCCCATGCCGACGCCTGCCATCGCGTATTTGACCCGAACACTGCGTGCCCAGGCCGGTATTGTGATCAGTGCCTCTCACAATCCGCACCAGGACAACGGTATCAAGTTTTTCTCTGGGGACGGCACCAAACTATCCGATAAGCTGGAATTGGCTATTGAATCCGAATTGGATAAACCCATGCAGTGTGTGGATTCGGCGCGTTTGGGCAAGGCGGAGCGGGTGGAAGATGCCGCGGGGCGCTATATAGAGTTCTGCAAAGCGTCAGTACCTTTTAATATGACATTGAACCACTTAAAAATTGTGGTCGATTGCGCGCACGGTGCGACTTACTACGTGGCACCCAATGTGTTCGAAGAATTAGGCGCCGAAGTGTACACCATAGGCACCGAACCAAACGGGCTCAACATCAATGATAATTGCGGATCCACACGGCCTGAGGCGTTACAGGACAAAGTGTTGCAAGTCAATGCTGATCTGGGCATAGGATTGGACGGGGATGGTGACCGGGTCATTATGGTGGATCACAAAGGTGAAGTTGTCGACGGCGATGAACTGCTCTATATCATTGCACGGTCACGCGTAGAAGAAGAGAAAATGAACGGCGCCGTCGTGGGAACCGTGATGAGCAATCTGGGACTGGAAAAAGCCTTACAGTTGGATGGAATTGCCCTGAAAAGAGCTAAAGTCGGCGACCGATACGTCATGGAGATGTTGCAAAAGGGAGGCTGGGTTTTAGGTGGAGAAAGTTCCGGTCATATCATTTGCCTGGACCGTACCACCACCGGTGATGGGATTATTTCTGCGTTACAAGTACTACACGCCATGTTTCGCTCCCAACGTTCCCTGCATGAGCTAAAAAATGGCATGACGAAATACCCGCAATGCCTGGTCAACGTGAGGATTAAGAAAAAAGTCGATATTACCTCATCGACTCTGCTCAACGACGCCGTAAAGCAAGTGGAACTCCAACTTAAAGACCGCGGAAGAGTATTATTACGGCCTTCGGGAACGGAACCGTTGATTCGGGTCATGGTGGAAGGAAACGATAAAAGCGAAGTGGAGCTTTTGGCCAATAATTTGGCCTCAGTGGTCAAAGAAGCTTTTTTACGTTAAACCTCACCGCTGACCAAGAGCAACACAGTGGGAAAAGGCGCCAATATGGCGCCCAACGGCATTAAATTTCAGTAATTTTCCTCCAGCAAATTGATTTTTTTGCCTCATACGGTTAAGCTTCCAGCCCGCTTTTGAACGAGTTTAGTAGGGAGGAAATCAATGCGCCGTACACTGGTCGCTGGAAACTGGAAACTTAACGGATCCAAGCAAGATACCAAAGACTTGATCGAAGGTATTCTGGGTGGAATATCCGAGGTGAAAAACGCCGATGTGGCCGTGTGTCCGCCGTTTGTCTATATCCCGCAAGCCGCTGAGTTATTGGCTTCTCAGGGGGCTTCAAGCAATATCTCCTGGGGCGCTCAAAATTGCAGCCAGTATAATGACGGCGCCTATACCGGAGAAGTGGCAGCGCCCATGCTGAAAGAATTTGGTTGCACCTATGTCATTCTTGGTCACTCGGAACGTCGTGCGATTTATAACGAAACCAACGATGACATTGTGCAAAAGTATATTGCTGTGCAATCCGCAGGAATGATACCGATTTTATGTGTAGGGGAATTACTCAGCGAACGGGAAAGTGGGAAAACTGAAGCGGTTGTGGCCGAACAATTGGACGCAGTACTGAACGTTACTGGTATTGAGCAATTTAAAAATGCGGTCATAGCTTATGAACCCGTTTGGGCCATTGGCACCGGTGTTACCGCCACCCCAGAACAAGCACAAGATGTCCATGCGTTTATTCGTCAACGCCTGGCAGAAAAAAATACGGCCATTGCGGACAAAATTCAGATTTTATATGGCGGTAGTGTAAAACCTGACAATGCGGCAGAGTTATTCGCTAAACCCGATATAGATGGTGGTTTAATCGGGGGCGCTTCACTTCAGGCGGATAGCTTCCTGGGAATTTGTAAAGCGGCTGGTTAGTGGTATGGATCGCAGTTGGTTGTGCGTAAAGATCAAGTGGCTGGATATATAACTGAGGTGACAGTAATCTGAAATACCTTAATCTGGTTTGGTCTGGCAGTGAATTCGGCAGCTGTAGCAATAAATTTTGGCATAACTTTTTTCGATAACGAGGTTAAATCTAATCAATGGCTATGACCATTATTCAAATAGTTCATATACTAGCGGCAATGGCCGTTATAGGTTTGGTATTGTTACAACATGGTAAAGGGGCTGATGCGGGTGCGGCTTTTGGCGCCGGTGCTGCGGGTGGTGTGTCAGGGTCAGTATTTGGTGCTCAAGGCTCCAGTAACTTTTTGTCACGTACTACCGCGATATTGGCCACGGTATTTTTCGTGACCAGCTTATCTTTGGCATATTTACACCAAAGCTCCAGTGAAGAACCGAAGAGTATCATGGAGCAAACCACCATCAGCGAACCGCCAACACAACCGCTGCAATCTCAGCAGGCGGTTGATGAACCAAGTGATATTCCTCAGCTGCCACAAGCTCCCGCAGAGGTAAACCCAGGCGAATCCTCAGGTAAAAATATGGATCAAAGCGTTGAGCCAGAAGCGGGGGCGACGATGGCACCATCGGAAGCTCCGCAAGACCTTCCACAGGACCTGCCTCAGCAAGCACCGCCTGAATCCACCCCCTAAGTAATTTAATATAGAACGGAACAAACCATAAATAGAATGAATCGGGGACACGTTATCGGGGACACGTTGAAGTAATGCCGATGTGGTGGAATTGGTAGACACGCTGTCTTGAGGGGGCAGTGGCGAAAGCTGTGCCGGTTCGACTCCGGCCATCGGCACCATTAACATAAAAACAATCTCAATACAATTTTTTGATCGGGGTATCGATATATAACTTTCTGATTATTCACTAATATTTAAAGTATTAGCTCACTTGACAAGTCATTCTGGTCTAGCCTAGACTCGTCTTTCGCTTGTGAGGCGGGATAGTTATTGCCCAAATACACGACTTATTCGCAGGGATTAATTGATTCTGAAAGAACATTGTTTCTTTGAACATTGTTTCTTTGAGAAAAATAATTTCTAGGTGAAAGCGGATCATTGGAATTCGTCGTTAGGGAATCAACTTCCCATTCATTGCCAAAAATATAATTAAAAAAACTGGGTGGGGATCATTCCATAATGCTTGAAAATTATTTACCCATTCTGATCTTTGTAATAATCGGTTTGTTGTTAGGTGTCGTACCTATTATCATCGGTTATTTGGTGGGACCAACAAAACCATACGGGGAGAAGTTGTCGCCTTACGAGTGCGGCTTCGAAGCGTTTGAAGACTCGCGCATGAAATTTGATGTGCGTTTCTACTTGGTTGCCATTCTATTTATTCTGTTTGATTTGGAAATTGCGTTTCTGTTTCCCTGGGCGTTGGTATTGAAAGATATCGGCGTGTTTGGTTTTGTCGCGATGGCCGTGTTTCTTGGAATACTGGTTATTGGATTTATCTACGAGTGGAAGAAAGGGGCCTTGGAATGGGAATAGAAGGCATACTGGAAAAAGGGGTTGTCACCACCACCGCTGATAAATTAATCAACTGGGCAAGGACCGGTTCGCTGTGGCCCATGACGTTTGGTCTGGCTTGTTGCGCTGTAGAAATGATGCAAGCCGGTGCTGCGCGGTATGACTTGGACCGCTTCGGGGTTGTGTTCCGCCCTAGCCCGAGACAGTCCGATGTGATGATAGTCGCGGGTACATTAGTAAATAAAATGGCGCCTGCATTGCGCAAAGTTTACGATCAAATGGCTGAGCCCCGTTGGGTAATTTCCATGGGTTCTTGTGCTAATGGGGGAGGTTATTACCATTACTCTTATTCAGTGGTACGTGGTTGTGACCGAATAGTGCCAGTGGATATCTATGTTCCGGGTTGCCCACCAACCGCCGAAGCATTACTCTACGGCATTATCCAATTACAAAACAAAATAAAGCGCACCAACACGATTGCGCGTTAGTACGCCCGTTGTTTTTAGGGCATGTTACATGCGTTGGTTTTAGATATAAAAATAACGTAATCACTTACCGTAAAGAACATAAGAGATTATCATCATGGGGAATGTAATCACGGCGCTGAAAGAGCGTCTCGACTCAAGATTTCCTAATGCATTGGCATGTAAGGCAGAATTCAAGGAAGTAACCCTGGAGGTTGCGCCCGATGATATTAAATCGGTTTGTACCGCTTTACGCGACGAACCTGAATTCGCATTTGAAGAACTTATCGATCTATGCGGCGTTGACTATCTGGCCTTTGGCGATGTGGAATGGGAAACCATTGGTGCCACCGGCACTGGATTCAGCCGCGGTGTGGAACGATTGCCCGATGGTACAGCGGCGTATAAATTAGAAGGAGAGAACGCCACTAGCCGACGGTTTGCGGTGGCATATCAATTATTATCCGTTAAAAACAACTTACGTTTACGGGTTAAAGCCTATTTGCCCAGCGAAGAGCCCCTCATTGATTCCGTTGTCGATATTTGGACCAGCGCTAACTGGTATGAGCGCGAAGCATTCGATTTGTACGGCATTATGTTTCGGTCACACCCGGATTTGAGGAGAATATTGACCGACTACGGTTTTATCGGTCATCCCTTCCGTAAAGATTTCCCATTGATTGGTCAGGTGGAAATGCGTTACGACCCGGAAAAACAACGCGTCGTCTATGAACCCGTGAGTATAGAACCCCGAACGCTGGTTCCTAAAGTCAAACGAGCCGATCACCGCTATATTCGAACGGCCACCGAAGGAGAGCAATAGTGGCTGAGATTAGAAATTACACAATCAATTTCGGTCCCCAGCACCCATCCGCCCACGGCGTGCTACGCCTGGTACTTGAACTTGACGGCGAGACCGTTGAACGCGCCGATCCACACATTGGGTTGTTGCACCGCGCAACGGAAAAACTCGCCGAGAGCAAACCGTATAACCAGAGTATTCCCTACATGGATCGCCTGGATTATGTGTCCATGATGTGTAATGAACATGGTTATGTGCTTGCACTGGAAAAATTACTGGGCATAGAACCACCTATCCGCGCGCAATACATCCGAGTCGCGTTCGACGAAATCACCCGAATTTTAAATCACCTGTTGTGGTTGGGGGCCCATGCCCTGGATATCGGTGCGATGACAGTATTCTTGTACGCTTTTCGTGAGCGTGAAGACTTGATGGACATGTATGAAGCGGTTTCTGGTGCACGCATGCATGCGGCATATTACCGTCCCGGGGGTGTTTATCGCGATTTACCCGGCAGTATGCCCAGATACAATGCGTCCAAGTGGCACAATGAGAAAGAAGTCGAGCGCATGAATCGCAACCGTCAAGGTTCGTTATTGGATTTCATAGAAGATTTCACCAATCGTTTTCCTGCTTACGTGGATGAATACGAGACTTTGCTAACCGATAACCGGATTTGGAAACAACGAACCGTAGGCATTGGCGTGGTTTCCCCGGAAAGAGCCCTGCAAATGGGATTTACCGGCCCAATGATACGGGGCTCCGGGATTGAGTGGGATTTACGCAAAAAACAACCATATGAAGTGTACGACCAGTTGGATTTTGATATCCCCATTGGTGTCAACGGCGATTGTTATGACCGGTATCTGGTGCGTATGGAAGAGATGCGCCAATCCAACCACATTATCAAACAATGCATTGAATGGTTGCGCAACAATCCAGGTCCCGTCATGCTGGATGATCACAAACTGACGCCCCCATCACGTGAATCCATGAAGGGGGATATGGAATCACTCATTCATCACTTTAAGTTGTTTACCGAAGGTTACACCTTGCCGGAAGGAGAGGTGTATACCGCGGTGGAACATCCCAAGGGTGAGTTCGGCATTTATCTTGTGTCCGATGGTACTAATAAACCCTACCGTCTAAAAATCCGGGCTCCGGGATTTGCACATTTATCAGGTTTGGATGAAATGTCGCGCGGGCATATGCTTGCCGACGTAGTTGCAATCATAGGCACGCAAGACATAGTGTTTGGCGAAGTTGATCGATAGAACTTAAGTAAGTATGTACTGATTTGTGAATTCTGGAAATAAGCGAATGGCAGCAAGAATGGAACAAGAAAAAATTGACCTCATTTCGCCGACTTCACGCGAGCAGATTGACGCGTGGATCGCCAAATATCCGGCTGATCAAAAACAATCCGCAGTAATGGCGGCATTGAGCATTGTCCAAGAAGCAAATGGGGGTTGGCTGACTACAGAATTAATGGATGCCGTGGCGCAATACCTGCAAATGCCGCCAATCTCGGTATACGAAGTCGCAAGCTTTTATTCCATGTATGAACACAAGCCGGTTGGCCGGCACAAGATTTGTGTATGCACAAATATTTCCTGTTTACTGTGTGGCTCGGATGAAGTGGTGGAACACTTGCAGAACAAGCTGGGTATTAAAATGGGTCAGACCACACCCGATGGAAAATTCACTTTGAAAATCGTTGAATGTTTGGGAGCCTGTGTCGGCGGACCCATGTTTCAAATAGGCAATACCTATTACGAATACTTAACACCAGAGAAGATTGACACCATATTGGACAGTTTGGACTAATTACAAATGACCAACGAAGTATGTTTTAGAAACAATCACCTGGAAAAGCCCTGGACTTTGGAGACTTACCAAAGCACCGGTGGCTACGAAGTGTGGAAAAAAATTCTAAAGGAGAAAATCTCTCCGGATGATATTATTGCAGAGTTAAAAACTTCTGCACTAAGGGGCCGCGGAGGTGCTGGTTTTCCCACCGGTCTGAAATGGAGCTTCATGCCACGCAATACGCCTGGACAAAAATACATAGTCTGTAACTCAGACGAAGGAGAGCCGGGAACTTGTAAAGACCGGGATATTCTCCGTTACAATCCCCACCAGTTGGTAGAGGGCATGGCGATTGCCGGTTATACCATAGGTGCCACAGCGGGTTATAACTATATACGCGGTGAGTTTTGGGAGCCCTACGAGAGATTTCAGGCCGCTATCGATGAAGCCTACGCAGCGGGCTTATTGGGCAACAATATAATGGGTTCCGGCGTGAATTTCGATTTGTACACACATTTAGGTGCTGGAGCCTATATTTGCGGGGAAGAAACCGCGTTGCTGGAGTCATTGGAAGGCAAGAAAGGCCAACCCCGGTTTAAACCGCCGTTTCCTGCCAGCTTTGGTTTATACGGCCGGCCGACCACTATCAACAATACCGAAACGCTGGCGTCGGTCCCCATGATCATCAAAAACGGTGGTCAATGGTTTTTGGATTTGGGTAAACCCAATAACGGTGGAACCAAGATATTTTGCGTCACCGGTCATGTCAACAAACCCGGCAATTATGAGGTCCCTATGGGAATGCCATTTCGGGAATTGCTGGAAATGGCCGGCGGTGTACGCGAAGGCCATCAATTAAAAGCGGTAATTCCCGGTGGTTCTTCCACACCGGTCGTGCCTGCAGACGTAATGATGGAAACGGATATGGATTACGATTCCATCGCCAAAGCCGGGTCCATGTTGGGGGCTGGGTCGGTCATAGTAATGGATGATTCGACTTGTATGGTAAAAGCGCTTGCCCGCCTGTCGCACTTTTATTACGACGAGTCATGCGGTCAGTGCACACCGTGTCGTGAAGGCACTGGGTGGTTATCGCGAATCGTGCATCGTATCGAGCATGGCCATGGCAAACCCGAAGATCTGGATCTTCTGGTTAACATCGCCGGGAAAATTGAAGGCCATACGATATGCGCATTAGGCGATGCGGCGGCCATGCCAGTGGCAAGTTTTATCAAACATTTTCGAGACGAATTTGAATATCACATTGAACACAAAAAATGTATGGTGGGGACCTAAAGCCGCCATTTTAGTGATAAGTACTTCTTGTTTAGCACAACACAATACGCTGAACGACAGAAACATGAGATAACTGTGTGCAACACTCTGAATTCGAAAAAGGTTTTAACTAAAAAGGTTTTTTAAAACGATGGCGAACATCGAAATAGACGGAAAAAAAATTAATGCCCGTAGCGGTGCAATGATTATCGAAGCGGCCGACGAGGCAGGTATTTTTATTCCGCGCTTTTGTTACCACCGCAAGCTCTCCATAGCCGCCAACTGCCGTATGTGTTTGGTGGAAGTGGAGAAAGTCGCCAAACCTTTGCCCGCCTGCGCCACTCCAGTGACCGATGGCATGAAAATTTTCACCAAGTCACCTAAAGCCATAGACGCTCAAAAAGGCGTCATGGAATTTTTATTGATAAACCATCCACTGGATTGTCCTATCTGCGATCAAGGCGGAGAGTGTGAACTGCAGGACATCGCCATGGGTTATGGTAACTCCTATTCGGAGTTTTACGAAAAAAAGCGGGTTGTCAAAGACAAAAACCTGGGCCCCTTGATTGCTACTGACATGACGCGTTGCATCCATTGCACCCGTTGTGTGCGCTTCGGTGAAGAGATCGCGGGCATCCGAGAGCTGGGTGCCACCGGTCGGGGTGAACACATGGAAATCGGTACTTATGTGAGCCATACCATTACTTCCGAGTTATCGGGCAATGTCATTGATTTATGTCCGGTAGGCGCGTTGACCTCAAAACCATTCCGGTTTTCCGCACGAGCCTGGGAAATGGTTCAACGGGACACCATCGCACCTCACGATTGCCTTGGTTCAAATCTGCATGTGCACGTCTCTAACAATAAAGTCATGCGCATTGTGCCGAAAGATAACGAGACGATTAATGAAACCTGGATTTCCGACCGGGACCGATTCAGTTACCAAGGTTTAAACAGCAAAGACCGGCTAAAATTCCCCAAAGTTAAGCATGGCGGGACGTGGAAAGAGACCGACTGGGAAACCGCATTAACGGCTACAGTGGATGGCATTAAGTCCATCATTAAAAATCGTGGTGCCTCCCAAGTAGGGGTATTGGCATCGCCCACTGCCACGCTGGAGGAACTGTACCTGTTGCAAAAACTGGCGCGTTCGCTGGACATTACGAATATCGATCACCGGATTCGGCAAATGGATTTCAGTGATCAGGATATTGCACCGACTTTCCCTTGGCTTGGGCAGAACATTGCTGAGCTCGAACAGCTCAATAGTGTGTTATTGATTGGTTCGAATATTCGTAAAGACCAGCCAATTGCAGCACATCGCTTGCGTAAAGCGGCGCAAAACGGTGCTAAAGTGATGTGCGTTAATTCCATAGATTATAATTTTTATATACCGACCACTGAAAAGCTTATTTGCAGTCCGGTAAACTTCGCCGCGGAGCTGGCTGCGATAGTAAAAGCGATCGCCACTAAAACCGGCAAAGCGATGCCTGAAGGGTTGCAACCGCTTTTGGCTTCGATTTCCGTAACCCATGCGCATGAAAACATCGCCGAGCAACTGGTGAATGGCGAAAAATCCAGTGTATTGCTCGGGCCGCAAGCCATTAATCATACGCAATTTTCGATAGTGCGGGCATTGGCCAACAGTATCGCGCAAATGTCCGGTAGTCGCATTGGATATTTGTCCGAAGCGGGTAATTCCAGCGGTGCCTGGATTGCTGGCGCCCTCCCACATCGTGGTGCCGGGGGCGAAGCTGTTACGACACAGGGGTTGAACGCCAAGGAAATGTTCGATAAACCATTAAAAGCCTATGTACTGCTTGATTTAGAACCCGAAGTGGACAGCGCCGCTCCCCATACTGCATTTAACGCCATGATGGATGCCGAATTCGTGGTTGTATTGTCGCCGTTTAACAGTAGCCGTTATCAGCAGTATGCCAATGTGGTATTGCCCATTGCGCCGTTTACTGAAACTGCCGGCACTTATATTAATGTAGAAGGTCAATGGCAGCGTTTTACCGGCGTCACAGCACCGTTAGAAGAAACCAGGCCCGCGTGGAAAGTGCTTAGAGTGCTGGGTAACTTATTTGCATGTTCTGGATTCGATTATGTGAGTAACGAAGAAGTGTTAAACGAAGTGCGGGAAAAATGCGGCAGCGTCAAAACCGACAACACCATGGCCTGGCGATGCCCCAGTACAGTGGTGAGTAGCCCCACCGAGAAATTGGTCCGCATCTGCGAAATGCAACCCTATTCCTGGGACTCTGTGCAACGCCGGGCCACAGCCCTGCAAAATACACCGGATGCACACGAAGCGGCGATTATCGTCAATGAAAACATGGCTAAACGATTGGGGCTGGCTGACGGAGACCGCGCCACAGCCACCCAGGATAGTGCCAAAGTGGTGTTACCAGTAATGATTGATAATGCAGTGGCCGATGACAGCGTATTAATTCACGCCGGGCTATCTGAAACAGCCGTGTTAAGTGCGGATTTATCCGAAATTGATATCGCGAGGATTTAATCAAAAAGGTTGCGAGTAAGCTAGCAACGTAGAGAGCAAAAATCAGTCAGATCCATTTACAGCTATATAACTAATTAAAAAATATGCTTGATCTCATAGAACCTTTTATGCAATGGATGCCGGAAAGCCTGGCTAACGTTAGCATTATTGTCATGAAAATTACGGCTTTGCTCGTGCCGCTATTACTGGGCGTTGCGTACCTCACATTGGCTGAACGTAAAGTCATCGGCTACATCCAGGTGCGTATAGGCCCCAACCGCGTTGGGCCACGCGGATTGCTGCAGCCTATAGCCGATGCACTTAAGTTATTAACCAAAGAGATAATTCTACCCAGCAGCGCTAATCGGTTTTTATTTTTGGTGGGGCCGGTATTAGCGATCGCCCCTGCGGTGGCGGCTTGGGCGGTGATTCCATTTGATGACGGAATGGTGATTGCTGATGTCAATGCAGGTTTGTTGTACATACTGGCTATGACTTCCATGGGCGTATACGGTGTTATCATCGCCGGTTGGGCATCCAATTCCAAATACGCATTTCTAGGCGCATTGCGTTCCGCTGCGCAAATCGTCTCTTATGAAATTGCCATGGGCTTTGCCATTGTGGGTGTGTTGCTGGCAGCCGGCAGTTTGAATATTGGAGAGATCGTGTTGGCCCAGCAAGGTGGGGTCTGGCAATGGTTTTGGCTACCGCTGCTGCCGTTATTCTTTATTTATTTCATTTCCGGTGTTGCGGAGACCAATCGGGCGCCCTTCGATGTGGCGGAAGGTGAGTCGGAGATTGTTGCGGGATTTCACGTGGAATATTCCGGCATGGCGTTTGCGGTGTTCTTTTTGGCTGAATACGCCAATATGATTCTTGTTGCGGCGCTAACCTCATTGCTGTTTTGGGGCGGCTGGTTATCCCCGTTAGAAGGGATATTGCCTGCTAGCGTGTTTGACATCGCGGTGATTGGGGCATTGCTAGGTCCCGGTATTCATTGGTTTTTACTAAAGACCGCGTTTTTCCTGTTTGTGTTTTTGTGGTTGCGGGCGACTTTTCCCCGATACCGTTATGATCAAATTATGCGGTTGGGCTGGAAAGTGTTTATCCCGATTACAATTGTCTGGCTATTGTTGGTTGGCTGGGCGGTAGTGGATCATTGGGCGCCTTGGTTTGACTAGCACTTAACTAAGTAAAGGTTAGATAAAAATCTCTTAGATATCATCGACCCTATGAGAATTGTGTTATGAATGTCGTCACAAATTACATCAAAAGTCTGTTTTTGATAGAGCTGTTTAAAGGCTTGCGCTTGACGTTTGGATACCTTGGACAGAAAAAAATTACCGTGCAGTATCCAGAGGAGAAAACACCTTTGTCACCACGGTTTCGCGGACTGCACGCCTTGCGCCGTTATCCCAACGGCGAGGAGCGCTGCATTGCATGCAAACTTTGTGAAGCAGTATGTCCTGCGTTGGCGATAAAAATCGAATCAACAAAAAGAGACGATGGCACACGCCGAACCACTCGCTACGATATTGACTTAACCAAATGCATATTCTGTGGCTATTGTGAAGAGTCTTGCCCCGTGGATTCTATTGTGGAAACGGATATTTTCGAATACCACGGCGAGCAGCGTGGTGATTTGTTAATGACTAAAGAAAAACTCTTGGCGGTGGGGGATAAATACGAAAAACAAATCGCCAAGAATCGTGAGCTGGATGCACCGTATCGTTAGCCTATTATGAAAAACAAAAGCAGAAACCATTTATGAGCTCAGAAGAAATCATTTTTTACGCGTTTTCCGCGATATTGATATTCGCCGCGGGCATGGTGATTACGATAAGAAACCCCGTGTTCGCCGCTTTATCATTGGTATTGGCTTTTTTTACCAGCGCTGCGCTCTGGATTTTGCTGGAAGCGGAATTTCTGGGACTTACATTGGTATTGGTTTACGTGGGCGCCGTTATGGTGTTGTTTCTGTTTGTGGTCATGATGCTGGACATCAATCTGGCCGTGTTAAAAGAAGGATTTGCCAAGTATTTGCCTTTCGGGGCGGTAGTGGCAATTATCATGCTGGCGCAACTGGCGGTAATTGTCGGGCCAAAGCAGTTCGGTTTGGACAAGTTCGCTAATCCTGTTGCGCAAGGCGTTGAATACAGCAACACGAAGGAACTGGGCCGGCAATTGTATACCGATTATTTGTACCCTTTTGAAATCGCAGCAGTGATTTTGTTGGTGGCCATAATTGCCGCTATCGCCTTGACCATGCGCAAGCGGGTAAAACGTCAGACGATGCAACCGGAACAGCAAGTTCAAGTAAAACGAAATGAACGGGTACGCTTGGTAAAAATGCCGGCGGAAAAGAAACTTTAGTTCCCTATAGCGCGACTTATAAAGCGAATAGCATAACAATAGGGAGGGGGAAATGATTTCACTATCACACTTTTTAGTCTTAGGCGCCATACTGTTTTGCATCAGTGTTGCGGGGATTTTTCTAAACCGGAAAAACGTCATTATACTGCTCATGGCTATCGAGCTTATGCTGTTGGCGGTGAATATGAATTTTGTGGCCTTCTCCCATTATCTTGGGGATATGGCGGGGCAGGTTTTCGTATTTTTTATTTTGACTGTTGCTGCGGCCGAAGCGGCCATTGGTCTGGCCATACTGGTGGTGTTGTTCCGTAACCGTAACACCATCAATGTGGACGATTTGGATACATTAAAAGGATAAGGGGTAGGACAATGGAAAACGTATATCTGGCCATTGTTCTAGCGCCGCTCATCGGCGCGATAGTAGCGGGCTTTTTCGGGAAAACCATCGGCCGTGCCGGTGCTCATTGGGTTGCTAATATCGGCGTTGCCATTTCGTTTGTTTTATCGTTAGTCGTGTTCAAGCACATCATTATCGATGGTGCCGCACCGTTCGACGGGACCGTATATACCTGGATGGTCACCGACGGCATTCGCTTTCAAGTGGGTTTTCTAATTGACGAGTTGACCGCAGTCATGTTGCTGGTGGTTACGTTTGTCTCTTTCATGGTGCACATATATACCATCGGATATATGCAAGATGACGACGGTTATCAGCGGTTCTTCAGTTACATTTCGTTGTTCACTTTTTCCATGTTGATGTTGGTTATGTCCAATAACTTCCTGCAGCTGTTTTTCGGCTGGGAGGCGGTGGGCCTGGTATCGTATTTATTGATTGGATTTTGGTATAAAAAAGAATCGGCCATTTATGCCAATCTCAAAGCGTTTTTGGTCAACCGCGTGGGTGACTTTGGCTTTTTGTTGGGTATTGCCGCTGTGTTGATGTATTTTAACACGCTGGATTATGCAGAGGTTTTCCAAGCCGCGCCAGCCATGGCGAATTTGACCATAGAAGTATTGCCGGGCACGCAATGGTCGTTGATGACGGTTATTTGTATATTGCTATTTATCGGTGCCATGGGTAAATCGGCGCAAATGCCATTACATGTTTGGCTTCCCGATTCCATGGAAGGTCCGACACCCATATCGGCATTGATCCATGCGGCCACCATGGTAACCGCGGGTATCTTTATGGTAGCCCGTATGTCCCCGTTGTATGAACTGTCGGAGACAGCGCTGAGCGTTGTATTGATTATCGGTGCATTAACGGCTTTTTTAATGGGCCTGCTAGGCATTGTGCAAAACGATATCAAGCGTGTCGTTGCTTATTCAACCCTGTCGCAATTGGGATATATGACCGTTGCGCTCGGTGCTTCGGCGTATGCCGCCGGTATTTTTCACTTACTGACCCACGCTGCTTTTAAAGCGCTGTTGTTCCTGGCGGCCGGATCAGTGATTATCGCTATGCACCACGAACAAGACATCCGAAAAATGGGCAATATGAAAAAATACATGCCCGTGACCTGGATATGTATGTTAATTGGCTCTGTTGCTTTGATCGGCGTACCACCATTTGCGGGTTTTTTCTCAAAGGACGCCATTATTTCCGCAGTGCATCATTCTCACATCTGGGGCGCCGGTTTTGCCTATATCATGGTGGTATTGGGCGTGTTTATTACGGCGTTTTATTCTTTTCGTATGTATTTTTTAGTGTTTCATACCCAGGAGCGCATGGATGAGCATACCAAAGAACATTTGCGCGAGTCACCAAAAGTCGTTACCGTGCCGCTGATATTGCTTGCTATTCCGTCTGTACTGGCGGGCATGTTTTTCGTCATGCCCATGTTGTTTGAAGGATTATTTGGCAACGCCATCCATGTGGCGCCGGAACACAATGTCCTCGGTGAAATAGGGGAGCACTATACCGGTGTTATGTCGTATATCGCCCACGGTGTGTTGGAGTTGCCTTTCTGGCTGGCCCTGGCCGGCGTGGGATCGGCCTGGTATCTATATGTGAAGCGGCCTGAATTGCCGGAGATGTTCAAAAACAAAATGCTCTGGTTGTACAATCTTTTGGTACGAAAATATGGTTTTGATGAATTTAACGATTTCTTTTTCGCCGGCGGCGCACGTGGCATCGGTAAGTCATTTTGGAATATCGGTGATGTGAAACTCATCGATGGCTTGCTGGTGAACGGTACTGCGCGCACCGTGGGTTGGCTAGCCAGTAAATTTCGTCATATCCAAACTGGATATTTATACCACTACGCCTTCGCGATGATTATCGGATTGGTAGGCCTGGTGCTTCTGTTTGTGAATCAAGCTCCTTGAGAAAAGAATAAAAAAGGATAGCAATACATGTTTTCTGATTTGCCATTATTAAGCTTGGTCATCTGGACCCCTATTATAGGCGGCGTGCTGGTGCTATTTTTCAGCAAAGATGACCAAGCCAATAGCGCTCGCTGGATATCCCTGGCGTTTTCAGTGCTGACATTCGTATTGGCTATACCACTGTATACCATGTTCGATACGACTACCCACCAAATGCAGTTTGCGGAAATGGTTCCGTGGATAAGTACTTTCGATGTTAACTACCACCTGGGAGTGGATGGCATTTCCATGCCGCTGATTTTACTGACGGCGTTTACCACTGTGATTGTAGTGATCGCCGGCTGGGAAATCATTCAATACAAAACCGCGCAATACATGGCGGCATTTTTGATCATGAACGGCTTGATGATCGGTGTGTTTTCCTCTCTGGACGCTATTTTATTTTATGTGTATTGGGAAGCCATGTTGATTCCCATGTTCCTGATCATCGGTGTGTGGGGTGGTCCCAACCGCATTTACGCCACCATCAAGTTCTTTTTGTATACCTTTTTGGGTTCTGTATTCATGTTGGTGGCCTTAATTTACATGTATACCCAGTCCGGCAGTTTCGAAATTCTGGATTTTCACGGCCTGCGTTTAAGCCTCAACGAACAAATACTGATTTTCATCGCGTTTTTATTGGCTTTTGCCGTAAAAGTTCCCATGTTTCCAGTACATACCTGGTTACCGGATGCGCACGTTGAGGCGCCCACGGGAGGATCGGTCATCCTGGCAGCCATTATGTTAAAACTGGGTACATATGGTTTTGTGCGATTTAGTTTGCCCATCACACCCGATGCCTCCAATAGCCTGGATTGGTTAATGATTGCATTGTCTTTAATCGCCGTAGTGTACATTGCCTTTGTGGCGTTGGTGCAACAAGACATGAAAAAGCTCATTGCCTATTCCTCCATCTCCCACATGGGATTCGTGACCTTGGGATTTTTTATTGTTTATACCATCATCGAAAACACCGGTACCACCCAAGGCGTAGCATTGGGTATTAATGGCGCGTTGGTTCAAATGATTTCTCATGGTTTTGTATCCGGCGCACTGTTTTTATGTGTTGGTGTCATGTATGACCGTATGCACAGTCGGCAAATCTCCGATTATGGTGGCGTAGTGAACACTATGCCCATATTCGCTTCATTTATGGTGTTTTTTGCGATGGCCAACGCTGGTTTGCCGGGAACCTCCGCTTTTGTGGGCGAGTTTATGGTGATACTCAGTTCATTTAAAGCCAACTTTTGGATTGCCTTTGCCGCGGCCACTACGTTGATTTTTGGCGCTGCTTATACCTTGTGGATGGTCAAGCGCGTAGTCTTTGGGGATGTGGTAAACGAAAATGTTAAGAAGCTCACTGATGTAAACAATCGGGAGTTTTTATTCTTAGCATTGTTGGCCGTCGCGGTGTTGGGGCTAGGGCTATGGCCAGCTCCATTGCTGGACGTGATGAATGCTACTGTTGACCACTTGGTAATACAAATAACTCAATCTAAGATTTAACTCTATGAATATTGTGATGCCAGATTTTGCTCCCGCCATCCCAGAGATGTTTGTGCTGGCTATGGCGTGTTTTATATTAATCGCCGATTTATACGTGAGCGACGAAAATCGCTTCATTACTTATTTGCTGTCGTTGGCGACTTTGGTGGGTGCGAGTTTATTAACTATTAATTTACATACCGGGGAATCCGTGCTCACTTTTAACGGCACGTTTATCAGCGATACCATGGCGGATGTGCTGAAAATATTCATTTATCTGGTCACCGGCGTAGTGTTTATATACGCCCGGGGATATTTGCAGGACCGCAATTTATTCAAAGGTGAATTTTATGTGTTAGGTCTGTTTGGCGTGTTAGGCATGATGGTAATGGTCTCGGCCCACAATTTTTTAAGCATATATTTAGGGCTGGAACTGTTGTCACTGTGTTTATACGCCTTGGTCGCCATGCACCGGGATTCGCAAGACGCCTCTGAAGCCGCCATGAAATATTTCGTCTTGGGTGCGTTGGCTTCCGGGATACTGTTATACGGCATGTCACTCTTATACGGGGTAACCGGTACATTGGACATCGCCGAATTTCGCAGCAATATAAATCAAATCGGCGACCCGAATCATGTCGTACTGGTATTGGGATTGGTTATGGTGATTGTGGGCATGGCGTTCAAGCTTGGCGCCGTGCCTTTTCATATGTGGATACCTGACATTTATCACGGTGCTCCCACGGCGGTCACATTGTTTATCGGCTCTGCGCCAAAAATCGCGGCTTTTGCTATGGTCATGCGATTATTAGTCGACGGACTGGGCGGTATCCACGCTCAATGGCAGGATATATTGATCATAATGTCTGTATTATCCATGGGCATAGGCAACATCATTGCTATCGCTCAGACAAACATCAAACGCATGTTGGCATATTCCACCATCTCCCACGTTGGTTTTATCCTGTTGGGAATTCTGGCTGGCAGTCGAGCCGGCTATTCTGCCTCGATGTTTTACACTATAGTCTATGCCATTATGAGCATGGGGGGCTTCGGCATGGTGTTATTAATGAGCCGAGTTGGTTTCGAAGCTGATAAACTGGATGACTTTAGAGGCTTGAACGAACGCAGTCCCTGGTTTGCGTTCATGATGTTAATTCTGATGTTTTCCATGGCCGGGGTACCGCCGACGGTGGGTTTCTACGCTAAATTGTCTGTATTGCAAGCCGTAGTAGGTGCCGATCTCACGTGGCTTGCGGTGGTCGCGATTATATTCTCCATCATCGGGGCGTTTTACTACCTGCGCATCATCAAACTCATGTATTTCGACAAACCCGAAGACACAACACCCATCACTTCCAATCCCGAGATGCGAATTTTGCTGAGCGTCAATGGTTTAGGCGTTCTGGCGTTAGGGATTTTCCCCAGCAGCTTGTTGGCGTTGTGTATGGCGGCGATTCCGAATATATAGCAACGTTTAATTTACAAAGCGTCCGCACCACCGACCAAACCACGGTCTTCATAAGTAACTTTCAATTTATAGGTCTTGCGGGAATTATCACCGCCTTCCTGGTCGCAAGAAGCGATTACCGAACGCTTGCCTTCCAGGAACCGGAATATGGGTTCCTTTTTTTCTGAATGGCCTTGTTCTGATTGACCGTATTTGTTTTGTAATATGGAGGTAATAGTGGCCAAATCCTCCAGGCAAGCCAGCCGGTTATTTTCCAGAGTCAATCCCGTGATGCGATAGATTTTTTTATCGTCACCGGTTGTATCTACAGTGTAAAATCTCAGTAAGCTCATTGGCTTTGGCGGTTGCACATTATGGATTTGGGAGTTTACGTGCGACTCAATCACGTTGACATCCTTCAATAAAGTACCGAATGCTATGCCAAAAGCGCCGGTTATACTTTCTGCACTATACCCCGGCGCGGAAACCAAAGTTACGGCGGTTAAAATAGCGCTAATTTTGAGTTTCGTTTTCATAATGGTAATTCATAAATCGACAATCTCATTTAAAATTTCAATCCCTTAAGTTGATCTTTTAACTTGTCTGAGGCTTCCTGTTTCTTTGAATCTACGGCTGATTTCAATTCCGCTTTCAGCATTTCGTCCAGTTGATTGATGCGTTGCTCTACAGTGACTTCGGTATTGTTCAGATAGACTAGCTGATCTTTGTAAGGGCCAGCGGCCTTTTCCACTTCCGCATTGAGACGGGTTTTGAGTTTTTGTTCCAGTTCCACCTGGGTGTTTTTCAGTTCGCCAGCTACGGCTTGTTTTAATTGCTCGTCCAGGTCGGAACGCAATGACATTTGTGGGGAGTCAAGATTACCTTGAATCTTGACCTCCAGATTAAATTGTTTGATGGAGGTTAGCGTTTTGTTTACGCGGCCGGCCCATCCATCTTGTGCAGGACTGCTCCATTGTGTGTTTCTAAACGCTGTTTTGATATCGGCAGTGAGATTCTGACCCTTAAGTTCCACTTTGCCGGTCAGATTGCTGCTCGCATTGGTCAATGTCAACGGCAAGGTGGATTCCTTGGAGATGGGGACGTTAGACAGGTTCCAGCCCGTAACAGACCATCGCAGGCTGTCTTTGGCGTTTTCCGGGTTGACATGGTCTATGATGCCATCGAGTTGTATTTGTTCGGCGTTTTCCAGGTTCTTTCCAGATGCGTGTAAACGCATGGGTCGGCCAAGGATGTGGGGTTGATGGGTAGCATCGGTTACGCTGAGTTCAATATTGCCCGCTTTGAGATCCAGTGTGAGCAGCGCTTTGCGGATTAGAAAATTGGGTAAAGGATTCGCAGAAGGAAAGCGTATATACTGGCCTTCGCCGCGCTCGGGCTTTAGGGCTACGGGGGTTTTGGTGCCACTCTTATCGGGTAATACGCGATTTATCTGTCCTGTCCAGGATAGTAATCGTTGCAGCCAGGTTGCGGCTGTATCACCGAACAACAGCCGGGTAATGTTTCCGGCGCCCGTGCTGTCCAGACCATAACGGGTTTTTAATCGGTTCCAGTCTTCTGAAGGGGCTTGTAACAGTGCTTTATATTGACTATTTGCTTGCTCCTTCGCACTTCGGATTTGATTCCGGGTGTTTACCAAGGTATCCCGGTCAGCGCGAATTTCGTCTTTGAGCTTTTCGAGTTCTT
>JAJDNG010000124.1 GCA_022340845.1 Gammaproteobacteria bacterium | reverse complement strand
ATCGATTCGACAATACGTATTACAAATCCAGTGACCGGGTGACGCCGCAGTCATATATCAATTGCTGGGACTCTCTACGAGCCAACGGGCTTAACTGGTGGCTATTAATGGTGTCCTGATCAAGAATGTGTTGTACCTCGAAACCTTGTAATAGTAAATAATCTGAAATCAAACTCCGGTGGCAATGCTCAGGCAGTTTTTCGGCACATAAAATAGCGGTGTTGGCACTAGCGGCAAGATTCATCAACTGCATGGCGGCTTTTTGAAACACATCACTTTCCATGTAATCGGCATACGCTCTCATGTTTTCATCGGCTATGGCAACATGCTGTGATTCACCCCACCCCTGGCGTCTGCCACCTAAACTCTTGCCTGCCCAATGATAGGTGATACCCGCCGCCTCCAGGCTTTGTCGTAACGCTGGTTGGGAAAACTGGGGATAACGCTGCGATTGAGGGTTCGCTCGCACGTCAACAAGGGTTGCTATGGCTGCGCTTTGCAATGCCCGGATAAAATCCTGGATAGTGCGATTGCTGTGTCCAAAAGTGTAGAGCGTTGTTGAGCTGTGTTGAATCATGTTTTTCACGTACAAATCGCTCCGTTTCTTGTATTCGCCGCTTAATTATAGACCGCTTATATAGAGAGAAATGCACGTTCGGCGAAAGATTTCTCACCGGCATTGAACCGTTAAAATCCGTATCCATTCCCGGCTCAACGTGCCTCGACGGTGACCTCAACGCTTAAGGACTTGCCGTCGCGTGTGTATTTGACTGTGGATTTGTCCCCGGGTTTCATGCTGCGCAGAACTTCGGCGAAGTCGCTTAGATTCCTGATGGCGGTGCCCTTAAAGAAAGTAATGATATCGCCTTCCTGCAATCCCGCTTTCTGCGCAGGAGAACCGGCTACTGTACCGCTAATACGCACTCCTTGACCCAGGTATTCAAAATCGGGGACTGTGCCTAAACTGACTTTCCGGCCACGCTGAACTCTGGCCGATGGTTTGGTGGATTCTTGCGGCTTATTTGTGGCGTTACCTTCTATGGTTACCGTCATAGGGTCATCCCGGTTTGCTAGATACTCAACCGTTTCTTTAAGTACGATGGCCACTTTCACCAGGCCATCGGCGTCGATTTTGTCGATTGTATCACCCGGGCGGTGATAGTCCTGGTGGACAGAGCCAAACAGTTGTACGCCGGGTACGCCGATATCCAGAAAGCTTTTTTGATCACTGAATCCGTAATCGTTACTCACGCTATTAATCTTGATGCCGGTGACAAAACCAACACCGCGAAAAATATGCACCCACTCGCTGGCCGAACCCACACCGAACACCGTCAGCGGGTTTTTTCCCAGACGACCCACGGTGTCCAGATTGACTACTCCAATCGCTTTTTTAGCGGGGAAACGCACCGCGTTTTTGACATAATATTTTGAACCCACTCTTTGCGCTTCTTCGCCCGTAAAGGCAATGAATAGAATCGCACGCTTGGGTTTCCATTGGGGCGCGATTTGGCGGGCCAGTTCCAACATCACGGCAACACCACTGGCGTTATCGTCGGCGCCGTGATGTACCTTGCCCTCATCCCCCTTGTGCACATCAGGCCATCCCTTGCCGAGATGGTCAAAATGGGCGCTGACAACCACGCTTTCTTTAGCATAGGCCGGGTCGTAACCGGGGATTACACCTACGACGTTCCTAAGTGGTAGCTTGCCTTTTTGACCACCAAAGTCATATTGCCAGCGTTGAAAATAACTCTCACCTTCATCACCCCCCGGCTTTAAGCCGGCTTCGCGAAACTCCTTGGCGATATAGTCGGCCACTTGAGCGAGTTCTTTGCTGCCCAGTTCCCGACCTGCCATTTTGTCACTGGCCATAAACCCGATGTCTTGTAACATACGTTCGCTGGAGAATGCCGGCGGCAACTGGGCGAGTGCCTGCCGCTCCGCCAGGCTTGAAGTAATCCTGACAGGAGGTTGTTGATCGTCGCTGGCAAACCAGTGACTCATGGGCGAATCCAATACTTCCCACTGACCTTTGGCGATGTTGGTGGGCTCATCACCTTGGAACGCCAGGTAACTGTATTTACTGTAATGCGGTAGTTTGCGGGTCAACCCGGGCACGGCGCCAATGTTGTCCGCTGCCAGCCACACGAGTGTCTGGGTTTCATTGGCGGGATGTCGCGCCGTCAACAGTACTGAGTGTTTTTGGCGGGTAAATTGTTCGCCGTTTATTATTATCTTATCGGGATCAATGCTAATGCCTCGCCCGGTCAATTCCTTTTTCAGAGCGGCGCGAAATTTGTTTTCCCAGCCCAACAGCCAAATAGTATGATCTTTTGGTAATTGGCCGACTTCGCTGTCGAGTTTTATCCGCCACTCGCCCTCCTGCGATTTCTGCCAGGATTGGGCCATTTGCTTATAGGCTTCTTGGCGGGCCTTGGTCGCAGCCGAAGGAATCAAGACCAGGATTTTTTCCGCGCCGAATCCTTGGGTGAGCGCCGCCGGGATCTCCCGCGCGTGTAAGCGGCGAAACACATCGAATTGCGGGTCAATGTCAATGCGCAACGGTTTGCTATCAACATTGAGCGTGAATTCCTGTTGTTTATTTTCCATTAACAGTACGGTCTGATAAGCTTGCGGGTATCCCTGCATGTGTACCGCAACCGGTATATTCAGTTTATAAGATTTCCCCGCTTGCTGTTGTTCCAGCTGGAGATTTATCGCATATTTGCCGCCCGCCGGATTGCTTTTTACCGATTTAATTCGCAGAAAAGGTGCGCCTACTCGCGTGACCCACTGGGAAAATTCCTTATCCAGCGGGGTTTTGGTGGTTTGAACAAACGCTTTTTGCACATCGGCAAACGTCGCCAGTTTGAATTTTTCCTGTTGGTAGAACTGCCGCAAGGAACGCACGAAATCACCATCCCCCAACTGCAGGCGCAACATGTGAAATAACATCATGGTTTTGCCATAGCCAACCGCCGAGGTGGATGCGCTGTGCCGGGAGCGAAACTCGGTTAACGCAAAATCCCGTTCGGTAGTGACAAAATCGGAATATTTCTGCAAAACGCTGCGACGGTACTCGGCGCCCGCACCGCGCTGTTCTTTAATTAAATGATCCGCCAGATAAGCGGTTAACCCTTCAGCCCAGTTGCCGGATTCATAATCCACATAAACGCCGTTACCCCACCAGTTGTGTAAAATTTCATGTGGATAAGACGAGTGCAGAATAAAAGGAAAGCGAATTACTTTTGGCCCCAGCAATGTAAACGACGGCATGCCATAGCCGGTGTCCCAGAAGTTTTCCACCAACGCGAATTTGCCATAGGGATACTCGCCTAACAGGCGGTTATACATGGTGATGTATTGATGGGTCGCGTCCAGATATTTTTGCGCCAAGGCGTCGTCCTGCTCGCGCAGAAATACCATCGCCTGGACGTCGCCTGCGGTTTGCGAATATTCGTTGAATTGGTTGGCCACAAGATAGATATCATCCTGCGGATGGTTTTCCTGCCAGGTAATCACGTTGGACTGATTGTTCGGTTGTTGCGAAATACGTTGACCTTGGCTCACCGCTGACCACTTCCTGGGAACGGTAACCTGCATTGAAAACCGCACAAACGTGCTATCCATCACGGGGTACCATAGCGTGGCCGTGGCAAGAAAAACCCCTTGAGCATCGATCAGTCCCGGCGTCTCGCTCATGCTGCGTTCGTATTCTTCGCCCGGTACTGCGACGGGATGATTTATGCGTCCCTGGTATTGCAGGCTAAACTGGTTCTGACCGGCGCCCAGTTTGAGCTGGTATTGTTTATACGGAACTTGATAATCTGTGAAGGCGGATTTATACGGTTCGCTGACAGTAACCTGCCGTAGGCTCTTTGGCGATTGACTTATGGTCAAATTACTATGCAGGATAAACGTGACGGTCGTTCCGCGTCGGTCTTCCGGTACGGTGATGGTGTCTTTCACTTTTATGCGCGAGTCGCTGGGCACCAGTTCGATGTTAAAGTCGTGTGCCACCACATCGTAGGCCAGCGCGGTACCCGGAATGGCCAAACACCCCGCCAGCAAAATTCCCAGCCACCGCAAACAAAATGTCTTGTTGAAAAACAAGTGGTGTATGCCAAATGGATCACTGCGCATTTTCAATGGATTAAAAATCTCAATCATTTTCAAAAAACCGTTTTTTGGGTGTCTTCTTAACTAGGCAAACAAAAATACATCATGTAAATGTGATACAGCTTGTTGTTTTTACGCTATTTTCACTGAAAGTCAACTATTGGAAAATGATTATGAAACACAATCCACGCCCTAGCAAAACGCTCACGCACCTACTGATGATCCTCGCGCTGTTGTTGCTGAGCGCTTGTCAACAAAATGAGTCCACCAACCAAAACGAACCACCGGAAATTCCTCCCGAATTTAGCATGACCATTAATGAAGAGTTTCCCAGCAATTCGACCTCGGCGCAATCCGGCAGTTCAGTGAGCGCTCTCAGCACGAATAATTTCGGCTATGCCGCAGTGAATGTCGCGGTATGGAATACAGTGTTGGCCGTGAACCTGGTGGTACCGGTTGCGGCATTTCTGGAGTCTTTCCATCATTTTCCCACCTTGAGATCGGACAACACCTGGGTATGGACGTACGCCGTGCGAGTTGGCGGCACGATTCACACCGCGGAACTGCATGCCCAGGTCGACGGTGACAATGTTTATTGGGACATGTACGTCACAAAACCCGGTGCGTATCTGGATTTCAACTGGTTTTCCGGCGTATCCGCGCGCGACGGTTCCAACGGCAGTTGGACTCTGCGAAAAGACCCGGACAATCCAATGGAATATTTGGATATTGAGTGGACCAGGAACAAGCCTTCCAATACAGGAACCGCGCGTTACACTATCGTTCTTGACGGCGATCAGCACAACGGCAGTTACATCTACTATGGTGCCACGACAGACACACCATATGACGCATTCTACGACGTATACAATATTACGAACGACCATTTCCTGGAGATCGAGTGGAATCGAACCAGCAAAGCCGGCCGGGTACGCAACCCGGATTATTTTCCCGATGCCGATTGGCATTATTGGGATGACAACCTGCAGGATATTCCCGCGCCTTAACCAATTATCACTTTTTATATCTGCACAAAAAAGCCCCTGTTTCAGGGGCTTTTTTATGTATAATGACCCACCCAGTCTTTGTTTACGGATAAAAAGTTCAATGACCATGCAAACCCTCAACGGAAGTTGCCATTGCGGTCGAGTACAGTTCGAGGTGACGGTTCCCAAGGAAGTTGTCGTGCAGGAATGCAACTGCTCGATTTGCTCACGCTCCGGGTATTTACACCTCATCGTACCCAAATCGCGCTTTAAGTTGTTGCAAGGCGAAGACAATCTCACCACATACACCTTCGACACCCACGAAGCCAAACATATGTTTTGTAAAACCTGCGGCATCAAGTCGTTTTATATTCCCCGCTCCAACCCCGACGGTTATAGCGTCAACTTACGCTGCCTGGATCAAGACCGGTTTGATAAGGTCACAGTGGAATTGTTTGACGGCAAAAACTGGGAACAAAACGCCCATACTTTACAGCATTTGTCCGATGACGATGCGTGAGTGACTTATACCGGAATCATTGCTAAA
>JAJDNG010000113.1 GCA_022340845.1 Gammaproteobacteria bacterium | reverse complement strand
AGTAATCGGCTCGACCCGACCCAAAGGCACTGCCGGCCTTAATTCAAAAATGACTTTGCACAAACTCAGCGGACATTTATCCACACCACTTTTAATTGTCCCGTATCCAACGCAGTGAACACACAAGTCCTGCCTTTACCTAGCGACGATGCCGCGTGGGCCAGCTTTAAAACGCCGCTGACAAAATCGGAGCTTAGGAACTTTTGTGAGGATGTCGAACGCCTGTTCCGCATCAATCCCTATCTTGAGTTTTCACAATGGCGCGAGACGGGACCGCAGCAATATCACTTCAGTGGTAAAAATATCAGCCAGGATCCCGCATTTGAATTTGCAACAGACCTGCGGGTGGAATCTTCGGATGACGAAATTCGCGTGTACTACACCCAAGGGCTAAAATCCAGCACGACGTTTAAAATCGAGTCCGCGCCGGAAGGCTCACAAATGACCATCATCGAAGATTACGGTCATTTGCCGGAGGATGAACGCCAAGCACGATTGCATGAAGTGGATCGCAGCCTGGTGAAATGGGCCAATGACTTGCAGACGTATCTAATGCATTGGCAACGTTGGGCGCGTTTCGGGCTGTGGCGCTGGTATATGCGCCGGATTTGGCAGCCATTGAAACCCATGTCGCGGCGTATAGTGTATATCCTGTTGTGGATTACCGTTGTGGAAATCGCCCTTATTTTATTGGGCGCGGCGATTTTCTGGGCGGAATACACCTAACCCCCCACTATCTCTTCACCGTCACAATCCACTGTCATCACCAGCGTCGCATCACCATGGCGATACCTCTAAAGTTTATCCTTGCCATGTCGATAAGTGTGTCTAGTGTAGTGTCCTACACTCGATATTCACTCCCGGATCAGCGTGATTCGGTCAGACATGGACGGGCTTACTATGAAAGAAAAAATCCGTGAATTACTGAAAAACGACATATTTCAATTCATGATGTTCGGCGTATTTTCTTATATGTGCTTTATCGCCGTGATTTTAACCACCTTGGAAATTCCACCCGAAGCGATTCTCGACAGCGGTTTACAGGAAATCATTCTGGTTTTCGAAGGTTGAACCCGCCTGTTGCGACTTAACTTTCCGGCCCCAACACCAGTCCCCAATACCAGTCCACAACACCAGTCCACAACACCAGGACTCAGCACCGCTTGGAGCGCCCATTTGAGGGTGTCTCCCAAGGGCGTTTTTCGTAGTATAATCCGCAATTCTCCGGACTTACTAACGATAAAAAACGTGCCATGGATTTTTTAAATATAGCTGCAATACTCATTACCATTTCCGCTGTTTTCAGTTACATCAATTACCGCTTTATAAAACTACCCACCACCATCGGCTTGATGTTGATCGGCCTGGTATTTTCGTTGCTCTTACTGGGCCTGAATCACCTGGGCTTTTCCACCATAGAACATCACGCCCAAACCATACTGCATCAAATCGATTTTAATGAAACCCTGATGCAAGGCATGTTGAGCTTTTTACTGTTCGCCGGCGCTCTGCATGTCAATCTCAACGATCTGGCGAAGCAGAAATGGGTGATCGCCAGCCTGGCCACCTTCGGCATGTTGCTCTCTACTGTCATCGTTGGCGCTTTGAGCTATGGGATTTTCCAGTGGATGGGCATTCCCCTGCCGTTTATTTATTGCTTGTTGTTCGGCGCCTTGATTTCGCCCACCGATCCCATTGCCGTTTTGGGTATTCTGAAAACCGCTCATGCCCCCAAAAGCCTGGAAACCAAAATCGCCGGAGAATCTTTGTTTAACGACGGCGTTGCCGTGGTGGTGTTCATCGTGTTGTTCGGCATCGCCGTTAAAGGCCATGAGATCAGCGTCGCGCACATCGGATTATTGTTTCTCGAAGAAGCCGTGGGCGGCGTGATATTCGGCATGGTGATCGGCGGAATCACGTTTTATTTGCTAAAAAGTGTCGATAACTATTCGGTGGAGATCTTGCTCACCCTGGCACTGGTAATGGGCGGCTACGGCTTGGCTACGGTAATCCATGTCTCCGGCCCCATCGCCATCGTGGTCGCCGGGTTGATGATTGGCAACCACGGCCGAGTATTTGCCATGTCAGAGCACACTCGGGACCATCTGGACACCTTCTGGGAACTCATCGACGAAATCCTAAACGCCGTTTTGTTCGTATTAATCGGCCTGGAGTTGTTGTTGATTTCGTTTACCGGCCAGTATTTAATCGCCGCTTTGCTGATTATCCCTACGGTATTGCTGGCACGCCTGGCCAGTGTTGCCTTACCCATCGGTCTATTACGCGCCAAACGCCAGTTTACCCCGGGCGTGATCAAGGTGTTGACCTGGGGCGGCTTACGCGGCGGCATTTCCGTGGCGCTGGCATTATCCTTACCCGTGGGCCCGGAAAGAAATCTGATTTTGACCGTGACGTATTTAGTGGTGGTGTTTTCCATCACGGTGCAAGGACTCTCCATCGGCCGTCTGGTAAAACACGTCGCCACTGTGGCTATGAAAAAATAGGCTGTTGCCAGTCATACACCGGGAGCGCTCCCACCAATATTATAACCTTTTGATTATTATAAGAATATCCGGGTATCAAGGGATATTCTCCATACCTGCGAAGGTAATATTGCTTTCCTAAATGATAATCATTATCATTTAGACTTTCTTACCAATTCTAATGAAAGGTTTTAGGTCTATGCGTAAAAAAATTATGGGTAAAAAGATCCTAGCGTTTTTGACATTGATTGTGGTTTTCAATACCAGTCTGGCCTCCGATGCCCTGGTCATTTATTCGGGCCGCAGCGACAAGTTTGTGAAGCCGGTGCTGGAGGCGTTTACCCGCGAAACCGGCATTGAAGTGACGTTGCACGCGGGCAAGTCCACTGGATTGCTGAATAAACTACAACTGGAGGGCGAACGCACCGATGCGGACATATTTTTCAGCAACGACGCCGGCACCTTGCAAAAAGGCAGCGAACTTGGATTGTTCGCCCCCATTGCGGCGGAACTCACCGATGTGGTGCCGGCCAATTACCGCGCCAGGGACAATACCTGGATTGGTTTGTCTGCCAGGGCCCGTGTGTTAGTGGTCAATACCGAAACGGACAAAGCCAAGCCGATACAGTCGGTGTTTGACCTGGCGTCCCCCTCGTTACAAGGTCAAGTCGCCATTACCAATAGTACCAATGAAAGTTATATAGCCGGCGTCACAGTGTATATGCAGGCAACGAATAAAGACAAAGTGAAATCCTGGCTGGAGGGTTTGAAACGCAACGCCGAGGGCAAGGTATTCAACAAACACAGTAAAATCGTTAGCGACGTAGCGTCCGGCAAACACGCTGTTGGCTTGGTGAATCATTATTATATTTACCGGCATTTGGCCAAACACCCCAAAGCACCTATCTCTATTCTGATTCCCGATCAGGGCAAGGATGGTATGGGCGTCGCATGGAACGTGGCGGGCGTGGCAATTTCCAAACACAGCAAAAAGCAGCAACAAGCCCAAAAACTTGTCGCGTTCCTGGTTTCCCCTAAAGGGCAAAAACAATTTGCTGAAGTCAATCACGAATATCCCACCCGCAAAGGCGTAGCCGCCAGTTCCGAGGTGCCGCCAGTGGACACCTTTAAGGTCGCCGATGTTCCCATGTACCAACTGGGTGAGCAACGCAATGCGACGATTGATTTGATTGAAGCCGTGGGAATGCCATAGTATAAATAGTCAATACCGCTTGTTGCAAAACCGCTTTCCTTGAAAAGTGCATGTAATATGGTTAGATGACAAAAAATAATTTCAGCGCGTTGGGCAGTATCGCATTGACCGTTGTCCTGATCGCGACCATACCACTGATTTTTGTTATCTTCAGCAGCCTGCAATTACATGCTGAACAGTGGTCAGGCCTGTGGAGCAACCGTCTGCCCGGTTTACTGTGGAATACCTTCTCGCTAGCGATACTGGTGGCGCTGGGTTGTTTTGTATTGGGAGTCAGCGCAGCGTGGTGGATAGCGCGGCGCAGTTTTCCCGGCAGAAACATCGCGATCTGGCTAATGATTCTGCCGCTCACCATCCCGACTTACGTATTCGCCCATATCTACACTTCCCTACTGGAAGAAACCGGCTGGCTGGGACAAGCATGGCGGGCCGCATTTGGCGAAGCCATTGCCATACCGGATATATACAATGTGTTCGGCGCCACTTTAGTCTTGTCTCTGGCAGGATTCTCCTATGTGTTTTTACTGGCCCGCGCGGCGTTGTCGGTTTCCACCCGCAGCCTGGAAGAAGCGGCAACAATTCAGGGCGCCAATAAAGCGGAAGTGTTTTTCAAAATCAATCTACCGTTATTACGCCCGGCCATCGCCGCCGGCCTGTCGTTAGTGGTGCTGCACGTGTTTTCGGATTTTGGCGCCGTCAGCATGTTGCAATACCAAACCTTTACCCTGAGCATTTACCTGCAAATGAGTGGCCGCTTCGATTATCAAGCCGCCGCGGGGCTGTCTCTGGTACTGGTATTGTTGAGCTTAGCGTTTCTGGTCATGGAGCGATTCTTCCGCACCCGCCAGCGCTATTATTCCACCCGTCAGGTACGCAAACACACACCCAAACCGGCGACTCGTTGGGAAACTACAATCATCTGGTTGTGGCTGGGTTTGATCACCTTGTTCGCCTTTGCCCTGCCATTGGCGTGGATGATCACCTGGAGTTGGGATGCGTGGATGCAGGATCTGCTCTCCAGCGAGTTCTGGGGGTATGCGTTTAATTCCTTGCTAGTGGCTGTATTGGCGGCGAGCGTCGCCGTGCTATTTGCTTTCCCCATTGCGTTTTATCATACTCGCCGCCGTTCGCTGTTAAGTAATGTCTATTTGCAATCTTCCAGCATTGGCTTTGTACTGCCGGGTCCTGTGGTGGCACTAGGCATTATCAGTTTTATGCTGGCCATATTGCCCTGGTTGTATGGCGGATTCATTGCTTTATTGCTGGCCCTGGTGATTCGGTTTTTACCCTTGGCGGTGCAATCTCAAGACGCCACGTTACAGCAACTGACCCCCTCCATAGAACAAGCCGGCCGCAGCCTGGGCGCCGGGCCGCTGGAGAATCTATGGTTGGTGATTCTGCCGATGATTCGCAACGGCATGGCCGGGGCGTGGGTGTTGGTGTTTATCGACACGTTAAAAGAGTTGCCGGCCACGTTGATTTTACGGCCTACCGGATTCGATACGCTTCCCGTGAGAATCTGGATCGAGGCGAGCGAGGAAATGCTGGAACTGGCGGCGCCGGCAGCGCTGATGCTGGTGGTGGGCACCTTGCCCATTATTTGGATAATGATGAAGAGCGAGAAGAAGGCTTTGTGATTATGTGGAGGTAAAACATTTGGCGGTTATCGCCCGGCACACCATATCTAACCACGAAGGCACGAAGGAGACAAAGAAAAGATCAAATCATTTACTGACTAAAATAGTTTTGCTGCAACCCATTATGTCGAAAGCAACAACGGATTTTGGTAATCAGCAGGCTTGTTTTTCCCTTCGCGTCCTTCGAGCCTGCGTGGTTCGTCTAAAAGCAACTGGATATTCTACTGACCCAACTGATTCTCTTCGTAAAACTGCACCTGGCGTTTTAATACGTCCCGGTCCACGGGTGTCATGACTTCTTCCACCATGGTATTTAATTTAACCGGTTTGGTATCCATTTCAGTTTTTTTCCAGGGCACGATGTACAACACTTTGGGCAGTTCACTGGCGCCTTGGACTTTGGTTTCATTCAGTTCAATTCGGGTTTCGGCGATGGCCGAGGTCGCATAGCTGGCTATCATGATAATTCCCAATATAAAATAGGTCTTCATAGCAGTTACACCTTCTGTATCGGATAAAATTTAATTAATCACTTGCGAAACCAATTCGCTTCGTTCGTTCTTCGCATATCGAAAGGGCTGCAGTTTTTTCAGTGCATTGAAACTTTTTTTCACCCACTCATCATAAACACCATCATAGCTACGGCTGGCGTTGGTCTCGTGAATATTAATGGCCTTTTCTTCAAATGGATAAGCTTGTTCTTCCAACAGCAATTCATATTGTTCCAACTCATCCGGCGACAAGCCCTTGGGCCGCTCGGAGTTGAACAATCCTCTGCTGAAATCCCGATAAATTTCCGCAATGCGGTAAGTGGAGGCGGTGGTTACTTCGGCGACGCCGTAATTGGCTGCCTGGGTATACACTTCGATGCTTCGCTCCATCAATTCCTTTTTCTTCTTTAAGTTGGGTTTGAGCGGTAAAACCAGTTTAACCTGCTGGTACTGCTGAAACACCGGCTCTGCCAACTCAAGCGATGCTTTGGCCGCCAGATATTTGGTTCGCTCTGTTGACGGACCTGCCGCATCAGCTTTGATGATTTCATTCAGCCAATGATGGCGTAAATCTTTTTGTTTCTGTTGCAGATAATAATCGGCGATACGAATTCTCGCTTCTTCCGCCTCTTCTAAAGGTTGCGGGTAGAGTTGCACGTATTGTTTATAAACATCGATGGCACTTTTTTTATTTTCGGCCTTTTCATACAATTCGGCAGTTTGCCAAACCAGCGCCCGCTTTTTCTCAGGATCGGTTTCGCGATTGAAAATTTCCACATACGTGGCCGCTGCGTTGGTCAGTTTGCCGGTGGATTCGTATCCCAAAGCCAGGGTTTCCACAGCATTTTTGCTGAACTTGTGGTTCGGATACAACTGTATGAAACGGTTTAACACTGGAATGGCTTTATCCCATAGCTTCGCCTGAGCCAGAACCACTGCGGCATCGTATTCTGCGTTCACGCGAATGGTGGAGGTGGGCGCCAGGGTGGAAATACGCAAAAAATGATCCGCGGCGGCTTCTATGTCACCGGCTTGTTTCGCCGCTTCGCCTTGTTTGTATATGGCAGCGGCCAAGAGTTCGATATGTGTTTTACGATCGGGATCATTATTGGGGTCTACGGCGCGCAAGCGTTGTATAGTCGCCTCTTCGGCCTCTTTGTAGTTCTCCAGTTCAAACTCGGCATTGGCCACGATGGCCCAGGCGTTGATTTGCATCTTGGCCAGCTTCGGGTCTTGCAGTTGCGTTAAGCGGCGAGCAACGGTGGCGGCATCCTTATATTGCTTCAAATCAACAAATTCTTCCGCCACCTTGAGCAGTACCGGGGGTACTCTCGGATCATCCGGAAAATTATCTGCGAAATTTAGTGAGCTGGTGATAGCTTCGCGACGTTTATCTTCCAGTTTCAGACCTTTTAGCCCCGCCAGCTGCCGTTGATGCGCCAAAATTGCCGCGTAGCCCGCCTCGGCGCTCTTTTCACTGAGAGGATAATTATAGGCGGAATTTTCAAACTCAGTGGCAGCGGCAGCATAGTTACCACTTTCCAGTAATACTTCCGCCAGCAGGAAATTCATCTGGGCCGAATCCACTTCTTTGGGGAAAGATTTCACGTATTCCCGGTACCAATAAGCGGCGGTTTGATAGTCTTTGGCATTTTTGGATTTCTGCCCGATAGCATGATAATGCGCGGCCAAATCCTTGATGTTTTTCTTTAATTCAGGTGTTAACTTTGCCAACAATTCCGGAGATTGATTTTCCCAATACCGTTTACCCACACCGTATTGGCTGACGAATTCCGATTTGGCTTCGGTCAACAGCGTGGGGAATCCACCTTTGGCATAGATGTTTATCACATTAAGGTAAAGCTCTGGAGAATGACTGGAGTTCGGATAACGATTAATATAATCCAAATAGGTGTTGGCAGCATCTTCATTTCGGTCCTGATTTAGATACATTTGAGCCAACTGGTTGTAGATAAGAAATTCATACGGTTTTTGCCCGTGAGTCTGGGAAAACTCCGCGATGGATTGCGCCCCAGTGGAGTAAGAATGGGTCAAGCTGATAACACGAAACGTATCGTCCAATAGCTCTTTTTCACTCCTGGAAAATTCTTCATAGCTTTTACCTTCGAAATAATAATCCAGTAGATCATAAAATGATTTTAACGCCGCGTCGAAGTTGTTGGATTTGAACAATGACCAACCGTGTTTATATAACGCGCGCTCATAGAATTCAGACTTACGATTATTCAATACTACACGATAAGCCGCCACGGCTTTGCTGTAGAATTTCTTGGAAAAAAGAATTTCACCGCGGCGGAATTGCGCCTCTTCAATTTTTTTAGTATTCGGATACTCTTTTACCAGGCGGGTTAACACGTCCAGCGCTTTTTCCATTTCTCCGGCGAGATCATAAGCCCTGGCTAATTGATATAAGATCCGTTCATTATCTTTGCTATTGGGATAACGCTTTAACAACTCCTCGTATTGTTTGGCAACTTGCATGTAATCACCGGCAGTATCGAAATCCAGATCAGTGGCCGGTTGGGTGGCCCCTGAGCCTGAAGGTATAGGAGCGGGTATGGCAGCTGCAGTCGCTTTTGGTGTTTGAGTTTTTGGTGCTTGAGTTGTTTGTGGTGATTGTGTTTGCGACGGTTGCGCTTGAGGCTGCGAGGACGTTTGCGCGGTTGATTGTTGTTGCTCTGCGGGTTTGCGAGTTACACTGGTTTGCGGTTCAAAGGCCTGTAAGTCTTTTTCCTCTGCACGTTCGTCCTGAGTTTGTTGGTTTTCCAGCTGCAGGTCGGTCAGCCGTTCCAGTGCGCGGGCTTTTAATTGCTGATTGTTCGTGGACTCCAGAACTTCTTTATAACTCTTACGCGCTTGTTCCGCCGAGGCTTGCGGCAGACTTTGTTGCTCCACCACCACCACCCGGCTCTCCAACGTCTCCAGGGTTTGACCTTTGTCACCGGTGCTGCCGCAACCTCCAGTCAATAATACCGCAGTCATCAAGGCAGCCACAGCGCTCACATTCTCTCTGCGCTTTGGTAAATACGTTTTATTCAACCCACCACCGCCCATGACTAATTAACTCCCCCCTGGGTTGCCCCTAAGTCCAGCAAATGCGCCCTGGCGAATTTGGCCTGATCCAGATAACTGGCGATTCTCTGGCGCAAGGTTTCCAGTTCACCGATGACTTGCCGCTCCATGAGTTGTTTTTGTTCGTCAATGGCATCTTGAACCCGGCCTTGCAGTGATTGAATCTTCTTGGAATATCCGGCGATTTTCTTGCCATAACCTTCGAAACTTCGTGGTGCACCCAGGCGCGCGCGTTGCAAGACTTGTTGTTGGCGGGTGGCCAATTCCAGTTCTTTATCCAATTCTCGGATGGCTTTTCTGATCCTCCACAATCGCGGCGCTATGCTTGTTCCGATTTCCCATTCCAGCAAACCGCTATACAAACGGTATTTTTCCAGGGTTTCCCGGTAGCGTTTCGGGTCCATCTCATGACGGTGGCGACGTAAAATGTCCTGAATTTTTTCCAGGCGCTCTATCTGTAGTTGCTCTTTACCGGTGGCCAATGCTTTCAAATCACCTTCGCGCTCGATGCGCCGATATTCTTCCATGTACAAATTGCGTTCGTCTTTCAATAGCGCCATGCGATGATCGCCTTTTTCCGGCGCTAGCTTGGGCAGGCGCTCTTTATAGGTTTCTTCGCGTAAATCCAGAATATATTGGAATGTATCCATATTATCGGCTTGCTTGCTGAGCGAGTTGTTCAAATAAATCAAATGCCGCAAGCTATCGATGGATTGCTGAAAACTATTGCCCGACACCAAGGTGTATACAAAGCGCGATTCGACTTCAGGCGGCAAGTCCTCCAACTCCCAGGTGATTTTACTTTCGCGGGTGGATATGTTGTTCAACAATTGCTCCCACAGTTTGCCTTTTTTCACCGTCTCTATGGCTAGATTTAGCCGGTTGAGATCGTCGGAGAACGAATTAATGGCGGTTTCATACGCTTGCATGGATTGCTGATAGGCTTTCAAGCGTTCATAGGCATATGGTACGGCCAACAGTGATTCATACACCGCGGCATCCGACAAGGTGCGGGTAGACAATTCCAGCCAGGGCGCCAGTGCCCGGCGATAATCCTGCTGAAACGCATCGGACCAGCCCAAGCCCAACAATGCTTTGTTTGAAAACGGACCGGAGATACGCACTCTCTGAAAATACGCTTTGGCGCGGGGGTAATCATCATTGGCCAACAACACATAGCCTAAGGCAATATTGGCTTTGTCGCGCAAAGCTCTCAACTCTTCATCTTCTGCGCGGGACAAACCCACTGCATCCAGATACTCAGTACCTTCGATTTGCCGATCGCTTCTGAACAAGGCAACCCCGAGGTTGTAATTCACATACGGAGTGAACTGATCATTTTTCGGGAACTTCAACAACATGTCCGCCGCTTGCTGGTATTCGCCGCGGGCCATCAATACATTGGCCATTTGCAGTTGCGTGGCGCCCTTGAGATCTTTAGGGATGTCTTCCTGGATTTCCTCTATAGCGCGGATGGCGTCTTCATATAAACCTTTTTGATACCGCACTTTCGCCAGTTGCAACCAAGCACGATCCCTAATTTCGGGAGAAGCACCTTCTTTAATCAGGCGTTTAAATACGGCTTCGGCTTCATAGTGCATGCCGTAAGACAAATACAAACTGCCCAGCCAGATGTCCACATCTTCCATGTGATTGGGCACTCTTCCCAGGTCTTTACCCACGATGAGTTTGATAATAGCTTCAAAAGTGTTACCGCTGTAGTAATCGTACAGTGCATCGCCGAAAAAAGGATCTTTAACGACAATCTCTTTTTGATCGAAATAATCCTTGGCCAACACCGACCCACAGGAAACCACGAGCAAACACAGTGCCGTAAGCCGTATGGCATTAATAATAGAAAACTGCTTCCCCATCATGATGACGTAATCTTAACAACCGGTTAGTAGTTGACTGGATGGCTACTCCCATTCCCGTACGACAAATTCAGGCTGGAGTTTTTGGGATTTATCGGTGATTTTCAACTCGATGTATTTGGTACCGGAGCCTTTTTCGAAGACAAACGATGTACCCCGCTTATACTCCCGGCCGTTGGGACCGGGACCGCGGAAAATGGCCACCAATTCCCGTTTACCTTTTTTCACATTACCCACCCACAGCTTCTGCACACCACCACGGGACAAGGCTTCCACTTCCTGCTGGGTGTATAAATAATTCTGTACGACCTTGTCGTCCATTTTCAGTTCAACGGAATCCAGGCGGAAAAAATTCCCCACATCGGTAGATAAAAACACCGCCACCTGCGTGCTGGTGGGAAACAGCAATTCCTCTTCCAAAATAAATAAGTCGCGATTCAACTCCATGACTTCTTTTTTCAACCCCTGCACTTTGTCGTCCAGGGTCTTGGCCTGATCGTCCGCTGAATAGCCATAGCCGACGCCAAACATCAGCAGGAAAAACGAAATTGAAACGATAAATTTTTTCACTTTAATTCCCCGAGTCTTGTATTAACAACACACAAATGAATTAGTACCACACAGAGATGTAAAATTGAATCACATCAGCGGTAAAACTGTAAGGTTTTGCGGATCTCCATTCCGCCACTGTAGGATTTGGATTATCATCGGTTTTAACACTTGCTTCATCCAAAAAATTATCATAATCCAGCTGAATTCTATCATAAGACAAATGCAAACTGCCGTTATCAAAAATCCACCAGCCTTTTTTCATGAACTTGTAACCGAATGAGGCACCCAAGGTGGTTGTGGACAACGCGGCCAATTCTTTATCACGGCCCATGTACACTTTTTCGTCCATGAATAAATTACTGTAAAACGAGGCTTGCGATTGGGCGTAACTCCTAAAACGAAAATCAAAGGTCCAGTTTTTCTTGATGGGCTGGGTAAATTCAAATTCATACATATTGGATTTGATATCCCATGAATCCGAAAACGTGCGGTATTCGGCTTTTAAGGCCGCCCGCCACGGCAGATAA
>JAJDNG010000104.1 GCA_022340845.1 Gammaproteobacteria bacterium | reverse complement strand
TTATACCAGGGGCCTATGCCCTCAAAGTCCAGGGAATCCGGATCGAACCGCCCGTCAGAGCCTTCAAAAAAACCACCCCGGATGGAAGGCGCCACGCCCAGGAAAGCATTAAAATCGTATACCCAACTGGCGCTGTCCTTGGCTTCGTCCAACAATCCCCGCGCCACATCCACCAATTTTTCCCGCTCCGAGATGCGCGGGTCCAGGGTCAACGCCCGCTCAACGGCCTGCTCATAATTAAAGGTATAATCTTCAGCCGCAGCGCCGTTGGCAATCAACAAAACCCCGAGCATGGCCGGATATAAACTGCTACGCATTATTTCTCAAATCCCTTAAATCCTGTCACTCAACCCGCGTTTCACCATAGTTGTCATTCGCTGGCTTTACTCACCAAAAACTGGCCGATGAGTTGTTCCAGCACCACAGCCGATTGGGTGAGTTTAAACCGGTCGCCTTGTTTTAAGAACGTATCCGAACCGCCGGCCTCCAAGCCGATGTATTGCTCACCCAGTAATCCCGAGGTAAAAATGCTGGCACTGGTGTCTTCGGGGATATTGTCGTATTGGTTTTCGATGGTGACTTTTACCTCGGCTTCGTAAATTTCCTTGTCAAAACTGATTTCCGATACCCGGCCGATCACCACGCCAGCCATGGTAACGGGAGAACGGACCTTCAAGCCGCCGATATTGTCGAAATTGAGGGTTAATTGATAACCTTCAGTCTCCGCAAAAGCGGTAATGTTACTGACTCTCATGGCCAGCATAAATAATGAAGCAATGCCAATGGCCACAAATAGCCCGACCCACAAGTGCACCATTTTCGTATGTTGCATAGTTTTAGTCTCCAAACATTAAGGCGGTCAACACGAAATCCAAACCCAATACTGCCAATGAACCATGTACCACGGTTCGTGTAGTGGCGCGGCTAACACCTTCCGAGGTCGGCACTGTATCATACCCCTCGAACACGGCAATCCAGGTGACCACAATGCCAAACACGATGCTTTTGATGACCCCATTGAGCACATCATCGTATATATCGACGCTGTCCTGCATTTGCGACCAAAATGTGCCTTCATCCACGCCCACCAGGCCAACCCCCACAAAATAACCGCCCATCACGCCAACCGCGCTGAACAACGCCGCCAAAAGCGGTACCGCAATGATACCAGCCAGCAGCCGCGGGGCGATCACCCGGTGCATGGGATCCACCGCCATCATTTCCATGGCGGACAATTGTTCTGTGGCTTTCATCAAGCCGATTTCCGCCGTCAGCGCCGAGCCCGCGCGCCCGGCATACAATAATGCCGACACCACGGGTCCCAGTTCGCGGACCAGTGTCAGCGCCACCACCACCCCCAGGGACTCTTCGGCCCCGAAGTCGATCAAGGTATTATAGCCTTGCAGGCCTAATACCATGCCGACGAAAAACCCGGCGACACCGATGATAATCAGCGACAATACCCCGACGGCGTACAATTGCTGAATTACCAGGGTAAAGCGCAAGATCAGGGCGGGAAATCCGGCCAATGCATTGATGAAAAACACCACCCCCCGGCCAAGCTTCTCGAAGATATTGAGCGCTGATTCTCCCAGGTTTTCGATAAAGGCAATCAAGACTTACCTCCGTTTAACAAATCTTCGTATAAGTCACCGGCCGGATAATGAAACGGCACCGGGCCGTCACTCAAGCCGTTTAAAAACTGTTTAACCCAGTCGGACTGAGTATTTTTCAAAGCATCGGCTGTACCGTGTTCCACCACCTTGCCTTCGGAAATGACATAAGCGTAATCCGCGATGGACAAGGTTTCTTTTACATCATGGGAAACCAGTATGCTGGTCAAATGCAGCGCATCATTTAAGCGGCGCAGCAAAGATACTAACACACCCATGGTAATGGGATCCTGGCCGGTAAACGGCTCATCGTACATCATCATCATGGGATCCAAGGCAATGGCGCGAGCCAATGCCACCCGCCGGGACATCCCACCGGACAGCTCGACGGGCATTAACTGATGCGCACCGCGTAATCCCACCGCCTCCAGTTTCATCAACACGATGTCGCGTATCATGGATTCGGGCAACTTAGTATGCTCGCGCAACGCAAACGCCACATTATCGAACACATTCTGATGGGTAAACAACGCGCCGTTTTGAAACAACATGCCAATGCGTTTTCGCAACTGATACAGTTGCTTGTAACTGAGTTTGGTGACGCTTTCCCCATCCACCAAGATGGTGCCGGCGTGGGGTCTGAGTTGCCCGCCGATCAGGCGCAACAAAGTGGTTTTGCCGGTGCCGCTGGGCCCCATGATGGCCGTCAACTTGCCACGGTGAATATCGATATCGATATTGTCGAAAATCGCCCGCGATCCGCGATAAAACGTTAAACCGCGGATTTCAACCAAAGGTTTGTCGTCGCCGGAGCTTGACTCCCGCGAAGCAGAGGATTGACTATCGACCATGAATAAACTTTCCGATTCGTTACTTATACATAGTTATCAGCAATTGGGTTCTATGCTGTCGTGCCGTTTTGTGCAATTGTTGTGCTATTCATGCTTTGTGAAAAATTAACTCCATGCCAGTATCGCGAAGGATATTAACCCATCAGCTGTAAGATCATGATTGCATTGTGAATTTCTTCGATTCGCGGCGCATCACCACCGAAAAACACGCCTATTGTAGTCGCTCCCTGCAGTGAGCGACAGTGTTGCAAGATATTTTTTAACGCCTTGGGATCATGACTGACGCCACTGGTCAGTTCAGCAATTCCCAGCCCACCGCCGCATACAGTAAGATCTGTTTCCTCCGGTCGCCAATAGCAACCCACATTTTGCAATGACGCAAGCGATTCCCCTGCCGCTGTTAATGCATCCCAAGGGGCAACAACGGGCGCATATCGCTGGGCTTTTTCAATTATTTCAACCTGGGCCGAAGTAACCGGGACGCTTAGTTCTGAAATCAAGATGCCGCCCAAACGAGGTGCTAATGGAGCCAGCACATTATCCAACTCGGCATTATCCAACTTGGCATTATCCAACTCGGCATTGGATGCACCTACCGGCAGTTCTAAAAAAAACGTAAATCCCTCCCGGGTATCCTCAACCCAGGCGTGCAACGACGCCGGATCGGCGCTGTTAACATAGTCCGCGGGCACTAACACCGAATCAAATTCATTGCTGTAATAAGACAATTGCCACTCTGGAGGCAAATCATCCGGATAAAACGCGCCTTCCCATGATGCATGGCGCCAGCCTTTAGCCCCTAGAATTATGTCTGGTGTATTCATCGATTCCGTATGTTATATGTGTGCTATACGTGTCTAATGCGTGTCTTATGCGTGTCTTATATATGTTTTCACGATTTACAAATATAAAAATCCGCATTGAATGCTTTCGCAGTCAACCACTCACAGCTTATAATGCAAGCAACTTGCGCAATCAATAGAACGGCAGCAGAGGATATATTCGTGGGCGAAGTCGTCAAATTCAAAATACCTAAAGCCAAAGACAAACACAAAGGCAAAACGCTGTGTAAAAGCGGTTTTCACAAGTGGCAGATTGTCCAGGAAAAACAGTTTGATGTAAAACTGGGGAAGTTGGTGACTATTTACAAGTGTAGCCGTTGTGGGGAGATGAAAACCAAGGCCTTGTAGGAGCATGCCTATGGTGCGCGACACGCGGTTGGGGCACGATGTAAGATAGTTTATTTACCAAATCGCGCCCCATAGGCACGCTCCTACCCGGCGCATCTATTTTTTCGCGGGAGGATAGTTCATTAGAATTTCTCCGACCACTTCATCAATCAACGCGGTCAACCGATCCGGTGCCAAGTCCTGGCGCACGGTGCGCGATCCCCAGCCCTGCCATAACAAGTCGTTGTTTTTCGCGTCCTGCAAATCGATCACTAAAGTGCCTTCCTGATACGTGCGCACGCCGCCCACAGGCATGGAGACGCCAAACCCGACAGACGAACCTCGGCCATAACTGCTGGTGCCGATACTGATTCTTCCCCGTGGTTGCTGCTGTTCCTGCTCGGACACCGACACGTGATAATTCACCAGCATGTCCGGATTGTCGGCGACTTTCTGCAATCCTTTTGCCGCTAACGTTTTATCTACGGCATCAATGATTCGTTTATCGACCAATTGATTTTTTGCCCTGTGGTTTTCCTTGGATTCCTTATCAACCGTAACCCAAGCATAGGATTGGTATTTGCTGAAGTCCGCGCTGGGCAAATAGTCGTAATTGGGCTTTTGTGTAGCGCATGCCGAAAACAACAGCACGCAAAATAGCATTAAATATCGTTTCATGGATGCGGATCTCTATGCTACTTGATTCAGTGGTTTGTACTTTATGCGATATAACAAAGTATAGACTACCGGCACAACAATTAAGGTAAGAACCGTGGCAAAACCCAGGCCAAACATAATAGTGACCGCCATGGATTCAAAAAACACATCAAACAACAGCGGAATCATACCTAAAATAGTGGTAATCGCCGCCATGGAAACCGGCCGTACGCGGCTGACCGCCGAATCAAACACCGCTTTATACGGGTCTTTGCCCTCATGCAATTCGGTATTGATTTGATCCACCAACACAATACCATTCTTGATCAACATTCCGGAAAGACTGATCAACCCTAACAGCGCGGTAAAGGTAAACGGTTTATTCAACAATAGCAGCCCAACAGTAACACCGACGATGGACAGCGGAACGGTAGTCCATATCGCTATCGGTTGGCGTATCGTATTAAACAGGAAAATGGTAATACCGAACATGACGAGCAAACCCAGCGGAATCGTGGAGAACAAAGCGGTTTGCGCTTTGACCTGGGACTCGTACTCGCCGCCCCATTCCATCTGATAGCCTGCGGGCAGCGGTATGGCTTCGATTTTCGGCGCCACGCGCTCGAATATGGCGGCAACGGTATCGTCCATTAACAAATTGGCATCGGCCATGGCGGTAATAGTGCGTTTGCGATCGCGCCGCGCAATGATGGCGTCTTCCCACTCCACCTTAAACTCAGACACCACCTGCTGCACCGGAATATAGGTGTTGTTTACCGAACTCCACACTTGCAGATTGGGCGCGCTACCAATATCCAAACGTTCGGACGCAGGCGCGCGGGCGATGATGGGCATCAATGTGGTGCCATCACGGTATAGGCCCGTCTTGACACCTGAAAAACTATACAACAATAAAGTATCGAGATCCTGCTTGGACACACCCACCAAACGGGCTTGTTGTTCGGCAAACTGCGGTCGCACCATTTTGCTGCGCTCGCGCCAATCGTCACGCACCCCTACGGTAGCCGGGTCGGCGGCCAGAACGGCTTTGGCCTGTATGGCCAAATCGCGCAACACTTCCGGATCGGCGCCGCTGAACCGAGCCTCGATTTTTGCCGGCACCTGACCACCCAGCGCCAGCTTTTTGAAATTCACCACGGCCGCCGGGTAATTTTCCGCCGCATAGTTTTCAATTTCCCGGATCATGGTATCGATGACTTCATAACTGGTGGTTTCGACGATTAACTGCCCATAGCTGGAATAGGCTTTTTCAGGCGAATACGTCAGCATAAACCGAATGCCGCCTTTCCCTACGGTGGAACTGACTTTGGCGATGTTTTCATTTTTCATCAACCATTGTTCCAGTTCCATGATGTCTTTGGCCGTTTCCCGGATATCCGTGCCCTGCGCGCGCCAATAGTCCACATAAAACATGGGCGTGGTCATATAGGGGAAAAACACATTTTTCACCTGACCGAATCCCGCGATGGCCCCCACAAAAATGGCTACCAGCACAATCATGGTTAAGGTGCGTTGACGCATGCAAAAATCG
>JAJDNG010000065.1 GCA_022340845.1 Gammaproteobacteria bacterium | reverse complement strand
CCAAATGCACCGCCTCCCGGCTGGCTGACTCGTCCACTTTTTCATCCAACACCAGTGCGCCCAGTTTAATGGATTTGCTGGCCTCCACCCGTTGCGTTTGCGCATTCCAGGTTACATGGCTGGATGCTTCGATATGTTGTGAAAAAACCTCTTCAAGTTCGCTAAGCTGAATATCCGCGGCCTTGAAAATCCTGGCGTCGCGCTGCCGGCCATCCAGATCAGCCACCACAATATAGTCAGCACCCACCAGGTCATCGTATTGATCGAGCATGGCGCCTTTGCCGTTGCTTAACAGATAACGATGGTCTCGTGTGTGCCGGCTTTGCGCAATGCGATCCGGATAGGCGAAAGCCAGCATCACACCTGCCGACAATTCCTGTGCCGGCTGTTTGTTTAAGGGTTTAATTTTCCGAAAAAACTGTTCGGCCGTTTTTTTGACCACCTGGCATTGGCGTTTATCAACGGCCGTATCATGGGCAGATGTTTTTTTTGCGTCGCGCAATCGTTCCAGACGCGGTTGCACATCGCAAGCCCGAGCCGCCTCGCCGCGAAATATGTCCCGCTCGGTTAACAGCGCCGCCAGCAAACAAGCATCATAGCCACAGCCGTAACCGGCCGCCTTTACCATCATATGCGCCAGCCGAGGATGCGCGCCTACCGCCAACAATTGTTTGCCGTGCGGTGTTATGCGTAAATTCTCATCGATGGCTTCCAACTCACGTAATAATTCTCGGGCTTGCGCCACCGCGCCTTCATTGGGGACATCCAGCCAATGCAATTCGTTAACATCGGTTACGCCCCAGTGGGCCAGCTCCAGAACCAGCGGCGCCATATCGCTGCTCAGCATTTCGGCGCTGCTGTGCCGCGGTAGTTGTTTATGCCGGCTTTCTGTCCATAATCGATAACACTTACCGGCGCTCAAGCGCCCGGCACGGCCGCTGCGTTGATCGGCAGAATCCTGGGAAATAAACACCGTATCGATGCGATTCATACCCGAGCCGGGATTAAACCGCGATTCACGCTGCAAACCGGAATCGACAACCACGGTAATGCCTTCAATGGTCAAACTGGTTTCCGCAATATTGGTGGCCAATACCATTTTACGTTGACCCGATTCACACGGCAGAATGGCACGGTCCTGTTGCGCCTTGGTCAAATCGCCGTATAACGGCGCAATTACCACATGACTCAGTTGCCTGTCCGATAACCAGGCTTGCAGTTTACTTTCAACTTGTTTGATCTCACGCACCCCGGGCAAAAACACCAAACCATTGCCCGTCTCTTCAGTGATGACTTTGATCAGCCGCTGGGTAACACTGTCCGCCAGTTTGAATCGATCCGGGGGCACTGCATTGGCCGGCAAATAAATATTCTGCACCGGATAACTGCGGCCTTCGCTGACAATCACCGGCGCATTTGCCAAAAGCTGCGAAATAGCCTCGGTATTCAAGGTCGCCGACATGATCAATATTTTCAGATCCGGCCGCAACAACTCCTGCGATTGCAGGCAAAACGCCAGCGACAAATCGGCATGCAGATTACGCTCATGAAATTCATCGAAAATCACCAGGGCCACATCCGCCAGCTCAGGATCGCTCTGTAACAAACGGGTGAGAATGCCTTCAGTGACGATCAGTATTTTGGTGTGTTTACCGTAACAGCGATCGGCCCTGATCATATAACCCACCGTATCGCCCACTTCCTCACCCAGCAAATACGCCATACGCCGGGCCGCATTACGCGCCGCCAACCGCCGCGGCTCCAGCATGATAATTCTTTTATCTTTCAACCAGGGTTGCTTGAGCAAGGCCAGCGGCACACCCGTGGTTTTCCCGGCGCCCGGCGGCGCCTGCAATACGAGGCGATGATGTGCAAGCAGCGCATGTTGGATATCGGGGATAACTTCATTGACGGGGAGATCTGGCATGTGGCTATGATACGCCACTTGAAAGCGCTTATAAATTTGGATTACTTACTTTATTGATCCAGAAGGTACTCAAACACCGCAGCAAAATATAGGAATTAAGCAGTATTTTTATCTTCATTGGTTGTCCGCCATTCTTACCACATCAAAGCGAATGTGAATATAAAAGGCACCGATTACTCGGCGTAAACCGCACACCCCAACAGCGTCACCGACATCATCGCTCAATTCAGGATTTAAGTTTCTAGTGAATCGCTTTTTATGCTTTCCTGCTTGAGTAAATCAGTTTTAAAAATATCACTTTTGTAATGCGATGAAGGGGTTTCATAGCAAGGTCAAAGCCAAACTTAATTCTAAAGATAATCAAACGCTTGCAATTCAGGTTCACCGCAAGACTGTGTGATATGCCACACATTTTGCTGCATATCCCATACCTGGGTTTTATGTCTGAATAAAAGGCATGCTGGCTTGGAGCGCCTCAACCATAAAATAAGTGGTTCACTCTATTTTTATATTCGCCACGAAGTGGTATAAATAGTCAATTACCGTGTGTCGCGGACAGCATTCGGCATAAATCCAAAAATCATTTTTTCCAACCGTACACGAATAAAGTCATGAAAATAGCAATAGCTTTAGTGATATTAATCGCCCTGTATTTGTCCTTCCTTTTTAGCAATGGTCCGTTGTACAGCAACGCTGAGGAGGTATTGGATTGGTTTAACGCGGAACACGGGGAAAGCTGGTATACAGGCTTGGTCATATTACTTCTTGGTATAGCAGGATATCTTTACATAGTAGACAAATCGGAGAAGAGGAAAGCAGAAAAAATAACGAATGAGCTCATTAACAACATCAAAACCAGCGGCGTCCATGCGACCACCACGAAAAACACCGGTTTTGGCGAAGTTCATTTGGAAGCCACCATCACCTTTCAAGACTCCGGATTCATCCTCCGGATAAAGCAAATATCGAATACCGAACAAACAACCACTTTGCTGGACAAAAAGTTTTTATCATGGAGAGAACTGTTAAAGTATATTGAGTCAGAAACCAACTTTTCTTTAGAGGACTTCCTGCCCGTGGCAAGCCCTGAATTCCAATTGCCGCAAAAAGACGCGCGCGCCAAGTAAGTCGGTATAAGCAAGAAACCTCCCGCTAAGGCGCGGCCATATCATGGCTAAATCCACCACCACTTGAATATTCGGGAGGGCAGACAGCCTAACTCAAAAGCCTCGGCAAATAACTCAACCGCTTTATGCAGGTTCCGGTTTACACCATTTCCCGGCGGTAAATGCTTGTCAATATAAGTGCAACTCATCGGGAATATAAAAAGATTCTTCAGCTTTCAACACGCGCGACCCCACCCGATTATTGTCTTATCAATAAGATCATCTTTTGTCGTCAAGCGAAGCTTGCGCTGAGACAAACATCATTCATTCCTGGTCAAGTCAGGAATACTCGAACCGTGCATGCTTATTCGACGTTAAGCCCCACGTTACATCCAGAGCGGTTGAGAATTCGCTCCATTGCAGCATCAATCTGTTCCCTGCTGAGACTGGCGTAGTTCGCTATGGGAAACATGATTCTCATTGGATTGCGATTGATATCTGAAATCAAAACCATCATTACTCCAACAGATCTAATCACTTCAACATCATTCTGCCCTTTGGACTCAGAACCCAGTTTATTGACGATTCGCTCCACCGAATGTCTATCCATAAAAGGTTCTTCGCCAGTCATGCCCGGTGAGACGCGCTTTTTTATGGCTAGAATATATTTCTTCATCAATGTATTTCCTTATATTGCAAAGGACTCGCGTTGGACTAACCGCTGGATCAGTCATCCAAGATTGACGAATAGCCGTTAATTTCGATTACATTGTCTTGATTGTCGACTTTCTGGCAACGTATCAAGCATGGGTTGAGTTTGCAGCAACGCTTTGCTCGCCAGCGACATCGCACTCAATGACATTAGGACGTCAAAGTAACATATTAAATAAGTCGGAATTTTCATGTTCAAACTTAAGTTGATCCATCTCAACAAATTTTTGTTATAATTATTTACTATTAATAAGTTACTACAACAAATATTGTAGCCAAACTATTGCAGCCAACTATTGCAGCCAACTACAGCGAGGGACGATATGCTCGGTCTCAGACGGTTTATTCATGCTGTTACTTCCAAAAATGATTCTTTTTTTTCCTTTGGCAAGAAACACAATGCGCCCATCATCTACGCGCCCGGCACAGAAATTGTTTACGACAATACTCTGGTTTCAAAATTGAAACGCGACCACGCTCAATTGGTGGATGTATATACGGGCATAGTTAAAAATATAGAACAGCGCAATTATGACAAGTTGCAAGGCGGATTGGCGCTATTCCTGGCGTTGTTCAATGCGCATGCGTTGACGGAATATACGAAACTTTACGTGTTCCTGGATTATTCGTTTCGCTCCGACCGGCATAATCACGATTTGATTATGCGTTTTCGACGGGAGATGAATGATATCGGCAAGAGCGTGCGGCAATTCGCCCACTACTGGCGGGACAACGGCATCGACGACAGTAATTTGCATACGTTTAAAAGACAAGTGCAGGGAATTGGCGAGGTGTTGACCAAGCGAATTGAAGTCGAGGAAAAACAATTATACGAAATTTATAATCAGGCGCCCAGCCGATTTGTGCCCACGGCAGGTCATTGACTCCAAGTTTCTAATCCGCGATTATACGAGACATTTCGTACGTCAGCGTGAATTCTTTTAAGTCAATGCTCTCAGCGCGACCGAAGGTCTTTCGTCGCCACTTATGCACTGCGGATGTTCAGGATGGCGCTATCTCTATAATGTCGACACATTACTAAATATCTAAACGCTCAACGTCCAACCTGGCGATTGATAAGTTCCGTTAGCGTGCCTTGATCGTATCCAGGCGACGCACGAATTCACCGATAACCCGGTTATAAAGCTCGTCCTTAAGCACGGCGTCTTCCACCCCGGCGTCCAGATTGGGATTGTCGTTGACTTCGATGACGTACACGCCGTTATCGTCGGCTTTTAAGTCAACACCGTACAAGCCGTTGCCAATGAGGTTGGCGGCTTTGACGGCGGTCTCCACCACATGCTGCGGTGCTTCAGTCACCTCCCAGGTTTTAAAGCCGCCTTCTTCGAATTTGCCGTCTTCGTGGTATTTGAGAATTTGCCAGTGTTGTTTGCTCATGAAATATTGCGAGGCAAACAAAGGTTCACCATTTAGCACGCCGACCCGCCAGTCATACGGGGTATATAAAAATTCTTGCGCCAGGATCAGTTCGGACGTTTTGAACAAACGATTGGTGATGGTGAAAAATTCCTCTTCATTTTGCGCTTTGTACACGCCTTGAGAAAACGCGCCTTCGGGGACTTTTAACACCATGGGGAATCCCAGTTGATGCTTGGCCGCGTCCAAGTCCTGTTTACCTAAGATGGCGGTACGTGGCGTAGGGATGCGATTGCCGCTCAGCAACTCGGCAAGATACACTTTGTTGGTACAGCGTAATATCGACTGCGGGTCGTCGATCACAACCATGCCTTCGGATTCGGCTTTTTTGGAAAAGCGGTAGGTATAGTGATTGATGCGCGTCGTATCCCGGACAAACAGTGCATCGAATTCCGCCAGGCGGGAATAATCATTGCGGTTGATCAGTTCCACTTCCACTTTGAGTTTCTTGCCGGCTTTAATGAATTTATCCAGGGCACGTTTGTTGGATGGGGATTGGGGATCGTCGGGATTATGCAGTATGGCCAGGTCGTAACGGGTGGTGGATTTTTGTTTGGGTAGCCTCCAACGTCGCTTTAAATAAGCGTTAAGCGCATCATTGAAGGTGTTGCGACTGTCCGCGGACAATTTGTTAATGGCCATGGCCTTAAGTGCTGATAACTGCCAGCGTCCATCCTGGCGTTTAAACACCGCCTGCATCAGCGGCAAGGGGAATATCTCGAACAGTTGCCGCGCCAGATCATTCAGTGCAGGCAGATTGCATTTGCCGAAAAAGATTTCCACCTTGCAGGTCTCGTCCGATCCGTCGGTAAAATGTTTGCCCAGGGCTTTTTGCACGACATCGCTCATGGCTTCGGTGTCGGTGCTGTACAAGGCGCGGGAACTGATGTCCAACATGCTTCGGACTGAGGGAATCACCCGGTGTTTGCGGGCTTCGCCGAGTAACGATGTGTAATAGCCTATGCTCAAGTACTTGTAACTGCGGCACAGGTTAATCACTTGCACATTTCGGCTGGCAAAATATTTCTGCCCGGTCAAATAGTCGTCCACATGCACGACCGGGCAGCCTACCGCGCCGGTGCCAATGTCCTTGAAACTTTCTACCACAATTAATAACTGTATCATCGCTTAACGGCCTCTTTTGCCGGACAGACGGCGGGAGCGCTTGCGCAGTATCAAGGCAGCGCGCTGCCCGCTTTTGCCATAGCGCGACATGTGTTCAAAGTCTTTTTGCAATATGGGCATATTGGTCGTGTCCAATGAGGTTTTTCCTTTTTCGTAATCCACGTAAGGGTCGTGCACGTACACGAATCTATCATCAAAGCCGGTAATCACAATCCAATGAGGAAATTTTTCGCGATAGATACGATAAGAACTAATGAGAACTATAGGCACGCCGCCGTGCTCAAAGGCCTCACGCAGTTCATTGAGTGTGATTCTGCGTTGAAAATATTTCACTGGCAACTGGGCGATCTGCTCAAGAAAATCTTCCTCCACGATGCGCATGACTTCCTTTTTGTCGTCACTCCTTACCGAATCGATAAATAACACGCCCTCTTCATTGACGTAAATCTCCACATCAAACCCCCGGTGGTAGGCGGCCAGTGCCAGGCCGTAAGGGCCGCATCCGCCGTGTCCGGAAGTCATGTATACCGTGGTGGATTCGCGCCACAAACGAATTTCTTCGCGCCTGTCCAGGGTTTGGTCGGAATTCAAGGTGTGCATGGCCATCATCAATGCCGCCGGCCCGCAGGTAAATTCCAGGGTCTGCTGATAATATGGAATGGACTTAAGATCGGGTTTTAATTGCGGCTGCAGCTTTTTTTCCAGTCGCAAGGCTTCCATATGATCTTCGTAATAATCAGGGTATAAACCAAACTGGCGGTAGCCCATGGAGGTAAACATATTCAAAGAAGCCGTGTTATCCCGCCGTATCTCCAACCGCATGACCACGCAATCGTTTTCGATGGAAACCTTCTCGGCCTCGACTACGAGCTCGCGCCCCACACCTTTACCGCGGCAATACGGATCAACGGCGATGGAATACAATCGGGCCAATGAAGTGCCAGCGTGAAACAATACCATGACATACCCGCATAACGTTTTTGCGCCATTTTTCATGGTTTGTACACTTGGTTTTTCGTTGTCCACTGGTATATCGCTTGCCATAGCCTTTTCACGTGCCACAGTCTTTTCACGCGCCACAGTCTTTTCGCTGACCAGGGTCACACCATGGCCGCGGGTCAGCATATGGCGAAAACTGCGCCGAGCAAGCTTGTCTGTGTCGAAGCTGGTTTGCTCCAGGCGCTCTAGTTCATCTAAGTCGTTGAGCGTGGCGGCTCGGATCATGGCATCGCTTCTCATTGGGCGAAAAACGCAAAGGCAGGTAGCTTAATTATAGGTAAAAGCCAACAAAGTAAAAATTGGGATGGCGAACTTTATCACGGTGTTTGTATTTCTACTATAGTATACGTTTCACAATTGAATCTATTTGCCAAGCGCTTGCGCATGCAGGAAAACCGGACCACAATCGACCTATGAGATCAGCTCACCCTTCCATCAACGAAATGCTAGGCAAACTCATCGCCGCGCCTTCCATCAGTAGTGTGAGCCCGGAATTCGACCAAAGCAACCGCAGCGTCATTGACTTGCTGGCCAACTGGCTGGATGCCCTGGGTTTTGCCGTGGAAATTCTACCGCTACCCCAGCAACCGCACAAAGCCAACTTAATCGCCACCTTAGGACAAGGACCCGGCGGTTTGGTTCTGGCCGGGCATACCGATACCGTACCATTTGACCATGAGCAATGGCAGTACGATCCGTTTAAACTGACCGAAGCCGATAACCGTTTTTATGGCCTGGGCATTGCCGATATGAAAAACTTTTTTGCCCTGGCAATCGAGGCCGCGTGCAGCTTTGAAGCGCAAGCGTATCAACACCCGCTGATCCTGCTGGCTACCGCTGATGAAGAAAGCTCCATGGACGGCGCCAAGGCCCTGGTGGAACTGGGACGTCCCAAAGCCCGCTATGCGGTGATCGGTGAACCTACGGGTTTGAAGCCTGTGCACTTGCATAAAGGCATCATTATGGAAGCGGTGCATATACACGGCCACGCCGGCCATTCCAGCAACCCGGCGCTAGGCGCCAACGCTTTGGAGGGATTGCATCAGGTGCTGGGGATGCTGTTGAATTGGCGCGACGAATTGCAGCAAAAAAACCTCGACCGACGTTTTGCAGTACCGGTGCCGACGCTCAACCTCGGCCTGGTGTCCGGCGGTGACAATCCTAACCGGATTTGCGCCCATAGTCAGGTGCATTTTGATCTGCGCATGCTGCCGGGCATGCATCTGGATTTGCTGCGCCAGGAACTGGACGATCAATTACGGACATTGGGCCATCGAACCAAATTGAGATTTTCCCGCCAGTCATTGTGCGATGGCACACCGCCACTGCATACCCCTGCCGACTCGCCGTTAGTCGAAACGTTAGAAAAACTCACCGGATATGGCTCCGAAGCCGTGGCATTTTGCACCGAAGGCCCTTATTTAAACAGCCTGGGCATGGACACGGTGATCATGGGACCAGGTGATATCGCCCAAGCCCACCAACCCGATGAATACCTGGCATTGGAGCGCATCAATCCGACGCTGGAGGTATTAAAAGCGTTGATCAACCGATTCTGCATTGAATAGCCGCACGAACTTACATAGCCCTTTTTATTGACCGACTCGTGGATGTCATCATGTTGAACTTGTTCCGTATCACCACCGTAGCCACCGTGTTACTTGTGATCACATTGGTAACGGCCTGCGCAAACCGGCCCAGTGACGAAGAATTGCGCACCCAGATCACAAGCTATCTTCTCAAAGGCTATCGCGGCAAGTTGTACAGCGTGGAAAATTTCGAAAAAATCAATGGGTTCAAACACAACGAAAATACCTATACCGCGCATGTGCAGTACGACGTTGTATTTAAGGTGGATTTGGAAGATGCCACGCAATTGGTGACCGGTGAATCCAATGACAGCTTTTTGAAAAAAGGATCTGACGCTCTGGGATTATTGTCATTGACCGCGCAGTATGGAAATTTCAAAGCCGGCGATCGCATCACCCAGGAAGACAAACTGGTATTGATAAAAACCGAAAAAGGCTGGCGTTTAAAACAGGAATTTTTGGAAGAATAACAAAAAGCTTATTCGAATAGCAGGTAGGTTGCGTTGTGAATGAATTTCAGGATTCCCCGGTTCAACCGCAGGAGCGATTGAACCAGGTTGATACCATCCATGACGCGATTACCTAGCCTTGTACTCCATCGCCAGATCGCTACCTTTCTTGAAAGTACTGCGGACTTTCAAGAAGTCTTTCAAGTTAAGCATCAGACGGTACCAGCTGTTGGGCGAGCGCCATAACATGGTGACATAGTCAAACAAAATGTGCGGTCGCTCGAAATGCCGGCGATAGAACTCCATATAACGCTGTTCCATGCGCTCTTTGGTCAGGTCCTTGGGGATGAACACGAAATTCGTGCAGTTCATCAGCTCCCAGTTCTCGTCAAACTCACCATGATCGCGCACTGTGGCGTATACCGGCGAGCCGGGAAACGGCGTGAATTTGGTGAGATTCAAATCGTTAATGGGCAAGTCCAGCGCATAGTCGAAAGTGCGATCAATACTTTCTTCGGTTTCACCGGGCAGACCGAGAATGAACAAGCCTTTTACCCGAATTCCGGCTTTGCGGATCAATTTGACTTTTTCGCGGATGGTATCCAAATCGGAATTGGAACGATGCATTTCCAGCAGTTTGGGATCGCCGGTTTCGATGCCCAGACTGATCATCCAGCAACCGGCTTTTTTCAGGTTTTTGAGCATCTCTTCATCGACATGCTCCGCGCGGGCGGCGATATTAAACGTCACGCCCAGGTTGGCTTCACGCATCAATTCGCAGAACTTACGCACTCGCTTTTTGTGCAGGGTAAACAAGTCATCGTAAAAATTGATATGACGTATGCCGTATTTTTCTTTTAAGTGCCGCACATAGCGGATAGTGTATTCGGGGGTGTTAAACCGGTAAGACTGTTTGAACACCGTGCGGTCACAATACGAGCAGGTATAGGGGCAACCGCGACTGGAGACCACCGTAGTGTTTGGAGCTTTCGGATAGTTAAATATGGGCAGCTTATACGCTTCGGGATAGCCTTTGAGTTTGTCATAGGCGGGAAACGGCAAGTCATCCAGTTCGATCAATTCGTCTTTCTTGAGAAAACCGCTATACACCACTTGGCCGTCCCAGCGGTATAACAATCCAGAAATGCCGGTGTACGGACCGTTGCCGTCCCACTCCATTAATTTCAATAAGGTGTTTTCCCCTTCACCGACCACCCCGAAATCAATCACCGGAAATTTTTCCATCACTTCATTGCGTAAAGCGGAAATGTGCGCCCCCCCTAGCAGGATTTTGACATTGGGAAAACGCTGTTTAACTTTTTTGGCAATACGCACGGCGTCCAGGAAAGCGGAGGTGGTTGCGGTCAAGCCGACAAACTCCGGCTCCTCTGTTTCGATGAGGTCCATATACAACTGATCATCACCGGGAAAAGCATAACAATCGTGAATAAACGATTGATGGCCGTGTTGATCAACCCATGCGGCCAAACTACACAAGCCGATCGGCGGCATGATGTTGGCTATGCGGGTCATATCGGTTTCCCCGGCAACCCAGTTCTCGCCCTGGGGGTGGATTAGAACGATTTTTTTCTTGGCCATACCCATCGCCTCTTTAGTTTGTGGTTATAGTTCGTGATGATAGTTCGTGGTTATTGTTAATGGATTATATAGCGGATTAGGAACTTTTTATGGTGGATAGCATAAGTATTTACGCGAAAAATTGCAATTTACCCTATCTTTTCTGCGGCAAAGCCACACCTTAGGCTCACTTCAGCGCAAATAGCGGTTTTTCCGGACTTGCAAAACGCGCCGGGTTCGCTACCCTTGCAGTCTGCGTGAATTTAGCATTAAATTCTTAGTATTCAGTTAATTAAAGATTTCCGCTGTAAAGACGATGACAGCTTAGAGACTGATTGTTCACCCACACTATTCGAATTGGAACCACATCATGGCTGCTAAACGAAAGCTTGCTAAAAAAAAGACGGTAAAAGCCAAAGCCGCTAAAACCAAGGTTGCTAAAAACAAGGTTGCTAAAACCAAGGCTGCTAAAACCAAAACCGCTAAACCCAAAGCCGCCAAAACCAAAGCGGCGAAAAAAAAGGTGGCTAAAAAGAAGGCCCCGAAAAATCCAGTAACGAAAAAACCAGTGCCGAAAAAAAAGGTTAAAAAAGCCGCAGCGAAAAAGAAATCCCCTGCCAAGAAAAAAACCGGGGTGAAAAAAGCCGGTATTAAGAAAACCAGTGCCAAGAAAACCAATGTTAAGAAAAAAACCAGCGCCAACAAAAAGCCGATAAAAAAAGCCGTAGTAACTCCCCACGTCAAACCGAAAACGACGCTTAAAAGCACGCCTGCCAACCGGCGCAAGCTGCCGGCCAAGCCCCCGGCCAATGCCGGTGCTAAGCCACGGCGCGTGTCCGCCGGTGCGCTTAAAACCGACACCAAGGTTCGCGTCATAAAAGGCCATTACGCCGGCAGCAGTGGTAAAATCGCGCGCCATGATGCCTATTTGGGAACGTATTATATTGCCTTTGAGGCTTACAAAAATGATACGGCTTATAAAAACACCCAATGGGGACCGTATTTTCCAGCGGAACTGGAAGTGGTGAAATAGTTTCACTATCTTCTCGACGCATGACTTCACGGCGTTACCCGGGATTTGATAAACTGGCTGTTCCAAGCCCATTCCATTTATCGCGGTCAGCCCAGCATGCAAAAACTCCATCGTGACGAATCAACAGTCGACAAATCACAGATTAAAAAATCCGGCATTGAAAAGCCAACCATCGCCTATACCATCGGCGACAAACTGTATCTGAATATCACCGATCACTGCACTTTACGCTGCGGGTTTTGCCCCAAATACAATGGCAGTCATCAAGTACACGACCATGACCTCACGCTGGAACGCAAACCCAACCTGCAGGAAATCCTGCAAGCCATAGACGCGGCAGGCGATCTCGGCCAATTTACCGAAGTGGTTTTTTGCGGTTTTGGCGAACCAACATTGCGCTTAAAAGAGTTGTTAGCCGTAGCACGGCATTTAAAAATCCAGGGGGCCAGGGTGCGCTTGAATACGGACGGATTGGCCAGTCGTGTCCATAAACACAACGTACTGCCGGAACTGGCCCAATGCATCGACGCCATTTCCATATCCATGAACGCGCAAAACGAAACACTCTATAACCGCCATTGCCGTCCCAGCCTGCCGGATTCTTATCAAGCGATGCTGGATTTTTTACGCCAAGCGCCCCAGTACATCAAGGATGTTACCGCCACTGCCATTGATGGCTTGGACGGCGTGGACATCCAACAATGCGCCGCCATTGCCCGGGAATTGAAGGTGAAATTCCGCCGCCGGGTATTGGACGTGGTGGGCTGATGTTCAGGAACCGCTGAATAAGTAAATGATCAAAGCCGCGTTCCACCGTCCGGCATTTGTTCTGGCATTGTCACTGGTTTTGTCACTGACCTTGCTTCCCACTGCGGTCCACGCCGATGCCCTGCCCCTGTGGGAGATCGGCATTGGTGGGGGGGTGTTGCGCATTCCCGACTACCGCGGTGCCAAAGACGCCCGCACTTATCCCTATCCGTTTGCCATTCCGTTTTATCGCGGTAAATATTTGCGCTCGGATGAAGAAGGCGTACGCGGCGAAGTATTGATGTCAGAACGCGTTAAATTCGATTTCAGCCTGGATGGCAATGTTCCCGTAAAAAGCAACGACGTGGAAGCCCGTCAGGGCATGCCCGATCTGGCGCCCACGTTTCAAATCGGGCCGGCGTTGAATATCAAGTTGTGGCACAGCGCCCGGGATGAAGGGTCGTTGATTGCATTTCTACCGTTGCGCGTTGCGCTCGCGGTGGATGTCCCCGAGTTACAACACATTGGTTTTACCTTTTCACCGCGTCTGAATTACAACCAGAAACTGCGTTTTATCGGCGGTAAATGGCGAGTCGGGATTGGATTGGGCCTGGAATACGGTTCCGAAGCATTTCACGATTATTATTATCAAGTGGAGCCGCCGTTCGCCAACACGACCCGCCCTGCATATGACGCCCAGGGCGGCTTTGCCGGATATCGCTCCATTTTCACGTTTTATCGCCGGTTCAGTGATGTGTGGATCAGCATTTACGGCCGTTATGACCGCATCGACGGCGCGGTCTTCGAAGACAGCCCGCTGGCGGTTCGCCGGGACGGCACCACCGTAGGATTTTTAGTGACCTGGATATTATTCAAGTCCGAGACCATGGTGGAAGAGCGGGACTGGAAATATTATTAGTCGGTAATAGCGCACGCCTGTTAACGAATCACCGCAAAATTATCGACAATCTGACTTTCTTTGAAGGTTTGCTGCGATTGGCTTTTATCGTATTCAAAGCTGTCGATTAACCAGCGACCGCCTTCCTTTACGTAATACACTCTCACATTCCAGAGATCCACCAGTGCTGGTTGTGTTGCCAATGATGGCTCTGAAAATGGCCGATCAAGAACGGCCAATAACTTCAAGGTGGCTTGCTGACCCTCGTTGCGACACTGTGCGGTGTATGTATAAATTATCACAATGTCTTTCGCCGTATTCAGGTTATCCCAATAGTGAGCTAAATAGCGGCTCTTGGCGTCGGCCGAGGCCAATTTGGTTGTGTAATACTGATTAAATGCGTTGGAAAAATACGGCGTCAATTGTTGCCAATGATCCGCGCGATCAAGGTGTTCCCGGTATTGTTTAAACACGCCGTACAAATGGGTCGCGTCAAGCTTGCACTGAGCACGAGCGGCCTGCACGGGGACAAATCCGCTAAGAAATAAAAAAGGCAACAGCCAGAGCGGTCCCGTGAGAAAGTTAGTCAGTTTTAAAGACATTGTTGTAAACATATAAAAGGGGCTAATTCCTATATTAGCGTTTTCTGATTAAAGAAACTAAGCGTCCGGACGTAAAAAGGGAAGCAAAATACTCAATGCTAGCCTATGCGAGGAATTAATATGTCGGAAAATGTTTTTTATCATGCCGTTGAAGCCCACATCAAATGGAAAATCAGATTGCAAAAGCATTTGGATGGCACCAGTAATGAAGAACTCAATGCCGATGTCATTTGCCTGGACAATCAGTGCACCCTGGGACAGTGGATTTATGGGGACGGCCAAAAATACAAGAATATGGACGGATTCGACAAGTTACGGGATACGCACGCGAACTTTCATAAATGCGCTTCGGAAGTGGTCCGCAAAGCCGACACCGGCGAGAAAACCGAAGCGGAAAACATTTTTAAAAATGACTACGCGTTATTGTCGAAAGATATCACCCGTATGCTGGTGAAAATGAATTCGGTCATGAGGAGCTTGCTTAAATAACTCTGAAATTACTTAACTTGCGCGACAAACCGGCCTTCAAAGTTCGCCACTTGTTCGCCCTCGTATAATAATACCGCGGGTACGGATATCCTCGCGCGGCCTTTGCGCGTAAGCATTTTCATAAATCGCTCCCATTCGGATGGGACGTCGTATTGACACACGGCATAAAAATCCCCGCTGATGGGTTTTTCGTAGTGCATGGTGTTGTGCTGGATAACCAGTCGAGGCGCAGTAGACTCGTTGGTCAATCGAACCTGGAGTAAAGCCCACGCCGACAGAATCGCCAAGGTCGACGCGCTGCCCCCAAATACAGTTTCACGGTGATTGATGTTCGGTGCCAGCGGAGCAAACAACACGACTTTATCGCGGGCACTCTCAAGGACTTCCACTTCCATGGCCCGGGTGATGGGAATGTGACTATACAAATAGGTTTGTAACGCTTGCGGTTCCACGCAGCCTCCTCGGGATAAAATACACGAGGTATTTTAACGCATTCATGCTCAGATAAGGGGCACGCCATGAGAGCGGGTTTGGGAGGTGAATCTCGACAAGTCGCACCCTACAGGTACGCTCCTGCGGAGAGACTATTTTGAAAACAGGAACCCCATAATGCTGGATTTGCTCAGTTTCTGGGTTTTTTGAAAGTTTTGCTGCGCGGGTACCTGGTATTCCCGGGTGGAGAATTTCAACCGGGTGCGACCGAGGCGAATGATGTCACCGTCTTTTAGCGGGTGACTGGTGACTTCTTTATTGTTGACGTAGGTGGCATTCGTGCTGCTCAAATCTTCGAGCACAAACTCTTCCTCTGTTTGATCGCCTTCCGCCTTTTGGCGCGTGATACGCGCATGGTGTCCACTGACCGAATCGTCCGCAATGACGATTTCATTATCGGACGAGCGACCGATTCGCATATTGCTCAAATTTAATGGACAAAGCGCCTCATCGCCTAATTTTTGTAATGTCGCCATGATTTTTCCCGTAAAGATATGGTTACAAACCGCAAAACGTCAAACGTCAAACGTCAAAAAAGTAACTTGTGTCTGTCTGTCCTTAATATCGTGCAATTTCCTTACCCATCGCTAGAACTGCATCACAAAATTCACCAAACGGCGTGTTGCGTGACCGATTCGTGAGAAAATTGCGCCATAGTGGATAGCGTCATCAAACCCACAGGATGAGATCGTGAATATGAAATTGTTACTGTTGATGCTTGGATTGTTT
>JAJDNG010000051.1 GCA_022340845.1 Gammaproteobacteria bacterium | reverse complement strand
GGTGGGTCGTGTGATGTTTTGCCTTGCGACTGCTCGCCATAGTGAGTAAATCCAAATCTGAAAATCCCACGATCCAGGAATTTTAAACCGTTAATCACAAATTACTGTAGGAGCGTCCCCATGGGGCGCGATTTGTGCAGTCTTGAATGTAAAGGCAAGTCGCGCCCCATAGAGATGCTCCTAATCGCTATTTATGTCTTTCCAGGTTAAATCAAATTTCTGCAAATATTTTCGCAATCGGTCAGAGTCGTTGGTTTTAGCTCGTTGCTGTCGCGAAACCGAAAACAGCTTACGACCGGCATCGGCCATTGATTTGGATTCTTTGCAAACTTCTACCACTTTGGCAAGTTGTGTCTGGGTGAACAAATCGATAGTGTCCGAATAATCTTCACCCAGTAAATCCACAAGTGGTTCATTCAGGCTTGAAGTTGATTTCGGTTGCCATGCCCGGGAAAGTCTTGCGATCTCCTCTTCCACAACGGCGGTGGTGATGCGCCCGCCAGGCGCCAATGTGGACATACGCGTCACACTGGCATTGAGGTCGCGGAAGTTTCCAGACCACACCCCCTCAGGCGATTTTGCGAAGCTTAAAAATCGGCGCCGGGCTTCTTTGTTGAAATTTACAAATGAGCCGTTTTGTTGGGCAAATATTTCTAACTCATATTCTAAGTTAGGTTCGATATCTTCCTTGCGATCGCGCAAGCCTGGCAGGTGATAAGTCCATAAGTTGATCCGGGCCAATAAGTCTTCTCTAAACTGACCGCTGCGCACTTCATCGTGCAAGTCACGGTTAGTGCCGGTAATCAATTGAAAGTCACTTTCCACTTCTTTGTCGGCGCCTACAGGGAGAAAACGTTTTTCCTCCAGGGCGCGTAACAACATGGCTTGTTCGTCCAATCCTAATTCGCCCAACTCATCCAGAAATAAAATTCCGCTATTAGCGGTTTTCAATAAACCATCGCGCGCTTGCACCGCACCAGTGAAAGCCCCTTTTCTGTGGCCGAACAAGGTGGACATGGCGTTCTCACCGCGCAAGGTGGCACAGTTCACCTCAACAAATGACCCCTCTAGCTGATGGCGAAATTTCTTCAAATCGTAAATACGCCGCGCCAATTGCGATTTACCGGCACCGGTCGGGCCCATTAATAAGATCGGTGCTCGTGACTGAATCGCCACTTGCTCGATTTGTTCGATCATTTGGTTGAATGCTTTGTTTCTGGTGTCTATGCCAGACTTCAAAAACGTCAGGCCGGATTGCTGCTCCTGTTGAAAGCGCGATGCCAGGCGGTCGTATTTGGATAAATCCAGGTCTATCACAGCGAACGTACCAACGCTGTCTTTTTCCGCCCGTTTGGGTGGCGAGGTTTGCAGTAATTTGGCGGGGAAATAACGCGCCTCAGTCAATAAGAACAAACAAATTTGCGCCACGTGCGTGCCGGTGGTGATGTGAATGTAATACTCTTCTTTATTGGTATTAAAAGAATAATTTTGGGCAAAGTCATGCAAGTCACCATACACATCCTCGAAATCCCAAGGATCCTCCATAGCGATTTGACGCAGGCGAACCTCGGTTTCGGGCGATACCAGCGCAATGTCCCCTTTGATTTTTTCGGCCAACGCGGTATAGCGCTCCTGGTATAGCAACTCAAACCGGTCGACTAAAAAATCCTCATGTTGGCAAATAGCCACTGTCGGGCGCCAGCGCTCCCAACGGGAAGGGCCTTTGCCTTGATCCAGAGTGGGGCCTAATAATCCGAAGACCACTTGCTTTTGCATTTAAGTGTTCCCTGAAAAGAATATATAAATAAATATAAGGCTATAAAAATATATAGAAAAAATCCACATCAAATTCAGTTTGAATCAGGGATTTTATCCGCAAAATTATTTTAATTACAGTAAAAACAAAAAGTTACATTCATTAAAAAAATCCAAGCCAATTTGTGGCACAGTGACTGCTCTATACACGGCATATCAAATGGTGAAATACAGAGAAATCAAAAAAGGTAACTGAAAATGACTAACACCAACTATGAAGTAATGCATGAAAAAGGCTCCGTTCCGGTGAAGTCCTGGACCAAAGGCGTACCGTTTGAAGAACAAGCCAAACGCCAATTGCAAAACATCGCCAGCATGCCATTCATTCATGGTTGGGTGGCGGCGATGCCGGATGTGCACTTGGGTAAAGGCGCGACCATTGGCAGCGTGATACCGACTTTAGGTGCGGTAATACCAGCGGCGGTCGGCGTGGATATCGGTTGCGGAATGATGGCGGTGAAAACGTCTATGAGCGCACATCAGTTGCCCGATAGCTTAAAAGGCGTGCGTTCCGCCATCGAAAAAGCCGTACCGCACGGAATGAGCAAACATCGCCGCGGTAGCCGAGATAAAGGTTCTTGGGGAACCTTGCCCGATGAGGTGATGACGGCATGGAAACCCCTGCACGATCAATTCGAGGTGTTGAAGGAAAAACATCCGGTGTTGAAAAACACCAACAACATAAACCATCTGGGTACCTTGGGTACGGGTAACCACTTCATCGAAGTGTGTCTGGATGAGCATAACGATGTCTGGATTATGTTGCATAGCGGATCCCGTGGAGTCGGTAACCGTATTGGTAGCCACTTCATCGAACTGGCTAAAAAAGATATGGAAAAATGGATGATTCAATTGCCGGATCGAGACCTGGCCTATTTACCGGAAGGTACCGACCACTTCAACGATTACGTTACAGCGGTGGAATGGGCGCAAAGCTTTGCGCGCATCAATCGCCAGGTGATGATGCAGCGGGTTATCACGGCAATGCAAGCGGAACTGGAGTTGCCGTTTGACGCCAACGTAGAAGCGGTGAACTGTCACCACAACTACGTATCCCGCGAGCATCACTATGGGAAAAATGTGTTGTTAACCCGCAAAGGCGCGGTAAGCGCTCGCAAAGGTGAGATGGGAATCATCCCCGGAAGCATGGGGGCACGTTCCTACATCGTGCGCGGGTTGGGAAACGAAGAAAGCTTCTGTAGCTGTAGCCATGGTGCAGGGCGGGTAATGTCCCGTACCGAAGCCAAGCGCCGCGTATCTATGGACGAGCACGCAAAAGCCGTGGAAGGTGTGGAATGCCGTAAAGATAAGGATGTCATCGACGAAACGCCTTCGGCATACAAGTCCATAGACGCGGTAATGGAAGCGCAAAAGGATTTGGTGGAAATCGTTTATACGTTGAAACAAGTGGTTTGCGTCAAGGGATGATGCAAACTCTTTAAAGAGCAAGTA
>JAJDNG010000031.1 GCA_022340845.1 Gammaproteobacteria bacterium | reverse complement strand
AATCCCGGAGGCCAGAAATGTCAAATATGGCATATCGGACATCTCACCGATAAAAAATCCCAGGCCGTACCCCAGCCCCAATAAATATAAAGTGGGCTCACCGAAATTCATCAACATGGCGGGGGCGATGAGCTTGCGCCATACTAGTAGATTGCGTCGCCAGATGGCCAGCGCGCCGATCCGAACGATTGGCAGTTGCCAGGAGCTCATCAGTCGCGCAACTCCCGGCCGGTTAATTTGAGAAACACATCTTCCAGATCGGCTGGCCGGTGCAAATAGGTCAAACCATGGTTATTCTGGATTTGTTTTAATACGTAGGAGGGGTCGTTGGTATAGCAATACAGGCTGGACCCCATGGATTCCAGTCGGCAGTTATCGTGTTCTGCCAGACTAAACTGTTTGGTATTGTCTCCCCGGATCTCGATCACGTCACGCTCAACATGTCGGGAGATCAGCTCAGCTGGCGAGCCTTGATCCAATATATCCCCATGATCCATAATCACCAATTCGTCGCACAAACGTTCGGCTTCTTCCATATAATGCGTGGTCAGTAACAATGTGACACCTTGGCGTTTGAGTTCACCCAGGCGGGACCAAATGATATGCCTGGCCTGAGGGTCCAGGCCGGTGGTGGGTTCGTCCAGAATCATGAGTTGCGGATCATTGATCAGCGCCCTGGCGATGGTTAAGCGGCGTTTCATGCCGCCGGACAAAGTATCCGTTTTCGCCTTGGCGCGGTCTTGCAGTGACGCGAACTTCAACAAGCGTTCAATTTCTGGTTTGTCAAACCGTCGTCCCAATCCGAAATAGGAAGCATAAACCTGGAGATTTTCTGCGACGGTAAAATCCGGATCGAGATTATCCGCCTGCGGAACCACACCGATGCGTGCGCGGATTTGCCGCGAATTTTTGGGTACACTCAAGCCGAACACGCTCAATTCGCCGCCGGATTGTGGTGTTACGCCCAGTATCATGCGTAAAGTAGTGGTTTTACCGGCACCGTTGGGGCCGAGAAAACCAAAGCACTTTCCCTGCGGCACTTTAAAGTCAATGCTGTTGACTGCAGTGTAATCGCCGTATTGTTTTTTTAATCCTTTGGCAACGACTATGCTGCCCGCTTGGCCACTTGATAGGCCAGTGGCCGGGCCGGGCCGTGCCAAGTGGGGTGGGTGGTCTTGCATGATTTTAACAACCTGATTTTTTTACCGCTTGCCACCGGAACTGCGTTTTCGTTGCGGTTTTTTCGGCGCGAGTGTGAACCAGTCCTCTTCGGTGATTTCATGGAAATAATCGGCTTCTTCTTTGAGCAGTTGCGATGTGGTTTTTAACACCGCGGCGATTTCCACCCGCACACCTTCGGTTTTCAAATGCCTGACCAGTTCGATATAGTCTGAATCACCGGACATGATGACGATGGTGTCCACTTTACTGGCCAGTTGCATAGCTTTGATGGATAACGGGATATCCGCGCTTTTATGACACGGGCGCACCGAACCGTGATAGTGTTGATACAGGCGCTCTTGCAGTTTGGCGGAAATATGCTTGCCTTCGCGAAAATATACCAGCCGGTTCAAACCGCGGTTATCTAATAATCGCGGTATCAATGAATCAAAATTCAGCATGGTCTGCTGGTCATGGGTTTGTTCGTGTATGCTGCGTTCGATATTATTTCCGTCGATTAAAATAGCCACCGACTGGCTGATTAATACATCTTCAGGTTTTTGATAGGTCATTGATGTATCCTTGTGTAGAGTTATCCGAATTATATACGCTGCAATGCAAGCTTAGTACAGGTTTGGCGAATTTTGCGTGCTAAAATATCAGTAATATGTTGTTTTTTCCTGTGTATATCATGTTAACTTTATCGAGCAATATCTGTCTGGAATTATTAATATGAATACGATTCTGATTGTATCTTTGTTGGTAGTGGGTTTCCTGTTTATTCAACTGTTGCCTTATATTAAAGCCCGGGAAATACAAGGCCGGACAGCGCCCGATTTGAGCGATCTGTTGACTGAAAAGCAGCGCGGGCAGCGACGCTTGTTACTTTATTTTTGGGCTCCCCGCTGTAGCATGTGCCGCAGCATGACGCCGGTAATCGACAAGCTGGCACGGGAGCGCGAGGACGTAGTCTCCGTCAATGTGACAGAAAATGTTGAACTGGCCAGAAGATTAAAAGTGATGGGTACGCCTACATTGGTTTTGTTGAACAACGGAACGGTCGACAAGGTGTTATTGGGTGCCAAATCCGAAAAAACCATCCATTCTCTATTAACCCTTCCCGATTAAATAAGATTTATGTAACAAATCGTCCAGCAACAACGTGGAAACGAAACCGTAAGGATAATTGTTATGGCGAACAGATCTACCTCAACCAACACAAAGCCTATCGACAAAAAAGCGCTATCCACAACCATCGATGCGTTCTGGGAACAACACATTATCCCCACTTTGACCGACTATATTGCCATTCCGTGCTTGTCCATTGATTTCGATCCCAACTGGCAGCAGCACGGCTATATGGACCAAGTGGAAGCCTTGGCGTTGGAATGGCTACAACGCCATAAGGAACCACAGTGGCAAATTCATCATCAACGTATCCCCGGTAAAACGCCACTTATTATCGTTGAGGTACCCGGAGATTCCGAGCATACCATTATGTTATACGGCCATCTGGATAAACAACCGGAAATGGAAGGCTGGTTTGACGGTTATGGACCTTGGCAGCCCGTGGTTCATGAGGGAAAACTCTATGGCCGTGGCGGTGCAGACGATGGTTATGCATTATTTGCGGCCATCGCAGCCATTAAGGCTATGGGGAAACAAAATTTGCCACACAGCCGCCTGGTGATATTGATCGAGTTTTCGGAAGAAAGCGGTTCACCGGATTTGCCACCGTATTTGGAAAAATATCAGACCATAATTGGTTCACCGGATCTTGTGATCGCGCTGGATTCCGGTGCCGGCGATTATGAACGGCTTTGGTCCACCACTTCGTTGCGGGGTATGCTGAGTTGCAGCGTTAGCGTTCAAGTGTTAAAAGAAGCCACGCATTCCGGTATCGCCAGCGGCATTGTACCATCTTCCATGCGAATCATACGCCAACTGCTTGACCGGCTGGAAAATGCCGATTCCGGCGAAATTTTATTGCCGTCGCTGCATACTGCGATTCCCGAGCAACGTCGGCAACAAATTGATGCCACAGCGGCAGTGTTAGGCGAATCCCTGCAGGAATCTTTTAGTCTGGTCGACGGTCTGCAGACTGTGAGCGATGATCCGTCGCAATTGCTGTTGAACAATACCTGGAAACCGACGTTGTGCGTGGTCGGGCAGGATGGCATGCCCACGGTGAAACAAGCCGGCAATGTGCTGCGGGCGTATACCACGTTAAAACTGGCGTTTCGCTTACCGCCGAATCTGGATTATCGGACGGCACAACAAGCCATACAATCCACGCTAACCGCCGATCCGCCTTACAATGCCACAGTAACGGTAAATTTCGATCAAGGCGGCAACGGTTGGGACGCACCCCCCTTGGCGTCGTGGCTGCAACAAGCCAATAGTGAAGCCTCGTTGGCGTTTTATGATAACGACGCCCAATATTTTGGCTTAGGGGCCAGTATTCCCTTTATGGCGATGCTGGGTGAGCAATACCCCGCCGCCCAGTTTTTAATTACCGGCGTGCTTGGCCCTAAAAGCAATGCCCATGGGCCGAATGAATTTTTGCACATTCCCTACGCCAAGAAACTTACCAGTTGCGTCGCTTACATACTGGCAAGACAGTTTGAACTAAACCATCAGCCGGCTTAAATATAACTATTGCGATTGATCTGAATCATGGAGAGCAATGGCGATTATCGTTATTTTTTACCCAAATTCGAGTATCAATAAACGATTCGATTAACGTAAATCTATTGAGCGGAAATCCATAACCGTAAATCCATAAAAGGGAGACGAACAATGGCCAAAGCAAAAGATAGCAAAAAAGAAATTTCCCCTTCGGAAAAATCAGGAAAAATACAAAGGGTAGAGCCGGCGCGGGCACTAAGCCCATTTGAAGCCATGGAACGAAGAATGGAACAAATGGAACGCATGTTCGAAGACTTCTTTCCTATGCCATGGAAACGAGGCTTTGGTTTGCCTGCTTCATGGGGGAAACCGTTATGGGGGGAGGAGTGGATGCCGAAAGCGGACCTGATAGAACGAGATGACGAGGTGGTCGTGCGTGCTGAGTTGCCCGGTGTAGAGAAAGATGATCTGGATTTGACGGTAACTGATACCACCGTCACTCTAAAAGGCGAAACCAAGAAAGAAGAAAAAGAGGAAAAAGGCAATTACTTTCGCAGCGAAACCAGCCGGGGCTCTTTCACACGAACCTTTGCTTTACCGTGTGAAGTCGACGGCAGCAAAGCCAAGGCGGATTTTAAAAACGGTGTATTGGAATTAACATTACCCAAAGTCGAAAAAGCGAAACGACACTCGATAAAAATCAGCTAAATATGGCGAAAGTAAGGCAACAGTAGTCATAATTCAAGTTTCGGAATTCATGAATATTGAGTGGAGCTGGCTATATTCTTGGAGGCATAGATAATATATTCACCACGAAGCACACGAAGAGTTTTAAATAAGCTTGTTTTCCCTTCGTGTTCTTCGTGCGCTTCGTGGTGAAATACATGCTGGTGGCTCAATCCGGTGCCACTTTGAACTGCGAAACTTGAGTTATAAAAACAAAAAGGCGGATGGGATATCCGCCTTTTTGCTTTTTGTTGGTACTGTGGCTATTGAAATGCTACGCCGGGTTTGCGGCCGATGGATTTTAAAATCGCCGCCAGCGGGCAAAATCCTGTGAACGACGCTTGCAACATATTAGCCCCTACAAAGCCTGTAAACCACAACCAGTTCACCGAGTGCACTTGCGACAGCACCACGCTGAGCAGGATTGCAAAACCCGCAAAAGCCATTACTATTCTATCAATATTCATGTAACTCACCTCTCCTCAGATGCAAATACGGCTATTAAATGTGACTATTATATTAGAAATCAATGAAATACTAAAGTTCTAGGCGTTGATAAATGTTTATTGTAACCAATTGATAATTAATAATATAACTTGTAAGTGGGATTTTTTTTTAAGATATTTACTGGCTAAACTAGGTGGAAGATCAAAAAAATACACACCATCAAGGTAAGGTTGTACAACCCAATAAGACTGTGTATTTTTTAGCTTGGTCAGAGGGTATGTCGTTTTCCCTCTGTCAATAACGAGTATCAAAAAACAAATAGGCATTATATGAAGAATTTGAACACATTGTTTTGGGCTTTGGGAATGATTTTGCTGGCAGGGTGCCACTCCGCATCACGGGATTCATTACCAGCGGAGCTATCGTTAGCCGATCACGAATTAGTCGGTAAGATCTGGCAGGTAAAATCCAAGCAATTCGTCGACAAACAGCAGCTGCTGAATGACGCGCTGGACAAGGAATATATTTTGTTAGGCGAGACGCATGATAATCCGGTGCATCACAATTACCAGGCATGGGTGATCGATCAATTGCACGCCCGGGGCCGTAAGCTGTCGGTTGCCTTTGAAATGCTCAATCCTGAGCAAGGCGAAGCCTTAGCTGGCCAGCAATTCCAAAATGCCGATCAGATTTTTGATGCAGTGAAATGGGACGAGACCGGCTGGCCGTCGAGGAAAATATATAAACCGGTATTCACCGCAGCGTTGAATGCCGGTTTTAACATTTACCCCGCCAATATCGACAGAAAAGCGCTGAATCAGGTTATCAGGCAGGGTGAAGATAATCTGCCGGAAAACATCAAAGCCCAGTTAAAAGAAAATCCCCTCAGTGAGAAAGCCGAAGATCTGTTGCGCAGCGGCATTGTGGAATCCCATTGTCAAATGTTACCAGAGCAAATGGTTCCAGCCATGATGTTGGGACAACGGGTGCGTGATGCCGTGATCGCCAACAGTGTGATGAATAACAAAGCAGAGGATGGCATTGTGTTGATCGCCGGCTCGGGGCATACGTTAAAATCCGGGGTATATGGGTTTATCCGATCCAAAGATCCAACCGCTAAAATTTTCACAATGGCGTGGATGGAAGTGGACAAACGTTTTTCTCACCCCGAAGACTATCGGGACTATTGGGGTACCGAAGAACTGCCGTTTGATTATGTGTGGTTTACTCCTAGGATGGACCGACCGGATCCTTGTGAAGAATTAAAGAAGCATCATAAGTTCTCCAAACCAGAGTAATGTACCGTATCATCCACTGAAACTAGCCACAAAACGCCTGCATAAAAAATGACAAGTACCACTGCTCCTGACGCGTTATTGTTAATAGGGCCGGGTTGCCCGCACTGCGGCGCCTTGTTGGAAGTGTTAAGCAAACTGGTGAAATCCGGCGAAATTGCCCAGTTAAACGTAATAAATGTGGCGCAGCGTCCCGAACAAGCCCGGGAATTGGGGGTGCGTTCGGTGCCATGGTTGCGATTGGGGGAGTTTGAATTGGAAGGGGGGCACACCGAAGGGCAGATCAAACAATGGTTGCAGCGTGTTCAGTCGCTTGATGGCAAGAGCGAGTATTTTAAAGAGTTGTTATTGGGAGGGAAGCTGGATAAGGCCATCGCAATGGCGCGCACGCATCCTGACAATATGCGTTCGATGTTATTACTGGCCAAAGACTCCGAACTGAGCGTGAAAGTCCAGTTGGGAATCAGTGCGGTATTTGAAGAACTACAGGGCAGCGAAATATTACAACAAATCGTTTCGGACATGGGTGTTTTGGCCGAAAACCCCAGCGCCAAAGTTCGCGCCGATGCGGCGCATTTTTTGTCGCTTACTGAAAGCGAACAAGCTTTGCCGTATTTACAGCAACTGGCCAAAGATGAAAATGTTGATGTTAGGGAAATTGCCGAAGAAGCCCTTAGCGAACTAATCCGTCATTGAACTGCGATTAATTACCACGAAGCACACGAAGCCGTATCCGAGTCGTTATTGCTCATCCAGTAATCCCAAATTAGCCAGACTATTGATGATTTGGCGGACAAAC
>JAJDNG010000023.1 GCA_022340845.1 Gammaproteobacteria bacterium | reverse complement strand
GCGCAGTGACGTCTGTGGGTTCGTAACAATCCATCATGATGACGGTATCGGCCACATCGAAATAATCCCCCGAACCACCCATGACAATCACAGATGATACACCGTGCGTATCATACAATTCCCGCACGCGGTACAACAGTGGTGTGATCGGCTCTTTATCCTGCGCCACCAATGATTGCATACGTTCGTCGCGAATCATGAAATTGGTGGCCGAGGTATCCTCATCAATCAACAACACCTGTGCACCGGTTTCGAATGCTTCGATAATGTTGGCCGCCTGTGAGGTACTGCCACTGGCGTTCTCGGTGGTGAAGGCGGTGGTGTCCCGTCCGAAGGGTAGCCGGTCTATAAACGGACTGATATTGACTTTAGATACGGCACGCCCATCTTCGGCGCGCACTTTTACCGCGCTGGGGACGGTCGCAACTTTTTCGCGGCCATCACCGGGAATGTGATTGTAAATGCCTCTTTCCACGGCGTGCAGCAAGGTGGATTTGCCGTGAAAGCCGCCGCCGACAATCAAAGTTATCCCATGGGGTATCCCCATACCGCGAATTTTTCCGCGGTTTGGAAGTTCGATGATCTGACTTAGCGACTCAGGGGCTTGAAAAGCGAGCGCGTCTTTGTCCAGGGGCCGGTCATCCACACCGCTAAGGCGCGGTAAAATGGCTCCGTCGGCTACAAACGCGACGAGATTATGAGCGGTTAGCTGCAAGCGTAATGCTTCCTGATCTTCCAGGCTCTCTACATGTTGTTGCAGCGCGTTACGGTTTAACTGGTTGTAGTGTAAGGAGTGTTCCACCACCTTGGGCAACTCATCGAAGAATATTGCGATAGCTTGGCGGCCCGCTACACGCCGGCCATTGGCGGGCAATCCCACCACAAGCCGGGCTTCCACGTATTCTTTGTCGACCACAATGGCATTACGTTGCAATACTTGTTGCCGGCTGGTTTCTATATTGACTTCACCGCTGCCGCCACTGCCACGATGGCCTTTGACGGTTTTACGAATGGTCCGGCGTACCGCACGGCTAAGATAATCCTCTAACGCGGTTTTGCGTATTGCAAGGCTTTCCGATGGTTGATCCTGTTGCGGGATTTTATTTTGTATCCAGAGTTCATCAGGAAATCCCGCTTTACTCATAGGGATACGAATGCTTATTCGGGATGGGGCTGCGAAAGGATCACCTTGTACATGATCGATTGTTAACGTGTAATCACGGAATTGATAGGAACCTTTAATGTCTTTATAAGCTTTATAGCTACCACCGTCGATTTGCGTAAGTCGTTTGCGTAAATTCTCCATTGTTCCTTATATCTGGGGTTGTTGTTTCTAAATGGACAAAATATTTTGGTTTTTCCGCTACATTCAGCCGGCGGTCGATTGCGGCCAAGAATTTTGATTGTGGATTGAAACTATCTTTGGCAACCATGGATTGTAACCCAAGTGTAGTAGATGAAAAAAGATCGCAGATGGATTATGCGATCGTGGTAATATGGTCCGCTGCGCGCGGGACGAACTCACTGCCAGAACTGATAAAATAAGCTGCAATAACCGGCAATAGCATTTAACTCACGAGAATGTTTTTTCGCTCATAAATTCAAATAAGGAACCCCCTCTTGGCCAGCGTAATCAATCCACCGGTAATGAAACGAGAAATATTCGGTTGGGCTATGTATGACTTCGCCAATTCGGGTTATTCCACCGTTGTGATTACAACCATATTCAGCGCGTATTTTGTTGCGGTGGTGGCCGGCGATAGCATGGAAAATGGAACGGCGACACTCTTATGGACGGTTGCGGTCGCAATATCCTATGCACTCGTGGTGGTGAGTGCACCGGTGTTGGGTGCTATGGCGGATTTCAGCGCGCGGAAAAAATTGTTTTTAGGCTTTACCACGGTGGGTTGTGTGGTGTTTACGGCGTTATTGGCAACCGCCGGGCCCGCCGACATATGGATCGCCATGCTATTTATTATTTTATCCAATGTCATGTTTTCCAGCGGTGAGAATTTTATTGCGGCGTTTCTTCCGGAGATCAGTCCTGCGCACCGCATGGGGCGCATTTCGGCTTATGGCTGGACCTTGGGCTATTTTGGTGGCTTGTTGGTATTGGGGGTATGTTTACTTTACGTGCAATGGGCCGAGGGCCAGGGATGGACTGCCGAACGTTACGTGCCGGGAACCATGTTAATCGTTGCCGCTGCGTTTGCGCTGGCGAGTTTGCCGACGTTTATATGGCTGCGTGAGCGCGCCATCGCGCAGCCCCATAGCGGTCGGATTCACTACTTCAAAGCGGGTTTCTCCAGGTTGAGATACACCTTTCATCACGTGCGCCAGTTTAAGGACTTATTTCGATTTTTGATCACGTTGATGGTTTATCATTGTGGTATTAATACTGTGGTTGTACTCGCCGCGGTTTATGCGCAACAAGTCATGGGATTTACGACCAATGACAATATTATTCTAATCTTGGTAGTGAATATTACCGCCGCCATTGGCGCTTTTGTGTTTGGATTAGTGGAAGATCGCATAGGCTCCAAGAACACCTTAATCGTGACCTTGTTAATCTGGAGTGCGGCCACCACCATGGCATTTTTTGTGGAACAGCGATTCTGGTTCTGGGCAGTGGCCAATCTGGTGGGTATTGCCATGGGCTCCAGTCAAAGCGCTGGCCGGGCAATAGTGGGTCTGTTTTCGCCGCCGCAACGCAGCGGTGAATTTTTCGGTTTGTGGGGTCTGGCCACCAAGTTGGCAGCCATCATTGGTCCGGTCAGCTATGGCATTATTACTCATCTTACCCATGGGCAGCATCGCCTGGCATTGCTGTCCACGACGTTGTTTTTCGTTGCCGGCTTGCTGCTTCTAACCACCGTCAATGAAAAGCGTGGCCGAGAAGCTGCGTACGCCGCCACCGTAGCCGATTCCAATGTGTGAGGCTCGCCAAAAACAGGCACAGTAGTTGCTTGAGATCGTGGCAGGGATTATATCACCGTGATGCCGGGATCCAGCGTTGTATGATCCAAGTCAGCTGAATTTTACCCACCTTAACAATTCCGTAATAAATACTATACTTGTCCCATCGTTAAAGGATTTTAGCGGGCTGTTTTTTGCTTGCCGACAGTTATTTGCAAATCAATAATTGTCAGCAACTTTTTTATTCCAAGGCTCTGGGAATGGAGCTATACAAAGGTGACACAATGGTGGATTCTTTAAAAATTCTTATCGTCGAAGATTCAGAGGACGACGCGCTTTTATTGGTACGGGAGTTGCGCAAAGCGGGGTATACCCCGTATTTTGACCGGGTTGATTCCCCGGATGCATTGCAGGAGGCGTTACACGATCAAGCGTGGGATGTTGTTATTACCGACCATAATATGCCGATGTTAAATTCGGAAACTGTTTTGGAGATGGTGAATGCGTCGGATAAAGACATACCGGTCATTATCGTCTCAGGCATTATCCCCGAAGCGATTGCCGTGGCCAATATGAAAGCAGGCGCCCAAGATTACATTATGAAAGACAATCTCGCCCGCTTGATCCCCGCGATAGAGCGCGAGCTCAGTGATGCACGCGTGCGAAGCGCCAAACGCAAAGCTGAGAACACCATAACCCACATGGCATATCACGATACATTGACAGGTTTAGACAATCGTAATGCTTTGGAAAAACGGTTGCAATTGGCGATTGAAAAGAGCTTGCAGGGGGGGGCGTCGCACGCATTATTGTATATCGATCTTGATCAATTCAGGCTGATTAATGATACTTGCGGATATGTCGCGGGCGATATATTCCTCAAACAAATGTCACAAAACCTAAAAGAAAAAGTACGTGACAGCGATTGTCTGGCACGCATTGGGGGTGATGAATTCGGCGTACTACTGGAAAGTTGCCCGGCGGATCGCGCGCTTCACGTCGCGCAAAATATATTAAATGCCATCAACGAATTCCGTTTTGATTGGAAAGAAATTACCTATAACGTGACGGCCAGTGTCGGTTTCGTGGTGATCGATGCCCAAACATCCAGTGTCGATGAGTTATTGAGCAACGCGGACATGGCTTGTTACTTCGCCAAAGAGCAAGGCGGCAATCGGCTAAAAGTTTTCGCCGGTGAAGATGATGAATTGTCCCGTAAAAAAGGCGAAATGCAATGGGTAACGCGCCTCAATCGGGCGTTGGAAGAACAACAATTTCGCCTCTATGAACAAGCCATAATGCCGGTTGCCCAACACGATATCGAAATCAAACATTCCGAATTTTTAATTCGGTTGGAAAATCACGATGGCAGTATGCTTGAACCGGAAACCTTTGTGCCGGCAGCCGAACAATATCACTTGATTGGAAAAATCGATCGCTGGGTCATCAACACGGCGTTTGAATACCTCGCCAATTTGTTAGAACAAGGGAGTACTCCCAAGGATTTGGGTGTGTACTTTATCAGTGTTTCCGGATCGTCATTGAGTGATGACAGTTTTTATGGATTTGTAAAAGAAAAACTCGAACTCTACGGCATACCCGGGGAAATGGTGTGTTTCGAATTCAAAGAAGCCACGGCATTGTCGCAATTCGGACCGGCGATCGAATTCATTAAAAACATCCGCCAAATTGGCTGCCGAATAGCGATCGATGATTTTGGCGCGGGCCTCAGTTCCTTTTCCTATCTAAAATACGTCCCGGTGGACTACGTAAAAATAGACGGAGGCTTCATCGGTCATGTGGACGATGATCCTATGGACTGTGCTATTGTAGAGGCAATTAATCAAATCGGCCACATTGCGGGATTGCAGACTATTGCAGAGTTGGTGGAAACAGACGCGGTCATGTACAAACTAAAAGCTATCGGCGTCGATTACGCACAGGGCAACAAATTGGATGTGCCGCATCCCATCGGTAAAGCCGTCTTGCAGTCAGCTTAATGAATGTGGCTGTAATGATTCATTAATCACCATTTCCACGACGATTTTGAAGCCGATCGCAACAACGGCTCATCGTGGTGAATACAAAATGTGCAAAATCATAATTTACTATGATTTCTTTTCAATTTACGTAACAATCCCCCATACCAAGCGTCACTAACTGGAAATTTGTCGGCTGATTGATCTGTGATAAATTTGCGATAAATTTGCTATTTAATATAAAAACAGCAGTTAGTTTGGTTAACTTCTGTCTTAAACTCTTAATCAACCATTTTGTTGGAGGAAATCCATGAAAGTACATAAAACCACTGGTATTGCATTGGCTGTTGCGGCTGCGGGCTTGTTTTCAATGGCGCCTATCGCCGTTAGCGCGGGATCGGACAGTGAAGTAAAATGTTTTGGTGTAAATAAGTGTAAAGGCCATAACGATTGCAAAACCGCCAACAATGCGTGCAAAGGCAAAAACTCCTGCAAAGGCCAGGGCTTTGTCAACATGTCCGAAGAGGCTTGTGAAAAAGTAGGCGGTAAAACCAAATCTTCATAATTACGCACTAGCAGTAATATTATGGTGGTTGCTTCGTATTTCGATATGTTGGCAACCACCATTGCTTTTATTACGATCCAATTTTCGGAGAAAATGTCGTGGGTAATAAACGTGTCGTGGAAAAGAATGACGTCGTGGATAGCATGCACGGCCAGCGGCCAGGGAATCAGGACGCGAATAGCTTGAAGTTTTTAGGTTTTGGTCTTGGGCTACGTACGGAATATTACGATATAATTTTAGAACAGCAGCCAAAAGTCGATTGGTTTGAAATTTTAACCGAAAACTACATGGTCGACGGCGGTAAGCCATTGTATTACCTGGACGCCATACGCCAGCATTATCCCATGGTGATGCACGGTGTATCGTTATCCATTGGCGGCACTGATCCATTGGATATGCAATATCTTGCACATCTCAAGGCCCTTGTTCAGCGGGTGCAGCCTTGTTGGATTTCGGATCACTTGTGCTGGACCGGCCAGGGAGGACACAATTTGCATGATTTATTGCCGTTACCCTATAACGAAGAGGCCATACAACATGTGGCCAATCGGGTAACACAAGTGCAGGATTACCTCGGACGGCAGATTCTGCTGGAAAATGTATCCAGTTATGTCACCTATAGTCACTCCGACATGAGCGAGTGGGAGTTTTATCGCGCCGTAGTGGAGGAGGCCGACTGTTTGATGTTGTTGGACATAAACAATATATACGTTAGCGCCCGCAACCATCATTTTGATCCTTTGGATTATGTAAACGCCATGCCAAAAGACAGGGTTCAGCAAATTCATTTGGCAGGGCACAGCGATCACGGAGAATACGTTATCGATACCCATGACCACCCTGTGGTTGACCCGGTGTGGCGATTGTACGAACAAGCTTTAAAATGTTTTGGACCCGTATCCACCATGATCGAACGGGACGACAGGTTTCCACCGTTTGAGGAATTAATGCAGGAATTAACTCAAGCGCGGAACATTGGCGAAACCGTTTTTGGCAAAGCGGCGTGACAATGAATCTTAAGCATTTACAGCATAGCTTTAAGAGTCACCTTTTCAACCAAGAGTCGCCTATTGCGGAACACATTGTCAGTGACCAGCTGAGCAGTGAATTCAGGCTGGGAATTTACGCCAATGCCTATGCTACACGCTTGATTGAAGTGTTGGAGGGCGACTACCCTGTATTGCACTCTCTTATGGGAGAGGAAGCTTTTTTAGAACTGTCCCGCGCTTATATCCAAACGCATCCTTCCACTTACTCTTCATTGAGGTGGTTTGGCCGGCATCTCCCAGAATTTCTGCAACAACTCCAGCCCTATAAATGCCAACCCTATCTGGCCGAACTGGCGGAGTTTGAATGGAAACTGGTGGATGCGTTTAACGCCAGTGATCAGCCGGCAATCAGCGAGCATGACGTTGCCCGGATACCACCGGATAAATGGCCGGTACTGAGTTTGGAATTTCATCCCTCCGTGCACGGTTTCCAATATCAATGGAATGTGTTACCCGTATGGCAAGCACACAAACAAGGTAAAGCGTTGCCGCCACCGGAAAAACTGCACCAACACCAAACCTGTTTGATATGGCGGCAAAATCTTAAAACGCTGTTTCGAACCCTGGAGCCTGACGAAACCCAACTGTTTGCCGCCGCACAAAATGGCGCCGACTTTTCTGAATTATGCGAAATGCTTTCAGACTGGATAGAAGATGCGGAGCAAATTCCACTGCGGGCCGTCACCTTGTTAAAAACATGGATCTCGCAGGCTTTAGTTGCAGATATAAAATACTAAAGATTGGAGTTGTTGGCAGAATCTGTTTGCGGGCGTGATTTTCTCCTTGTTTACTCAACGGGCAAGTACGCTAATCCCTGCGTAACTTATCCGACACCGCCACCGGTGTGGGGTAACGCAGCACAATAAAATAAGAAGAGGCGATAAACGTCAGCAAGGTGCTGACTTGAATGAGATAAGCCGCTTGTTCACCGATAACGTTCATATCCAGGGCAAGTACGGCAATGAGCAGAGAAAACTCGCTGCCTTGCCCTAAGCGCACGCCCACTTCCGCCGATACCTTTGCGTCTTCGCCGGCGTTGACTAATAGATATTTAATAGCCAACGGTTTTACGGCCAGAATTAATGCGCCCAACAGAATTGCCGGCAACATGATGTTTTGCGCCAGCCGGAGATCGAAAGTCGCCCCCAGTGAGAAGAAAAATAGTATCAGAAAAAAATCCCGCAGCGGTTTCAGTACGTCAGTGATGTAAAATGCAATGGGATTGGCCGCCAAAGCAACCCCGGCGAGAAACGCCCCGATTTCATAAGACAGACCAAGCTGGTCAGCAAGCTGCGCAATGCCCAGGCACCAGCCAATGGTAATTAAAAAAATATACTCCTGAATTTTGTCGAAGCGCTCGATTAACTTGAAAAGAATATAACGCTGCAATAAATACGTTATCACACCGATGGCAATAAAATAGACTACCAGCATTGCCAGTTCATTTATGGGCCATTGGCCTTGGTTGCCCGCCTGCAGAAACAACAACACCATAATGGCTAACAAGTCCTGCAGTAGCAGGATACTGATAATGATTTCTCCGGTGTGACGGTGATGCAAAACCGTTGTCGGCAACAATTTGAGACCGATGATGGTGCTGGAAAACATCATGGCCGTTCCAATGACTACGGATTCGGTGGTATTAAAGGCAAAGGCCAGGGCAACCGCAAAACCCATGACCCCAAACAATAACGAACTGACACCAGTGATCAGCGTGGTTTGGCGTACCAGATGAATGAGTTTTTTTGCAGGTAGATTCATGCCCAATAAAAATAGCAGGAAGATGATTCCCACATGGGAGATTTGCTGGATGATGACGGGATCGGTAACCCATTTCGCGCCAGAAGGGCCGAACAAAATTCCCAATAAAATATACACCACCAACAAAGATTGCCTGGCATATAAGCCCACCGTTGCCAAAATGGCTGCACCGGTGAAGATCAGGAATATGGTGTATATGATATTTTCGTTGCCCACATTACCGTCCGTGTGTCGGGTAGAAGATTTCTATTAATAATAGCAGGGGGGGTTGAGTGCTGCACACTGGGCAATTGTCTTTGTTCACCACGAAGCGCACGAAGAACACGAAGCAAAAATAATTCAATAACTTTGTGTTCTTCGTGCGCTTCGTGGTGTATTACATTGAGCTGTTTCCCCGAGGACTAAGCGCTTACAAAGATTTGATGCGTTCCAGTTGTTCTTGTAGGTTTTCTATGGCAGAAGCAGTTTCCGCGCGGCGTTGTTTTACTTTGTCAACGACGGCGGATGGTGCTTTGTCCACAAAATTGGCGTTATTGAGTTTGTTGTCCAGTTGACCGAGCTCTTTCTGTTGTTTCTCCAATTCCTTGTTTAGTCGAGCCTCTTCAGCTTCTTTATCGATCAGTCCCGCCAAGGGGATTAGGACTTTCATGTTACCGACTAAACACGTAGAAGCCTCGGGCGCTTCTTCTCCGGCATTCAGCCAGGTGATGGATTCGGTTTTGGCCAGAAACTGAATATATTTTTCATGTTTTTGCAACAGTTGTTGATCGCTGTCACTGCCGTTTTGTAGTAACACTGGCACGGGTTTGCCCGGGCTGATGTTCATCTCGCCGCGGATTTGGCGTATGCCTAAAATAAACCGCTTCACCCATTCCACCTCGGCAATGGCCTGGAGGTCTATCTGATCCTCTTCCGGCTGGGGATAGGCTTGCAACATAATAGTTGCACCATGAGTATCGGCCAAGGGCGCAACTCGTTGCCAGATTTCTTCGGTGATATAAGGCATGATGGGGTGGGCCAGTCGCAACAATGCATCCAGGACGCGAACCAAGGTGCGTCGCGTGCCACGCAGCGCTTCCGGCGAGCTGTCCGCATTATTTAATACCGGTTTGGATAATTCCAAATACCAGTCGCAGTATTCGTTCCAGGTAAATTCATAGATTGCCTGGGAGGCCAGGTCGAAGCGGTATAGTTTTACCGAATCGATGACGGTTTTTACGGTTTGTTGCAAGCGGGATATGATCCAGCGGTCGGCAGCATTCAACAGCACGTCACCGCCGCTTTGACCACAGTCCTGGCCCTCGGTATTCATCAGGGCGTAGCGGGCAGCGTTCCATAGTTTGTTGCAGAAGTTACGGTAACCTTCCACACGGGCCATGTCGAAATTGATGTCCCGCCCGGTGGTGGCCATTGCCGCGAAAGTAAACCGCAAAGCGTCGGTGCCGAAAGCGGGAATGCCGTCAGGAAAATCCTTGCGGGTGAGTTTTTCAATTTTGGGCGCCATTTGCGGCTGCATTAAACCGGTGGTGCGTTTTTTTACCAGCGGCTCCAAGTCGATACCGAAGATCAAATCTAGCGGATCCAATACGTTGCCTTTGGATTTGGACATTTTCTGGCCGTGCGAATCACGCACCAGCCCATGGATGTACACTTCATGGAACGGTACTTCCCCGGTAAACTTCAAGCCCATCATAATCATGCGCGCCACCCAGAAGAAGATAATGTCAAAACCGGTGACCAGCACATTGGTGGGATAAAAAGTTTTCAATTCATGCGTGTCCTGGGGCCAGCCCAGCGTGGAGAACGGCCACAGCGCCGACGAAAACCAGGTGTCCAGGACATCTTCATCCTGCGTGAGCGTAAGCGAGTCGGCCAGGCTGTGTTTTTCGCGTACTTCAGCTTCACTGCGTCCCACGTAAATATTGCCTTGCGGATCGTACCAGGCGGGTATGCGGTGGCCCCACCAGATTTGCCGGCTGATGCACCAGTCCTGGATGTTACGCATCCAGTCGTAGTAGGTGTTTTTCCAGTTATCAGGGACAAACTTGATTTTTCCGGTTTCCACTGCCGCAACTGCCGGCTCAGCTAAGGGGCCGATTTTAACGAACCATTGATCGGTCAGATAAGGCTCCACCACGGCATGGCTGCGATCACCACGGGGCACCATGAGTTTGTGGTCGTCGATTTTTTCCAGGAGTTCCAGATCTTCCAGATCCTGGACGATGAGTTTGCGGGCGGCGTAGCGATCCATGCCTTGATATTTTGCCGGGGCATTGTCATTAATGCAGGCATCGACCGTAAAAATATTGATCATCGGCAGGTTGTGGCGTTTGCCCATTTCATAGTCATTGAAATCGTGGGCTGGAGTGATTTTGACGCAACCGGTGCCGAATTCCTTATCCACATAGTCGTCGGCGATGATGGGTATTTCCCGGTCGGTGAGCGGCAGCTTGACGGTTTTGCCGATGAACTTTTGATAGCGCTCGTCCTCCGGATGAACCGCCACGGCCGTGTCGCCCAACATGGTCTCCGGGCGCGTCGTGGCCACCACCAAATGGCCGCTGCCATCGGCCAGGGGATAACGCATATGCCATAAATGGCCATTCTCTTCCTGGGAGATGACTTCCAAATCCGACACCGCGGTGTGCAACACCGGGTCCCAGTTCACTAATCGTTGACCGCGGTAAATCAGTCCTTCGTCGTACAAGCGTACAAATACTTCTTTGACCGCGTCTGATAAGCCGTCGTCCATGGTAAAGCGCTCCCGCGACCAGTCCACGGACGCGCCCATGCGGCGCAATTGACGGGTAATGGTGCCGCCGGATTGATGCTTCCATTCCCATACTTTTTCGATGAACTTTTCCCGGCCCAAATCGTGGCGGGTGAGGTTTTCAGCTTTTAATTGCCGTTCCACCACCATCTGAGTGGCGATGCCAGCGTGGTCAGTACCCACTTGCCATAAGGTGTTGTGCCCCTGCATGCGGTGAAAGCGGACCAAGGCATCCATGATGGTGTCCTGGAAAGCGTGTCCCATGTGCAAGCTGCCAGTGACATTGGGTGGCGGAATCATGATGCAATAGGATTCGCCCGCGCTTTTTTCATTAGTGGGACGAGGGGCGAAATAATTGTGTTTTTCCCAGGTTTCGTACCACTTTTGTTCGATGGCGTGGGGATTGTAGGTTTTATCCATGGTCGTCATATTGGTTGTCTTGCCGCTCCAGCTGTGTGATTGAGAATTCTATGATAGATCCGGTTTTCCAAATCTGTATCGCAAATTCACAGAGTGCTGCGAAAAAAGTGGCGGACCTTGAGTCCGCCACGGAAAAAACAGTTATTATACATTGACCGCGGCGCTTGGAAACGAACCGGCTCAAGAAAAGCCCGTGAATCCGAGCGGGTTGCACAATATTTTCTTGGTGAACCCAATGCAATTCACGTAAAATCGACACAATTATATAAGCTGAGTACTTTATTCGTTATTTATCCTGGCAGGTTAACCATTGAATACTGACTTCCCGAGAATCAAACGGCTACCACCGTACGTGTTTAATATCGTCAACGAGCTCAAGGCAGAAGCACGCCGCCGTGGCGAGGACATAATCGACTTTGGCATGGGCAATCCCGATCAGCCCACGCCGGAGCATATTGTTGAAAAATTAGTGGAGGTGGCCAAGCGCAGCGACACCCATCGTTATTCCATCTCCAAAGGCATACCGCGGTTGCGCCGCGCCATTTGCAATTGGTACAAACGCCGTTACGGCGTGGATCTGGACATGGAAACCGAAGCCATTGTGACTATCGGCTCCAAAGAAGGCTTATCCCATCTGGCATTGGCTGTGGTGGAACCGGGCGACGCGGTGTTGGTGCCCAATCCCTCTTATCCTATCCATCCGTACGGCTTCGTCATTGCCGGTGCCGATATCCGCCATGTGCCGATTGTTCCAGGAGGAGATTTTTTTGCGGAGTTGGTCAGCGCCATCAAAAATTCCTGGCCCAAACCCAAGATGCTGATTCTGAATTTCCCCGGAAATCCCACCACTCAATGTGTAGAACTGGACTTCTTCAAAGAAGTGATCGCCATCGCCAGGGAACACGAAATTTGGGTGATTCACGATATTGCCTACGCGGATATCGTATTCGACGGTTATGAGCCGCCCTCCATTTTGCAAGTCCCCGGCGCCAAAGAAGTGGCCGTGGAGTTTTTTAGTCTTTCAAAGAGTTACAATATGCCGGGTTGGCGGGTGGGATTCATGTGCGGCAACCATCACCTGGTCGCGGCGTTGTCGCGTATTAAATCCTACATGGACTACGGCACGTTCACTCCGATTCAAGTGGCGGCCATTACGGCCCTGGAAGGCCCGCAGGATTGTGTGCAGGAAATCCGCGAAATGTATTGCAACCGCCGCAATGTGTTGTGCGACGGATTGAATTCGGTTGGCTGGAATGTGGAACGGCCCAAAGCGACCATGTTTGTGTGGGCGCCCATTCCGGAGCAATACAAACAACTGGGCTCGCTGGAATTCACCAAAAAACTGCTGCAGGAAGCGAAAGTGGCAGTCTCTCCGGGCATAGGATTCGGCGAATACGGCGATGATCATGTGCGATTCAGCTTAATTGAAAACGAACACCGTACTCGCCAGGCCATTCGAGGCATTCGCGACATGATACGCAAGGATTTGAAACAATCCGCGGCAGGTGCAGGCAGTTAGGCAGCACACTCACACTAGCTTTTACACATCAAAGCTTTTACACACCAAAGTAGCAATAGACGAAAGGAGCACTTGTGGAACCGGTTAAAGTAGGTTTGTTAGGGATGGGTACAGTCGGAGGCGGCACGGTAAATGTACTGCACCGCAACGGCGAAGAAATCGCCCGGCGTGCCGGTCGCGGCATCGAAATCACTCATGCGGCCAGCCGCGATTTAAACAAACCACGTATTTGCAGCACCGAAGGCATTACGCTGACCACCAATCCCAATGAGGTGGTGGAGAATTCCGAACTTCAGATAGTGGTGGAGTTAATCGGCGGTGATACCCTGGCCCGGGACCTGGTAATGAAAGCCATTGCCAATGGTAAACACGTGGTCACCGCCAATAAGGCCTTGATCGCCAAACACGGCAACGAAATTTTCGCCGCGGCGCAGAAAAAAGGCGTGATGGTGGCGTTCGAAGCGGCAGTGGCCGGGGGTATCCCCATCATCAAAGCCATTCGGGAAGGTTTGGCCGGCAACCGCATTGAGTGGCTGGCGGGCATTATCAACGGCACCGGCAATTTCATATTGACCGAAATGCGTGATAAAGGCAGCAACTTTGAAGACGTGCTGGCCGAAGCCCAACGCCTGGGATATGCCGAAGCCGATCCGACATTTGACGTGGAAGGTATTGACGCGGCGCACAAACTGACCATTCTGGCTTCCATTGCCTTCGGCATTCCGTTGCAGTTCGAAAAAGTCTATAACGAAGGCATCACTCGCATCACTCGCGAAGACGTGGAATCCGCCGAACAACTGGGATATCGCATCAAACACCTGGGCATTGCCAAGAAAACCGCCAACGGCGTGGAAATGCGTGTGCATCCCACGTTAATACCGGAGCGCCGCTTAATTGCCAACGTCGATGGCGTAATGAACGCCGTGCTGGTGTATGGCGATGCGGTGGGGCCGACGCTGTATTATGGTGCCGGCGCCGGCGCCGAACCCACCGCCTCGGCGGTCGTGGGCGACATCGTTGACGTGGTGCGAACCTTGACGTCCGATCCGGAAAATCGCGTGCCGCACCTAGCGTTCCAGCCCGATGCCATATCCGATATTCCGGTCTTGCCCATGGATGAAATCCAAACCGCGTATTATTTGAAAATGCGCGCGCAGGACAAACCCGGTGTGTTGGCCGACGTGACCAGAATCCTGGGTGACCGCGGCATCAGTATCGAAGCCGTATTGCAGAAAGAACCAACCAGCGCCGGCGAACAAGCGACTATTACCATGCTCACGCACGTGGTCATGGAAGGCAGTATGAACCAGGCCATTGCCGACATTGAAGCGTTGAAAAGCATCAGCGGGCCTATTACCCGCATCCGCCTGGAACACTTAAACAAAAAATGAATTGTAACCACGAAGGACACCAAGAACACGAAGAAATCTAAGTTTAGCAATAAATAATTCAATCTTCGTGTCCTTCGTGCCTTCGTGGTTAATTAACTCTAGATAAAGGAAAGATAAATGCCGATTCGACCCCGCTATACCGGCTTAATCGACAAATACCGAGATCGCCTGCCGGTACATGACGACACCCGCATCATCAGCCTCGGTGAAGGCAACACGCCGCTGATCCGGTTGAATAACATCCCAGGCACCTTGGGCAAAGACGTCGATATTTATGTGAAATACGAAGGGCTTAATCCCACCGGCTCGTTCAAAGACCGTGGCATGACCATGGCGGTGACCAAGGCGGTGGAAGAGGGCAGCCGGGCCATTATCTGTGCCTCCACCGGTAACACCTCGGCATCGGCGGCGGCCTATGCTTCGCGCGCCGGAATTACCGCGTTTGTCTTGATTCCGGAAGGCAAGATTGCCATGGGCAAGCTGGCTCAGGCAATGATGCACGGCTCGGTAGTGATTCAAATCAAGGGCAATTTTGACGCTGGCATGCAAATCGTCAAAGACGTGGCCCAGGTGGCGCCGGTCACTATCGTCAATTCCATCAACCCGTTTCGCCTGCAGGGACAAAAAACCGCCGCCTTTGAAATCCTCGAAGAACTGGGAACGGCGCCTGATTTCCATTGTTTGCCCGTGGGCAATGCGGGTAACATCAGCGCGCATTGGATGGGTTATAAGGAATACCATGAGCACGGTATCGTCAACAACCGGCCAACCATGGTGGGCTATCAAGCGTCCGGCGCGGCACCTTTTTTACGCGGCGAAATGGTCGATAATCCGGAAACCGTCGCCACCGCCATCCGCATCGGTCATCCACAAAGCTGGGACAAAGCCTGGCAAGTCAAAGAAGAAAGCAACGGCTGGTTTGACGAATGCAGCGACGAAGAAATCCTTGCCGCGCAAAAAATGCTGGCGCAACAGGAAGGTGTTTTCTGTGAGCCTGCCTCAGCCACCTCGTTAGCCGGGGCCATGCGCGACATCAAATCCGGCAAAATCCCCGAAGGCTGCAAAGTAGTGTGCACCTTAACCGGCCATGGACTCAAAGACCCGGACATCGCAAACAAACAAAGCACCTCGCCCATGATCACCGTGGACGCCACCATGGAAGCGGTCAAGGGGGCTATTTTGGACAATATGAAATAACAACCTCAACCGCTGGGTTGCCTTCAGCGATTATAAATCACCACGAACAGCACGAAGCACACGAAGATATTAACTGCCTATTGATTTTCTTCGTGTGCTTCGTGGTGAAATTTTTCTGTTGCAATTGCCATGAACTTCGAACTTATCACCACTGACCAGCACGCCCGCCGCGGCCGCTTGAGCTTTCCTCGCGGCACCGTGGAAACCCCCGCATTTATGCCCGTGGGCACGTACGGCACGGTCAAAGCCATGACCCCGGAAGAATTGCTGGATATCGGTGCCGAGATTATTCTCGGCAACACCTTCCATTTAATGTTGCGTCCCGGCACCGAAATCATCAAAGCACACGGGGATTTGCACAATTTTATGCACTGGCAAAAACCCATACTCACCGATTCCGGCGGCTTTCAGGTGTTCAGCCTGGGCGATTTGCGCAAGATTAGTGAGCAAGGCGTGACGTTCGCCTCCCCGGTAAACGGCGATAAAGTGTTTATGGGGCCGGAAGAATCCATGGCGGTACAGCGTGACCTGGGTTCCGATATTGTGATGATTTTTGACGAGTGCACGCCGTATCCTGCCGATGAAAATCAATCTCGCGCTTCCATGGAATTGTCGTTACGCTGGGCGCAACGCAGCAAAGATGCCCACGCTGACAATAACGCAGCTTTGTTCGGCATCATCCAGGGGGGGATGTATCCGCCGTTGCGTGAAGCATCGTTGCAAGGTCTCATGGACATCGGCTTTGACGGTTATGCCATCGGCGGCTTGTCGGTAGGGGAGCCCAAGGATGACATGTTGCGCATCCTGGATCACATTGCCGCTTACATGCCTGTCGATAAACCACGCTATCTCATGGGTGTGGGTAAGCCGGAGGATATTGTGGATGCCGTCGTAAGAGGCGTGGACATGTTCGATTGTGTGCTGCCGACACGTAACGCCCGCAACGGCCATTTATTTACCAAATACGGCGATGTGAAAATCCGTAACGCCAAATACCAGGCCGATCCCCGGCCCCTGGACGAGACCTGTGGTTGCTATACCTGCCGTCATTACAGCCGCGCGTATCTTCGTCATTTGGATAAAACCGGTGAGATACTGGGCTCTCGGCTCAACACCATTCACAATCTTTATTACTATCAAGAGCTCATGCAGGGACTTCGCACCGCCATCGAAACGCACTGTCTGCCGCAATTTGTCGCCCAATTCCGGGCCCAACGCAGCACCGCCGCACAAAGGTAAATTGAGCGAAAAATCAAATAGTTACGGATCATTCTAGCAGCCGGGGTGGAAATCCGGCCGATTCAGCATTATGTGCTGAAATATTTGCAAACTTACCGGCTCGCACTGACAAATCCAGCCTAAAGTATGTAATAATACCGCGCTTTCAAACGCGCAAACGTTTGATGCTACAACATCTCTGACCGCACGAAACTGATTGCAATATAAAAAGGAATAACTTCATGAATTTTTTCATTTCCGATGCCTTAGCAGAAGGTGCAGCCGTACAAGGTGAACCAGGTGGTTTTATGGGATTTATCCCGCTGATCTTAATCTTTGTGCTGTTTTACTTTTTATTGATTCGACCGCAAGCCAAGCGCGCCAAAGAACACAAGCAAATGGTGGCATCGTTAAGCAAAGGCGATGAAGTGGTCAGCAACGGTGGATTGTTAGGCCGGATAGCCGAACTGGACGACAGCTTCATTACCATGGAAATTGCCGACGGCGTCAAAGTCAAAGTTCAACGCCAATCCGTGATGACGCTGGTACCTAAAGGCACAATCAAAGGCAAGGCGGAAGAAAATAATAAATAAATCCGGAAATCAGTCATGATAAACAAATACCCGCTCTGGAAATACATTCTCGTCATCGGCGTACTCATCGTCGGTTTATTCTATGCCTTACCTAACTTGTATGGAGATGATCCCGCGCTGCAAATTTCCGCCAACCGCGGTGCCGAAGTGACTTTGGCCACACAAGAAGCCGTACGCGAAGCATTAAAGACAAATAATATAGAACCCAAAGACATTGCCCTGGAAAACGCACAATTGTTGGTGCGTTTTGACGATACTGAAGTGCAGTTAAAAGCGCAGGATGTGGTGAAAAAAGCCTTGGGCAATGATTATGTGATTGCCTTGAACCTGGCCCACCGCACCCCGAGCTGGCTGTTAGCCATGGATGCTTTACCCATGTATTTGGGACTGGATTTGCGCGGCGGTGTACATTTTCTTATGGAAGTTGACGTGGATGCCGCGCTCAAACAAGCCGAAGAGCGTTATATCAGCGACTTCAGAACGTTATTGCGTGAAAACCGCGTTCGTTATACCAAGATCGACCGTATATCCGCCAACGACAATTCACAAGGGGTTGTGTTGGAATTTAAAGCAGAAGATGTCCGTGTCGAAGCGGAAAAATACATCAATCGCGAATATCCGGATTTACAGCTCAGCACTTATGAAGAAGAAGGTAAATTTTATTTGCGTACCGTGATCAGTGAAACGGAAAAGACCGAAATCCGCAGGCTGGCGCTAAAGCAAAACATCACTACCTTGCGCAACCGGGTTAACGAGTTAGGGGTTGCCGAGCCGGTGATTCAGCAACAAGGCACCGACCGCATAGTGGTGCAGTTACCTGGCGTACAAGATACGACCCGCGCCAAGGATATTTTAGGCGCCACGGCGACGTTGGAGTTTCGCTTGGTGGATGAGCAAGCCGACGTGCAAGACGCTTTGCAGGGTCGCGTACCTCCCGGTGACAGACTGTATCCGCAACGCGAGGGCGGTCACGTGCTGTTGAAAAACCGGGTCATGCTTACCGGCGACTATATTATCGATGCTTCCTCCGGTATCGATCAGCAAAGCGGCGGACCGGCGGTGTTCATCACTCTCGATGGCCAAGGAGCCAATATTTTCAGCAAAGTCACTGGCGAAAACATCAAGAAACTCATGGCGGTGGTATTCATCGAAACGAAAATCGATCGCATTGAAGTGGACGGTGAAGAGCAGAAAGTCCGCCGAAAAACCGAAGAAGTCATCAACGTTGCCCGCATTCAGGACCAGTTGAGCAAGCGTTTCCAGATTACCGGCTTGGACAGCACCGCCGAGGCCCACAACTTAGCGTTATTGCTGCGCGCCGGTGCGCTGGCCGCACCTATCGATATCGTGGAAGAACGCACAATAGGCCCCAGCCTGGGCAAAGAAAACATCAATCAAGGTTTTATGTCCGTGGTCGTGGGATTCGTGCTGGTACTGGCATTTATGGTCATGTGGTACAAAGGCTTCGGTTTGGTGGCCAACCTGGCCTTGGCGTTTAACCTGGTGATTATCGTTGCCGTATTGTCCATCATGCAGGCGACCCTGACGCTACCCGGTATCGCCGGTATCGTGTTAACTGTGGGTATGGCGGTGGATGCCAATGTGTTGATTTTCGAACGTATACGCGAAGAAATCAAAAACGGTAACAGTCCGCAAGCCAGCATTCATTCCGGCTATTCCAAAGCCTTATCCACTATTGCGGATGCGAACATTACCACGTTGATTGCCGCCATCATCCTGTTTGGATTCGGCACCGGGCCTATAAAAGGTTTCGCCATCACGCTATCCATCGGCATCGCCACCTCCATGTTTACGGCGATTATGGGTACCCGCGCGGTGATCAACTTGATATACGGCGGCAAGCGGGTGGAAAAACTGTCCATATAATCCATTAGGGCAAATAACCGAATTAACTATAAAGGCTATTAAATGGAACTGTTTAAAAAGCAAACTCATTATGATTTTTTGGGTAAGCGCAATCTGGCATTTACCATATCGGGCATATTAATACTGATTTCCATTGTGTCTCTGTCCGTGCGTGGGTTGAATTTTGGCCTGGATTTCACCGGTGGCACCTTAATCGAATTGGGATATCCGCAAGCGGTAGATCTCGT
>JAJDNG010000022.1 GCA_022340845.1 Gammaproteobacteria bacterium | reverse complement strand
GCACTACAACAGTGCTTAGTGGGGATGCATCCAACCATTTTGGTTGTCCGGCAGCTTAGTTAGGCAGTAAGTGGAGCGGTAGTGTGGGCGATAACACTACTGAGGAAATCTGAACAATCATTGTGCATAACACTACGCAGGTGAATCATGTTGGGGCAGATTCGCAAGCCGGCACATGCGCCACTGTATTTTTTCTTTAAGAATATCAATGACTAGGCATGGTAAAGCCGCCATGGTACAGGGTTTGCTACTAATCTGTTACAAAACAGGCTACAACATGCAGTTGTGCGCTACTCATTTGAACGCAACGCAAACAAACGTTTTTAAAGAAAGCTTTTATCAAAGCAAACGTCATCAAAATAGGGAGGTAAATCCAATGGGGTGCCATCAGTTATATCAAACTGGTTATGAAGTCGACGGTTATATCAAACTGGATCGCGAGGAATTGTCACGTCTTGAAGACGGGCACAACTTTGTTACCGTGGTAAGGCCTACGCCCGGGAACCAGTGGGCGAAATACGGACAGCCAGGCGATACCTTAGGGGCCAGGGAAGCCGATAACCTGCGACCGCTGTTTAATCTGAAAGTGGTTGCCAACTTTGTGAGCAATGGAAATTGGATCACCGTGCTGCAACGCTTAAAAGAGGTGGCGTAGCCTTGGCCTATCCAATGTTCATTGCTCTGTCCATGCCCATGCTATCCGCAAACCAAATAAGGACCGATACGCTATGCAACCTCATTTAATAGTCATTCTAGCCATGGTATTCCTGTTATTTGGCGGGGTTGCTTTGGTGAACTACCTGGTTATCGGTCACAGCTGACGCTGCCACTAGCCGCGCTGTCTTGCGTGGGGCGGTCTTTATCTTATTGCAGTACGATATTGCGTACGGCGCGCTGGGTGGTGAATCGCATCACCCTTGTCTCACTTTACGCTCAGGTTCGAATTACAGTTCCCGCCTTTTCCAATTGTCTCCCATAGCCATTTTCTCCAATATTCAGGTAAGCAAATCCACCATTTCCCAGCTCCGTCGGTGGTGGGGCGGTGATAAAAATCACGAGTTTATTGATCGAGATTAAAAAACGGGCATTAATTTGCTGTTAATTTCTCAATTCGAGCGATTTGAAATTCGATAGGTTTACGAATACCGGTAGGATAAGGCCGTGGCAGCGACGTCGCGGGGCTGTTTGGGCAGGCGGACAAGGTGTTTACCCGTCAAGGGTTGTTTAAAAAACCGCCAAATCAGGAATGACAACTTTTTAATACTCCCAATCAAAAAACAACGTCAAAGAGGTTTTGGATGAACATACGGCAAAATTGGATAAAAAGGACCATTGCAAGTGGTAGCAAAGTGAGGATCAAGCGTAGGTTCATCGCTTATTGCCTGGGCTTGATGAGTGTGGCGGGTGTGTTTTGCACCACCGCGCAGGCCGAATACGGGGATATCGTGTTAAATAATTATTCGGATCAGGCGCAAATCCGGCCGGTCATCTTTCCGCATTGGTTCCATCGAATCCGATATCGTTGCAAAACCTGCCATGGCGATTTGGGATTTAAAATTAAAGCCGGTGGCAGCGAAATCAACATGTTGAAAATCATCAATGGCGAATATTGCGGCGCGTGCCACAACGGTAAAATCGCCTGGGCGATGGAGAACTGTGATTTATGTCATTCGGCGAAACCGGGTACGCCTACCCAAGCCCATAAAAGCAGCAAACAATCCCTAATATCTCCCCAACCCGTTGAGAAGAAATAAGCCATGAAGACGACAGACCATATTCGTGTATTAGCAGTGTCCGCGTTAATTTGTGTCGCAAGCGGCAGTGCGGTGTTTGCCGCAGAAAATCCCAACCGGTTTAACCGCTTGTTCACTCCACCGGAAAAAGCGGTACAGTCTATTAAAGACGACGGCATTCATGATCCGCAAGGTCCGGCGGTTGGGGTATTACAAGAGCCCAAACAAGCGTTTGCACCGTTGGAAAAAAGCATCAGCGGTAACTACGTGGATTGGACCGCTAGCCTGCGCAAACAACAAATCAGTCCTTTGTTTGATTATCAAGATCCCGCGAAAAAGCCCCAGCCCATGGATTTAAATATCGTTATGGAAGTCAAAGGGTCAACGCCCGATGTGGTATTTCCGCATAATATTCACACCGAGTTGTTGGATTGCAGTGTTTGCCATCCGCAAGTGTTCGTTCCGCAAAAAGGTGGTAATCAAATATCCATGGCGGAAATTATGTTAGGGCAGAAATGCGGTATTTGTCATGGTTCGGTGGCTTTCCCAGTGAGTGATTGCAAGGCCTGTCATTCGTCAAAACCGCCGGCTGCGGGTGGGAAAAAAGCCGCTAAGAAAGCGGCCGATAAAGCACCCAAAAAGTAACGGCTTCTTGTTCCTATGGTTTATTAATACCTGGTTTATAAATGACTGGTTTATGAGAGACTGGTTTATTAAATACTGGTTTATTAAATACGACGATTCGTGACCACTTCTCAGTCAAACGGCCTTAAGGTTTGCATTCCGCCGATGTGGATATTCATGGCCATTGTGCTGATGGTGTTGTGCGTGCCGGGATCAGCACTCGCGGCGCCCGGCGCCGAGCAATTGGAAAAAGACATTCAATTTGTGCATCGCATGGTGAACGAATCGGAAGCGGCAAAAAAAATTGCCTCGGATACCAATGAGGAAGCCAAAACCCTGCAACAGCAAGCCAACGACTTGTTGCAACAAGCCAGAGACGCCCTTAAAGCCGGCGATACGACCAAAACCAGTCAACTGCTGGGTCAAGCCAAGCTCACCATGTTTCAGGCCATGCGCAGCGTAGGTGGGGAAGTTAAATCGCAAAAACAACAAGACGATTTTCAACGCCGCTGGGAAAGTGCCGATTCCTTGCTGCAGGCGCATAATCGTTATGCTGAGGAAAACAAACTCAATGGCGATGCGGTGAAAACCGCGCAATATGTCGAGGAAACATTACGCAAGGCGCGCCAGGAATTTGCCAGCGGTAAGCGCGACAGCGCCAGTCAGATGGTGGAAGACGCTTATCTGTCCATTAAATTATCGCTAACCCGGTTGCGAACCGGCCAAACGGTTGTCAGCGCGCTAAACTTTGCCAACAAGGAAGAAGAGTATCGTTATGAATTGGATAGAAACGACACTCATAAAATGTTGGTACAAGTGGTGTTAAAAGAGAAGCTGGACGCTAACCCCGGATTGGCCAGGCTGGTGGATATGAATATGAAAATAGCGGAAGATCTCAGGAGCCAGGCGCTGGATCAGGCCGAACAAGGGGACTTCGACGCCGCGGTGAAAACACTGGAGAACTCCACCGGCCAGATTATCCGTGCCATTCGCGCGGCCGGCATATACATACCCGGTTAAGCCGGTTTTTAGCGACGGTTGGAATTCATCACTCTGGGATGGCTAATGCTGGGGTAAACCACTGTGGCGTCTGTGAGCGTGGCCTGAGCCGCATCGGTGTTTATCGCGTGGGAAAGGAAATTATTAAACTGCTTGATCTGTATTCTGGAAAAATAGCGAGTGCTGATTTTAATTCGTTTGGTATTTTTCAGTTCGAATAACCAATAGCGTCGCAGCAAAGAAGGTTGGTTAACCCGCTTGACGTCACTCCAGGCAAAACGAATCACATCTTCATCGTGGCTGATTTCCAAACCGGTTTGAGAGATGGCGATTTGCACATTTCGTCTGGCAGTCAACCAGAAAAACGTGAACGCCAACACAAAGCCGGTTCCATATACGAGGCTGTATTCCAAGGTTAGAAAACGCAACTGTTGTTGCTGTGAGATGCCATACAATTCAACCCCGCAGGCCACGCCCACCATGGCAAACAGCGCATTGGATGCGATGCGTCGATTTCTTTGCGTGGTGCTTTGCTGTATGACCATATGTCAATACCGGGTTCATGGTTAGCGCTAATGTTTTTACAACCGTCACTACAATTCTCGCAATAATGGTCAATACTTTCTCTGAATATTGAGTCTGAATATTGAGTCTGAATATTGAGTCTGAACATTCACCTAAACATTCGCAAAAGCGCACGGACATGCATAGGCCAAAACGTATGCAAAAGCATACTGCTTCGCGTGACTTAATCCTCTACCGATTAATTTACCTGAACTCAAGTGATCGATAAACGAAAAAAAGTGTGAAATATTCACACTTTTATCGGACTCAACCGGTATTCAGCCTGAGTGAAGACCAGACAAAGATGCACAATATTGGCAGGCGTGTTTGGCGAATGGCTGCAATTCACCATAGGTTTTCGTCAGGTGAGTTTGTTACACTGGGCAAAAAACCGGCGTAGTCCCTGTATTTAACCGGCAGAATCTAAATCGGGAAACAGCAATGTCAGACGAGCGCGATCAACACGATAAAAAACTGAGCCCCACGCACCTGGAATACTGGATCAACGAAGCGCACAAGCTGAAACACGCCGCGGATTTGTGCCTCGAAGCCGATGCGAGTCTTTTGCGCGATACGGAAAACGCCAGACGGTTCGGCGTGGATCAAGCGCTGATCGATGCCGCAGACGATGCGGAATTGGAACTGCACTGGCTGTATCCCAATTTAATCACTTTTGCGATTCAGCATCTGGCCGTAGGGATTTTGCTCAAACGCGATCCGCAGCGTATTATCGACGAGGGATCACAGCTGCATGTTTCCAAAGCCGTGCGGGATTGCGGTGTCAGTATCGACGCCGCAACCAGCGATCTGCTTTCAAACGTGGAAAACGCATTTCGCTGGGGTGAAAGCTTGGGCGAAAACAGCCCACGGTGGAACGTGCGCTTGTCAGCGGAACACATCCAATTACTGAAGCGGTACAAGCCATATATGATGGAGATCAGCGAGACGCAAAAACAGGCATTCGATGACGTGTTTAATCAGCTGGACACTATCGCGGCACAGGAAGTAGGCGCGGAAACATCGCCCGGGGTCGAGCCGAAAAAGCAACGAAACGGCATTGGAAAAAGTGTCTGAGCCAATGAATGAGGTAATATCGGAACCCGAGACTGAAACCGTGCCTGAAACCGTACCTAAAACCGTACCTAAAACCATAGTATGGTATGTTGCCGATCCCATGTGTTCCTGGTGCTGGGGATTCTCGTCGGTCGTGGAGCGACTCAAACGTGACTACCAGGACACACTCCCGTTTGCATTGTTGCTGGGTGGCCTGCGGCCGTTCACCCGCGAACCCATCAGCGACCCAATGCGTGAGGAGATACTTCACCATTGGCGCCAGGTACACGACATGACGGGGCAGGAGTTTTCCTTTGCCGGCGCCATGCCAGAGGGATTTATTTACGATACCGAACCCCCGTGCCGCGCCGTGGTGGCCGTGGGCAAGCTGTATCCGTCGCTCACATTTGACTATTTCAAAGCGGTGCAACGGGCGTTTTATCTGGAACAGAAAAATGTCACACGGGAATCGGTTCTCGCGGAGTTGTTGGAGACGATAGGAGTTGATGGCTCAGCGCCACAGACATTATCGCGAAAAGCGCCGTTTCTGCAAGAATTCCGATCCGAAGCGTGTCAAAAAATGACTCAGGCGCATTTTCACAAAAGCCGAGAGTTCGGCGTGCGGGGGTTCCCGTCCATGATTTTACAACACCAGAAAAAATACTTTCTGCTCACCAGCGGTTATCGCTCTTACGACGAACTGCGCTCCGAGATTGAAGCGTGTCTGCGCGAAGCCCCTTAGTGCGTCCGATAACGCCTCTATAAAAAGCAAATTCAATAAGAACCCACGGTTGATGAAGCGAACCAGAATATTCCATTCATTGCAGCAACGCAATTTCCGCATATTCTTTTTTGGGCAGCTAATCTCCCTGCATGGCACCTGGATGCAGTCGGTAGCTCAGGCCTGGCTGGTGTACCGCTTAACGGAGTCTGGGTTTATGCTGGGATTGACCGGCACGGCCACGTTGCTGCCCGCGCTTATCTTTGGATTGTTTGGTGGGGCGCTGGCCGACCGCTTTAATCGGAAAAAGCTGCTGATCGTAGTACAGACTCTGGCTATGGTTCAGGCCGTGGTGCTGGCGGTGTTGACGCTGGCAGGCTGGATCACTCCATGGTTAATCGTGGGAATGGCATTGTTGCTTGGATTCGTTCAAGCGGTGGAAACCCCCATCAGGCAGTCTTTTGTGGCGCAACTGGTGCCGCGAGAAACCCTGCATAATGCTATAGGACTTAATTCCAGTATGTTTCACCTGGCGAGATTTATCGGACCCGCCACGGCAGGGTTTTTAGTGGCCTGGTTTGGGGAGGGGGTGGTGTTTGCCATCAATGCCTTGAGCTTTCTCGCCGTTATTGTGAGTCTGGGGTTTATCCGCGAAACACCGAAACCAACCGAGAGTGATGCTAGCGGGAAGTACCAAGGATTCTGGGCGGGGCTACGCTTCGCCGCCGAGCATTCTTTGGTGGGAGCGGCGCTGTTGACGGTGGCGTTAACGAGCATATTCGGAAGCTCGATTATTATACTGCTGCCTATATACGTGGCGGAAATTTTCAATCGCGGTCCGCAAAGCCTGGGTTGGCTGATGGCCATGTTAGGGGCCGGTTCGTTAATGGCGGCATTAAGCCTGGCGGGGAGGCAAAATATCTTTCGCCTGGAGAAGCGTATTGCCGCCGCCGGGGTAAGCATGGCGATATGCCTGATGTTGTTTTCCTGGAATGCAATGTATGGGCTGGCCTTGTTGATATTACCCGTGGTGGGATTCGCGGCCACCTCCATCTATGCCTCCAGTAACGCATTGGTCCAGTTTGCCGTACCGGATCCGCTACGCGGCAGGATCATGGCAATTTACACCGTGTGTTTGCATGGTATGGTGTCTTTAGGGCAATTGGCGTTGGGCGCCCTGGCCGATTGGACGGGTGCGCCGCTCACCGTGATGTTGAGCGCCACTTGTTTGCTGGCAACCGTCGGATTTACCGCCATGGTAATGCTGCGTGCCGCCGCCGCGGCGGATAATAACTCGGTGTAGGCGTAATTCGCAGCTAAATGGATTTATTCATTTTTCCAATACGTAGCCACTGCCGCGTCGAGTTTCTTCAAGCGGCGTTGGTTGCATAAGGTGGTTATTTTCCCCCTGAGTTCCTGATTGTAATTATAAACCGACAAAGCGGCGATGGCAGGCACTGCCTGGTCCGCTGGTGCGTCGGCGACCTTATCCAACAGGTAATCATAGGCTTTTTCTTTGCGTTGCAAAGCGATGGCGCGATAAAACGCTGGCATGACCGGGTCTATGCCAATCAAGTCATCGCTGTGTTCGATGAGCAAATCCAATGCTTCGTCCAGGCGGCTTTCCCCCAACGCCAGTGCCGCACTTTCGCGCAACACATCATCATCGCTGTGTAAAAAATCGCTAATAAACGCCAGGGATTCTTCCGCCGCCACTTTAGCCAAGGATGAGAAGCTTTGTGCGATCACCTCCGGTTCAGCGTCACCTTGCAGGATTTTATGGCGTAACACAATTTCTGCGTGAAACGGCTGCACTAGCTCGATCGCCTTGACGGCCCCAAGCCGCGCTTGATATTCCACATCGTGCAGCAATTCCAGCAAATACAATACCGCTTGCGGGTCGCCGCTGGCCACCAACCCCTGCGCGCAGGTACAACGAACCTCCACGGCCGTATCCACTGAGCCGCCCCAGACCGGTTCCATTTGCCGGTACTTCAAATGATGGCGAAAAAATGCCGCATTGTCGTATTCTAAGTCATACAAAGCGCGGGCTATGGCGCGTTTGGCGGCGCAGGTTTTGTCGGTGGTTAGCGGATCATCCAGGAAACGCGCAAAAGCGGCCGTCAGATCGGGAATCAAGTCATACGCCAGTTGCTCCGCCGCCCATTCAGCCGCTTTAGCGACCAGAAAATTGCTTTTTTCCTTAAGTGCCTTGCGTAAGCCGTCTTGCGCTTCGGTTTTTACGCCATGTTCCACGCAGTGACGTAAAGCTTCGATTTTGTCTTCTGTTTTCAATTTGGGTGGAGTCATTCGGCTATGTCGCATTGGTGTAAATCAGGGCATACTATATTATCCAAGTGTACATTTAGTCCATCACAGTACACAAAGTCACTATGTTACAAATGTCACTATGTCACAAATGTCACTATGTCACTGAATCACCAAGCTAACGGGGAGTGATCCATTGGAAACACTGTATGTTATTGTGAAAGCGCTGGCGCTGGGTGCTTTGGGGCGGCAATGGGCAGCGACCCACGATTCCGTTCTCCAGTTATATTCCCAGATGCAAGCGCGGCTGCAGGACGAATATCCTGGAGTGAATCTCGCCAGGCTGGAAGAATCCCCACAATCGGCGGGTGTGCAATTTCTCCTTAAAGAGGATTTGTCTAACGTCGTTGCCGCGGAGGATGAATTGCTGGTAGCAACTGCGCAGCGACTTATCGATGCCGTCGCTGACAAGAATCCTGAGTTGCTGGATAAACTGGCGTTTACGCACTAGCCATTTACGCAACCATGTCTAAAAATCAGCGCCGCCGTCCGCCTAATCCAAGGCCTGCCACCGGCAACGAGGTGTGTGTGTTGCAGGTGGAGGATTTATCGCGCGGCGGTAACGGTGTTGCCAAGGATTCAAGCGGGCGGGTGATCTTCATACCGTTCACTGCGCCGGGTGATTTGGTCAAAGCAAGAATAACCCGTCAAAAAAGTCACTACGCTCAAGCTGAGTTGGTCCAAGTCCTTGAGCCTTCCGGGCAGCGGCAAGTCCCTCTGTGCCCGGTGTTCGGCCGTTGTGGCGGATGTGACTGGCAGCACGTGGCTTACCCGTTGCAATGGCAGACCAAATGCGACGGTGTCAAAGCCGCGCTTTCCCGGCAAGACTTGCCTATGCCCCAATCGTGGCAAGAGTATCCGGCGAATCGCATCTGGTCCTACCGCAATCGCATTCAGTTGCGGGGCAAAAAATCCGTGCTGGGATTTTATTCCAGGGCCAGCCACTCCATTGTACCGGTGGAGCGCTGCGCTATAGCGCACGAGGAACTCAATGAGTACATCGCGACGGTTCGCGAGCAGGGTAAACTGCGTACCAAGCCATACAAGGTGGAATTGGCAGTAGACGCCGATGGGTCAGTCCGGGCGGTCTGGGACGGCGCCACTGCGGCCGGTGGTTTTGAACAAATCAATAGCGAACAAAACCAACGATTGCGACATTGGGTAATGGAAAACATCAGTAACCACCGCACGGTGCTGGATCTCTATGGCGGATCGGCCAATTTATCAGCCCAGCTTGCGCCCGACTCCCAGGTTATCCACTGCGTGGACTTGAGTATACCGCTTAGCGAAAAAAATCAGTGGCCGAGTAACATTTCATTTCACCGCAGCGATGTGTTTGCCTGGGTGCTCGAGCAAGCACGTCAAGTGCCCGGCAATTCTGCCGATGTGCCGCCTAGCTCGGCGATTATTGATCCGCCCCGCGGCGGCATGCCGGAACAACTACCGCAGTTCATTGAGGCGTTACGCCGGTTGAACGTGACTGAACTGATTGCGGTGGGCTGCAAGACCGATACCTGGGCACGGGATTTGGCAGGATTTATTCACCAGGGATGGAGATTACAAAAAGTCGCGGTGTTCGATTTTTTTCCGCAAACGGCTCATGTGGAGTCTGCGGCGTTACTTACCTGTAACTGAAGCGTATGCAATGCTGTGGTTCGAGTGGCGGGATTGAAACCGTCAAGACGCCGCAGGCGCTGCGCAATGCAGTATTCGGATTCCAGGCGTGCGTAGCGCCTTGGCGGTGACGGTTTTGGCGCTTTATTTTTTTACCTGCTTATTTCCTGCGCCATTGACTGCGATAGTAGACCACGGTTTACCGGAAGCTTTTTCCACGGTAAATGAAGCGTGGCCCACGGTGTGAATGTTGACAACGATTTCGCGAAACGTGCTGCCTTCATAACTCCATTGGCGGGCTGCCCGCACGACACAGTCCAGTCTGATCTCGCCGCACTGGAATTCATTGTCTATATTGCTGTTGATGGCTTCTTCGACGGCGGCTTTTATCTTATTTAGCTGGGCACTGGATAAGTTCAGATCACCCAAAACAGTGGGTGAATTCAAAACAATCGTATTCGCCATCGAAATCTGGGTATGAAACAAAAAAACAGTAAATACTAATATACTAACTTTCCCAGCTTGGTTTGATAATTCTTTTAACACTTTCTGCAACATAACAGTTTCCCCTCTGGTCGTTTTCCCGTCAGTCAATAAAAAAGCCTATTCTTCTACCATGCACCCATTTAGTAGTCAATGAGTAGCTGGCGTGATGTTATACAAACAACGTGAGATCAATAACTTGCGGTAGTGTCGTGACATCCATTGCGGCCATGCGAGGCAAAAACCGGCGAAATATCTATGGAATGTATATTGCAATATTTCTGTAATATTTAGATGATGATTGTGAAATATCGATTGCAGTGCGTTCGGATGGAGGTTCCTGATGAAAAAAACGGTCACATTTTTATTTGCTGCTTCGTTTTGGGGCACTTTGATTTGCATGCAGGCGTTTTACCCGCAGGCTTACGCTCAAACGGCTGATGTTGCAGAACACGAAGCGTGTTCCAATCTAGAATACGCGTACCACAGCCACACGTCCCAGCAACTGCGAGCCATTGCCGCGACGTGTCATTCCGAACCAATCTCACGTCTTTATTACAATCGCGCTTATCATGAAGATTTGTTGCAGGAAGGCGAAACCTTATCCCAGATCGTGGCATTATTCAGCCGCGACATGAGGCGCCATATTGAGGCGTATCGTGTTTATATTGCCTTAATCGAGGCGTTTGCACCCAGTTGGTATGCAGATGCCGATGCGAGAGCGGTGTTTTTAAATAAGGAATACGATCGCCGCGGAGAAGTGACCGAATTGAGGTTACACGGTTACGACCGGCTTGCGGATGTGAAAGAAAGGCAGATTTCCCTTCCCTGACGACGACTTTGCTGAAGGTTACTTCGCTGCAGACAACCTCTCTTTAGACAACCTCGCTGAAGATAGGCTCGCTGAAGAT
>JAJDNG010000009.1 GCA_022340845.1 Gammaproteobacteria bacterium | reverse complement strand
ACTCAACAACCGTCTGATTATTGGGAACAAAGTCCCAATAATTTTGATTAAACCAATAAATATGTAAGATAATTCGACAAAAAGATGGTGAATAATGTTTCTTGCCAGATTTTCAAGCTATTAACTGATTGTTTTAATAGAGATAATCAAAAAGGCGATAACTGTTAGAAATATCGACATTATTTTCATCAACTAACCTTCTATTAATTTAATAAATATTCATTTCAAACCGGACTAATCAAGTTAAAACCTTCCAGCAGTAAGCGTACTACGCCGCTGATCAACAAAGCCACCCCAACGGAAACCGAAATCGACACCACCGCCAGTTTGCGGCCAATGGTATTGAGCATGACGGCAAAGGTGGACACACAAGGAATGTAAAAAGTAAGAAAAATCAAAAACGTCATGATCTGTATCCAGTCCAGCTGTGACCCCACATCAAACGTGCCCAAGGCTTGATAGATCATCAACAGGGACAATTCCTTGCGCAGGATGCCGAACAAAATGGGCACGCCCAGCACCACCGGCAAGCCCAGCCACCAGGAGGTGACAGGGATAAACGCTGTATTAATATAGTCATCGGCGCCCACATGATTGAGCAACGCCAGTATCACGCTGCCGCCCACCAGCAACGGCGTGACAATGGTAAGAATGTCGCGAGTGCGCAGCCAGGTGTGGTACAGCAACGGTCGCCATTGCGGCATGGCATAAGGCGGGATATCCTGCACCTGACCGGGCCCGCTATCCTGGTAACGGTGTTTTAACAAGCGCCCCAAAATAGCGATGACAATGATGGTCAGGGAAAAGATGGCGAATACCCCCAAGCCGCCCAAATATTTGCCCGCCAATGCCAGGATAACGGCCGAGCGCGCCGAACAGGGAACAAAGGTAATCAATAGCGAAGCAATAAACCGGTCGCGGCCGTGGGTGTTGCGCGCCACGCTGGAGATGGCCGGTACATTACAGCCCAATCCCAGCAGAAAAGGCACCGCCACCGCGCCGTGCAATCCGATTTGATGAAATCCCCGGTCCACCACGAACGCAATGCGCTGCATAACACCGGTATGCTCCAGCGTCACTAAGAGCAACACCAGCGGAATCATATACGGCACTACAATGCCTAACAGGCCGATCAAGCCGTCGACCACCGCGCGGCCCACAACACCGCCGGTGGACTGAGGCTGCCAGGCGGCCACCAGATCCACCAGACGTGCTGCGGTAATGGAGTCCAGCCAGGCGCTGACTTCGAACACCACGAACAACACCGCAGCAAACACCGCCATACTGCCCAACAAGCCCCACTGGGGATGCAAAAACAATTCGTCCAGCCAATAACGCCAGCCTTCCCCTTCGTGGGGCGCGCCGGTGCGGCTCACCGCTTCGCGCAAACTGGCGGCGCGGTGGTGACGGTCGGCGTGGATTTCATCGTGCAGGGCTCGCGGCAGGGATTGCTCAGCGGTACGCCGCAATTGCATCAGGTTCGCAAATTGTTCCGGAAAGTGTTGCTCGAGTTCGCTGACGGCAAAGCGGTCGTTGGCCGCCAGTTGCGTTAGCAGAAACTCATGGGGCACGCGAAACGCTTTATGTATCTCGGGCTCGGCTAACGCCTTGCTCAGCGGCTGGAGGCTGTGGCAAATGTGCTGATTGGCGCGTTGCGGCAGGGGACAATAACCCTGGCGCACCGCGTCCACCGCAGCGGCGAAAAGATCCGCTAAACCCTGCCCCATGTGCGCCACGGTTGCCACCACCGGCACACCCAAGCGTTTACTCAAGGCCTTGGTATTGATGTGCAAGCCTTTGTTCCACGCTTCATCCATCCGGTTTAACGCGATGACCATAGGTTTGCCCAGGGTGCTGATTTCCAGAAACAACTCCAAATGCCGGCCCAAGGCGGCGGCATCCATGACCTGGACAATGACATCCGGTTGCGCAAACGGCGCGGGCGGTCCGCCGGGTTCATGGGCGGACACCGGCGGGCGCTGATCGCCCCACAACAAGTATTTTAAGGTCAGCAAATCCTCTTCTGGCAGATCGACTAAGGTATCGATGCTGGGTAAATCCACCACACTGGCCTCATCCAGCCCAATCTGAACTTTACATTCATCAAATAATTGATGGCTGCCGGCCAGTTTCCCGCTGTTCACGGCAGTACTGGAGACCGCCTTGAAAATCGTGCTCTTCCCGCCGCCGGATATGCCCACCAAGGCAAGCCGCAGGCGCCGCTCGCCGCGGAACAGCGGTTGTTGCAGGGGAATATTGACCTCTTTGGGAAAATTCATGGGCTCAGTAGTAGATGTTGAAAACGGATTTGGAAACTGTGGTGAAACATCAGTATACCGTGAAACACGAGCCAGCCGGAAACGAATCACGATGATCCGTAGGAGCGTCCCTATGGGGCGTGATCTTCGCCAAACTGATATGCCAAAGGCAAAGCGGAGTGCATATCATGCATTGATTGTGGCTGAATTCGGGAATACACCACCCAGGCGATGGTCCAGACACCAAAGCCTATCACCAGCAAAGCGGCGACGTTACGCACCGCGCGCTTCTGAACCCAGCCTCTCACTTGATGGGCGAAAGCCCCCGTCAACAACATCATCGGCAGCGTGCCCAGGCCGAAACTCAACATGATCAAGGTGGAATACCGCCAATCCGCCGCGCTCACCGATAACGTCAGCGTGCTGTACACCAAACCGCAGGGAAGCCAGCCCCATAACGTGCCGAGTAACAATGCCTGCCAGGGTTTGCGCACTGGCATCAGTTTATTGCCGATCGGTTGTATATACTTCCACACATAACCGCCCAGCTTTTCCAGGTACACCAGGCCGCGCCACCAGCCGGCCAGGTACAAGCCCATGGCGATCATCATCAACCCGGCAAACACCCGCAATGCCGGTCCGGCTTGTTTACCGGTGCTGAACAGCCACCAGCCTATGGCCCCCAATAAAGCACCCGCCAGGCAGTAACTGAAAATCCGTCCCGCGTTATACAACAGCAATATGGGCGCCGCCTGGCGAAAGCCGCGCTTTTCCTCGGGCAGCGCAAAACTCAACGCATTCACAATGCCGCCGCACATGCCCACGCAATGGGCGCTGCCCAGCAGGCCAATTACAAATGCAGAGGTGAGAGAAAGCGGATCATTCATCACCGATGATCTTACCAGACTGTTATACTGAAATACCGATATCATTCCATCAAATCCTCTATGGACAAAAAAATCATCCTCGCGATCCTGGCGTTTAGCGCCTTGGCCCTGGTCATCGGCCTATTAATTCCGGGCGGCGAGAGCGGACCATCGCAAAACCAACCATCGCAAACCCTGCCATGGCAGATTGAACCCACCAGTGACGGATCCATTCGCGTGTTTGGGCTGACGCTGGGGCAAAGCACATTGCACGACGCTGAACAACAATTGCGCTCAGCGGCAAGTGTTAATCTGTTTGCGGAGCCTGAGCAACCGCCCATCGTTGAAGCCTACTTCGACAAAATAACCGCGGGCGGACTCAGTGCCCGGATGGTTTTGGTCATCGGTGTTCCCCCCGAGCCATTGCGCACCATGTATGAGCGCGGTGCGCGAATCAGTACCCTGGGCAGTGGCGCTCGCAAAGTGACCCTGACCGATGAAGATTTGATATCGGTGCGCAATTACCCCATCGCCAGCATCACGTATGTGCCCAGGACCCGGTTACAGCCGCAATGGATTCACCAACGTTTCGGCGAACCGGCGCGGCGCCTTACCGAGACCGGTGGCGAGACTACGCACTGGTTATACCCGGACAAAGGCCTGGATGTGGCGCTGGATAACAAAGGCCACGCGATATTGCAATACGTAGTACCGGCGCAGTTCTCGCGTTTACAGGCGCCATTGGCCGACCAGAGTCATCCTTTACCTTAGCAGGCGCGGTAGACTCTTAGCACCGTGGGTTGATTAGACGCGTAACGCACCAGATTGTGAATTCAAGCTGTGGGCTAAACGCCCGTCGTAATCCGACATTAGTGATTATCCTCATCCATTACAATACGATGGGCGTCGCCTTCAAGGTCATCGTATTGGCCGCGATTTACCGACCATATCCGCCCGGTAATATCCCACACCATCCATGCGCACTATTTACCTTCCTTACGCCACGGATCTTGCTAACATCCCCGTCAGGCGCTTTGGCGAGCGGTGCGGCTCTCGACGCCCCTCATGGCGCCGTCATGGACTAACGGATTGCAGGTACGGGCGTGAGCCGGCAATGGTAACGCTTTACATAAACGGGGAGAGTCAGCGTGTGGTAACGTTCGAACGCGATTATCAATTGTAGTTGCCGGAGATTATCAAGATACCGGAACACACACTAAAATCACCGACCATGCCGGTCATGGAATACATACGCGATACCGACAAGCTGTACGACTACGTCTGGAACAAGCCGTCGAGAGTACCAAAAGCAGGCGCTTGAGGCGACGCATGGAGCCGTTACCGAGCGATGGAACTTTGAAGAATCCTAAGAGCGTTCATATATTTCGCAAGTGCAAATAAAATCCCTTCCGGATCTCCTATGGCCTAAAGAATATGTGCCAGAATAAAAACTTAGCGCCAAATGTCTGAAAAACGTTCAACGATGTAGACAGAATGTCAATAAAACCGAAAAAGACGCACAGCCAATAAATGTCGGAATAACGGGACTTATTGACTGTGTGAATAAAACCTGTATACATACTTGCTGTATGAACTGTTTCAGGTTGCACAAGAATGAGCATATTCAAAGGTGAAAGTTGGGGAATTGAATTGTTGCCTGAATGGATTGGGGAGCATGAAGAGGATTGCTCAACCATATATCACCCAAATGGCGTAGGCGCTCTACAAATTAGTGCTTATTCAAAAGATAGCGAAGTAACAGAAGAAGATTTAAAAGACTTGGCTAGTGAACATATTGAAGCAGGAACCAAATTGGCTCCTGCCATTTCAGGTGATTTTAGAGGATTTACATTAGCTTTTGGTATTGAAAGCGAATTCTGGCAGCACTGGTATGTATCATCGGGTAACAAAGTACTTTTTGTTACCTACAATTGTGAAGACCAAGATAAAGTGCATGAAATATCACAAATTAAGGAAATGGTTGCAACTTTATCAGCCCAACCTACGGGCTAGGACTCCGCTTACATCGGCCCCTCGTGCGTGCCGTTATGTGAAAAACCAATTGAGAAATAAATGAATAAAAATGTAGATATAGTTGGAACGAATGGAATTGCCAGATTTAAAGGACTTGGTTTCTCCTTACTGTTGTCGGCACCTTTGAGCTATTTGTTTTATTTTGTCATTGGCAGCGCGCATCAAATAAAAAGCAAAAGACAAGACCTGACCCCGGTTCTCTGGCGGGTAGAAGTGC
>JAJDNG010000288.1 GCA_022340845.1 Gammaproteobacteria bacterium | reverse complement strand
ATTCCTTTAATATTCAGAGACTTATTATGCACTGTGCGATCAACGGACAAACTGCCACAGACTATCATTCGGCATCACAGCAGAAAACTTGAAAAACCGGCGTGTAATGATCCTCATAAAAGCCTATTGACCGAGACTCTGGATAAAACTCGATGGAGCTAAACATTCGATCAGCGGAAATTACCAATCCCTCTGCAGATAGAACTGCTGTTGGAGATAACCGGACGGGGCATACCTTAAATGGTGTCGCAATAATACCAAAGGTACTTCAATGGAAACGCGACCCAGCTTGTAATGCCGGATGGCGTCGATTAACTCCTGCTTATCCCCGCGGTTGATATGCCGCTTGAGAAAACCCATTATGTGCATCATCACATTGCTGTGGCGGGTGCGGGTGGCCGGTTTTTTCAGCGCCGACATGAGTTGCGCAATATACTCATCGGCAACGGACTGTAGTCGCTGTTTAGACAAGCCGGCCAGCAGACGGCCTAATTCGCGGTACGTAGGCTCGCAGTGGGCGAGCAGTGTAAATTTTATTTGGGTGTGAAAGTCAATCAACTTTCGCGCCGTCAATCCGCCATGCTGTAATTGCTGCCAGGCGTGATACACATGAACCCGTTGCACGAAATTTTCGCGTAAGCCTTCATCGGCCAATCGGCCCTCTTCCTCTACCGGTAACAACGGCTGGGCAAGCATGATTTGCCTGGCGTACAGCCCAACACCTCGGGTGGACAGTAAGTCATTTTTACCTTTATAGACTTTCACCCGTTCCATACCGCAACTGGGCGAGCCTTTTTTGAAAATATAACCGCTAATATGTGTCAGTTCTTGGGCCTTGCGCTGGCCATAGTCCGTCAATGCCTGGGTGACATCGACGGATGGATCACTGACGCCAATGGCGCGAGGGGTGGTTTCGTCGCCATGCAAGCGAATGGGGCGGCGAGGCACTCCCATGCCTATGGCCATTTCCGGGCACAACGGCAAGTATTGCCAGTATTGGCCTAATGCGTCGGTAATTGTCTTGTTGTGTTTATGGTTGCCGTCAAAGCGGACTTGCTGCCCCAACAGGCAACTGCTTACGCCTACCACAATGCGTTCACTTTGGCTTGCTCGCACAGTGGATAACAGGGTTGATTCGGTTGATTTCATAACACCTCTCTCAGTTGCAGGTTCTTTTGAATGTTGTTTAAAGCAATCGCTCGATGGTTTCGATTACGGTTTTACTTTGCGGCTCAATCCTGCTGTTGTAGCTGGCGATTAATCGGCCTTGACGGTCAAGCACGTATTTATGGAAATTCCATTGTGGATATTCGCCGGCCATATCACCCAGGGTGCGATAGATGGGATCGGCATTGGCTTTGGCCGCGCGCGTCTTTTCAAACATGGGGAACTCGACCCCGTAAGTCAGTCTGCAAAAGTTCTGGATCTGTTTTTCGCTGCCCGGCTCCTGGCCTCCGAAATCGTTCGAAGGAAAACCCAGGACAACCAGTCCTCTATCTTTGTATTTGCGGTACAACGCTTCCAGACCTTCGTATTGCGGGGTATAACCGCATTTACTGGCGGTGTTCACTACCAACACCACTTTGCCCAGATATTCTTTGCACAAGTTGACAGCCTGATCACTGGCCAATGGCCGCTTGGTGAAATCCAGCGTCGCGGGACACAGGGTCTCGCTGCCATCAGCCGCCTGGACATTGGCCAGCGCGGCCAAACCTCCTATCAATGTTATACAAATCATAAACTTTTTAGTCATTTCTCATGCCCTCATCGGTTCTTTCTAAGCGATTCTGCTACGATATCCGCCAATATCCGGGTTAACTCTCGAGTACTATCTATCGAGTACCATCTATCGAGCTCCAACTATCGAGCACCATCTATCAAGTAAAAACTGAGCGATATATCGAGCGTCGTCGGAGTAAAATCGGTTGACTATTTCGATTTATCTGTAATACTTATACAAAAGTTATACGCCACTCGATCATTTGTCAAGTAAATTGTATAACTTTTAAATCTTATACAAATGTTCTACACTAGCCGCGGCTGCCTGGTTCGCTATTGATCCGTTGAGCAACCGCGCGCGTTGTCAGACGGTGTATTTTTTGGTGAAAATCCTTGGCCGCGAATGCAACTCACAGGGCGCAACATTGAAAAACAGCGCGCTATTGTCGCAATACAGCACTAAATTAACCAAAGACGGGCTCTGGAATTCCAAAAAGGCGCTGAAATTTTTCTTCTAAAGGTATTGGTATGGCACAAAATTCTAAAGAAAGCGAAGACCACTCCAAAGCGGAAGGGTTATACCCCATCCGCACGGTGTCCAGTCTCACCGGCGTCAACTCAATCACTCTACGCGCCTGGGAACGGCGTTACGGCCTCATCAAACCCGTGAGGACCCCCAAAGGCCATCGCTTATACACGCAAAACGATATCGACCTTATCCAGCAAGTATTGGAATTATTAGACAAAGGCATTTCCATAGGCCAGGTTAAAGACCACCTCCAGGGCAGCGCGCAGGAGACATTCAGCCGCGAAAAATCCGATCCCTGGTCGGCTTATCAGCGCCGCATGCTCAACGCCATTGTGCGATTTGATGTCAACGGTCTGGACAATACCTATAACGATGCTTTATCGCTTTACCCGGTGGAAATGGTCACCAAGCATTTAATCCTGCCATTGCTAAAAACATTGGGCCTGCGCTGGGAAAGCGCCGAAGGCAGTATCGCCGAGGAGCATTTTTTTGGGGCCTATTTGCGCAACAAACTGGGCGCCCGGTTTCACCACCACCCCACCTCCCTGGAAGGCCCCGCCATCGTGGCAGCGTGCATGCCCGGCGAGCAGCACGAAATCGGCCTGATGTTATTTTGCCTGTCCGCATTGACTCACGGTTATCGCATTGTGTATCTGGGCGCCGACACGCCGCTGGATGAAATCGTTACGCCGGTGGAACGATCCGAGAGCCAGGCAGTGTTGTTATCCGGCTCGGTGGAGCCGCAAGCGCAGGCATTAACGGAACAACTTCCGAGCTTGGTGTCACTCCTGAATGTACCGGTGTTCATAGGCGGTTCAACGGCCGTTAAATATCGTGACGCCATTGTGGAAGCCGGCGCGATTCCGCTGGGAACCGATATTTCGCTGGCGTTACGCCGCATTGACGAAGAATTGGGATCTGTCGACTGATTTTGTTAGTTAACTTAGATATCAACTTATGAGCAGCGCTATCGTATGGTTCCGGCAGGACTTGCGCTTGAGCGACAATCCCGCCTTGTACTATGCGGCAAAGACCGCCGCCAAGTCCGTCGACCAATTGTTATTGGTGTATATTTACAGTCCGCAGGAGCACGCGCAGTGGCCGCCCGGCGCCGCCAGTCGCTGGTGGTTACATCACAGCTTAAAAGCCTTGCAGGCGCAGGTGGAGAAACTCGGCGGAAAGCTCGTTATACGCCAGGGCG
>JAJDNG010000284.1 GCA_022340845.1 Gammaproteobacteria bacterium | reverse complement strand
AGCATTGCTTGTTTATATTAATACAAAAATACATGCTTGGCCTAGATCGTACATAGATCCCAGGTAACACAAATGTCCCTCCAGAAAAAAGTTCATCTCCGATAAAACCCTGCTGACCTGGCTATTTATGTCGGTTATGGCAGGTATAGGCTGTTTACTAATTACTTCCGTTGTTGTCTATGCGATTTATGGTTGCTGAATAATGTACCGGCATCAACTCGCAGGAGGTCAATGCGGTGTAGATTTGAATATGGAACTGGTTATTGCGATACCGGTTATACTGGGACTTGTCACAGGTACAATATTGACACGTAAAATAACCAAAGATGAATGAAAGTCTTCTTTAGACGGCAGGCATTTAATCGAGCGCAATGCCATTAGCAATCAAGATTGGTGCGCCAACAGGCTATGGTTTAAAAAAAGAAATTCATCTCTGACAAAACCTTGCTCACCTGGGTGATGCTGTGTGCCTTTGCCACTATAGGATGCCTGCTGATTACAGCGGTAATCGTCTATATGATGTACGATTGCTGGATTATGTACCAGCATCAATTGGCCGGCGGTACCTGCGACCCTGATGTAAATATACCGCTGGTGATTTCTTTTCCGATTGTTTTGGGTTTGATCATAGGGACCGTGCTAACGCGCAAGATCATCAAGGCGGACCTAAATTAGCATTATTTATCTAGTTTGCCTAGTCCAGCCAGAATCCCACCCGTAATAATCTTAGTATGAAGTTCGCCGACAAGAAGAGCCATGATAGTAGAATTGTGTCTATTTCTGCTCAGCTTTATTCACCACCAGAGGCTGAGATTTCTCCTGTCTTACTGCTTAAGTTAATACTCGATTAAAGTACTTTGTAGTAGGTGATCAGGCGCGAACCGCAACGATTGTGCAGGAGATAAAAAGTGAACACCACTACACACTCAGCAACAGTCATAATCAGGTGAAATTCTGCTCTCCCCGGGTTTCGCAAAAAGACGCTCAACCCAGGCTACGTGCTATTCTGATGTCACATTCAGCGTTCAGGTGGGCACGAAGCGCGTGCCCTCTCTATAGAACGGCGCCCCTGCGACCAAGGGGTTTGGGGTGCGACCCAAGCCAACCCGTTACCGGGCTCGCTCAACAACCGCCTTGGCGCGGTTTTTACTCCACGGTAAGATTTCTGTTAGTATTTCCAACGGTTGTTCGCGACGAATTCGGCTGTAGGCAATGACTAGTTACATTGCCCTTTTTTGCATAAAGCCCTTGAAATAATAGCTTTTTTCACCCTGAGGTAACCCAGAATGGAAATCCAAGATCCCGATAAACTGTTCGACCTGGCCCTGCAGGCTTCACAAGCCAATGACCCCCAAAAATCCATAGGTATTTTAAAATCCGCGATTGAGCAGTCGCCAGAAGACGCGCGCATGTGGTACATGCTGGCCTCGTTGTACACGGATATCGGCATTTACGATAAAGCGATACACAACATGGAAAAAGCGCTGCAAATCGACCCGAATTACGCCATTGCCCGCTTTCACCTGGGTTTGCTGCAATTGACATCGGGTAACCGCGAACTGGCAAATACCACCTGGTTGCCATTAAACGCGCTGGGCGAAACCCATTATCTCGTGTTGTTTAAAACCGGTTTATTACATATTGCCGACGATGATATTGAACAAGGTATTTTATTGATTAGGCAGGGGATCGATCAGAACCACGTCGTGGAGTCTTTGAACGAAGACATGGAGACTGTCATCGAGCATGCGTCCCTGTCGTTGGGCGCGCAAGCTAACAATCCTTCGACTTAGGGAGCCTCTAAATAAGTCTAACCTCCGATTGCAAAAGTAATGCGCAACTGCTAATCACCGGATTGAATGTAGGTTCCGTGGTGTAAGATTCTTCGCTATCGCGCAGAATGACGCATTCAGGGATTTCTTAGAATGGAATTGAAAAATCCAGGTTAATTTCTGGCAAGGACGCAATGCTCACGCGCACTGCTGGTGTTGCGCCGTAGGCATGCCTTTGACGATTCTATCGCTTAAGGCATCCAACTCTTCGAGCAAGATTCCGACTTCATCGTGGTTTTGATTTTTGATTTGATATTCAATCCTGCCGGCCAGTTCGGTCAACATGGGATAACCGAAACCCCCTCCCATGCCTTTTAATTCATGTACTTCCTTTTTCAGTTGCAGCCACGCCTTTTCCTGAAACAACTGCCGGATTTTGCTCACTATCGGCGGCAAGCGCTTGACAAAGACCTCCACCAAATCGCTAAATTCAGGCTCTTTTTCCAACAATACCGAGACTATAGGATTCATATTTTCAACTTCTATTGTGGATGTTTACAGATTGTTTACACGCACATTGTGGGAGTAGCCCACTTACTTATTCCTGTATCGGAAGGTTTGGAAATTTGTTTAATCGCCCTCGTGTCGGCTCTAGTCCGTTACCCAAAAACCACGGAGCCATCACAGTAACTATCGGATTAATCTACATTATCTTGCCGCACAAGGGATTTGGAGCAACCCCAAGGCGACGGTGATGTGTGGGGATAATCGGGTTGCACGGAACTTTACCCGGTGTAGTTTCGGATTGCGGCCGCCGCTCGAGGGAGCGCCCGGTCAATACAGTGGAAAATGCGGATTATTTTCGATGGCACGCCGTGCACAACTGGGGTTTATCCATCCGCAATAAACTCGGCGTCGCCGAGTGCGGGTCATGACAAGTGGTGCAGCTCACTTGGCCGTTTAACAGTGGCAGAGCCACACTGGGCGGCACCGCCACCGTGACATTAATCAGGTGCTCGGCGTTACCGACTCGATCCGGATGGCAACCCATGCACAATCCGGGCAGCGTTGCCAGTAATTGTGAATTATTGGCATCCGGTTGCGCGTTAATATGACAGTAGGTACAGGTTTCGTGCGCGACGCCAGCGGGTATATGCAGCACGCCGAGGAATAAAAACCAGCGGATTTTTCGATAAACGGCGCTATTCATAGCAGAGTTCTCATGGTGGTTTTTATGGTGGTTTTTATGATGATCGTGATAATCGTAATGAAGTCTTATCGGTGGGTATCACAGCATATATGCGTCAATTGAGCATTGATTCGCATCAACCCATGCTCGACATTGATCTTTGCAGAACCTGTAGGCTGCTAGCGACGCCAAACCACCGGTTAACCGCAACAATGATTTGCAAATTTCGCTCAGGTTACGACGTTTCTTGGCTTATCCTGTTTAAAAGCCTCGATATTGCTAACGATTTCATTGATGAGACGCTGCCGCGATTCGCGGCTGGCCCAGGCGATGTGCGGGGTAACAATCAAGTTGGGCAGCGTGGTGTCCAACAGTACGTTGCCGTGCACAGGCGGCTCTTCGGTTAACACATCTACTCCTGCTCCGGCGATTTGGTTTTGTTTGAGCGCCTGCAACAGCGCGTGTTCGTCCACAATGCCGCCACGGGCGGCATTGATCAATAAGGCGGTGGGTTTCATCGCCGCCAGTTCGGCTTTACCGATCAGGTTTTTGGTAGCTTCGGTGAGCGGGCAATGCAAGGTAATCATATCCGCTTGCTTTAATACTTCATTAAAAGCGGTTCGGCCCGCGCGTGGCGTGGCATTTTTGTGATCTGCGATCATCACATTCAACCCAAACGCTTTGGCGGCCTGCGCCACGGCATGCCCTAGTACACCGTAACCGATGATACCCAGGGTTTTGCCCGCCAGTTCCTGGATGGGGAAGTCCAATAAACAAAACTGCTCACTGGTTTGCCACTGTCCGGCCAGTACCGCTTGGTGGTAGGACAAAAACTGCGTGCTTAAATTGAGGATTAACGTAAATACATGTTGTACCACCGAACCGGTGGCGTAATCCCGGACGTTACAGACAGTGATACCCTGTTGCGAGGCTGCCTCTAGGTCTACATTATTGGTGCCGGTAGCGGCGACACAAATCAGCTTCAAGTTTGTTGCCTGGCCCAGGTCTTGCCTGCGTAATGGTGCTTTATTGGCTATCACTACCTGCGCCGTTGCGATGCGTTCGGCAATCTGTGGCGCAGAGGTTTTTTCGAAAAACCGCCACGAGGATAACGTCGACTGCAATGGCGATAAATCCAAATCGCCTCTATGGACCGAATCGACATCTAGAAAAACGCCTTGTTGAATCTGCATGGTAATGGCCTTAAACCTGGTTTTTGTGAATAGTGCCCCCGGATGCTAAGATTGTCCGCAAAACAGAAAGCGCCTAGCCTGCATAAGGCACAATATTACACCATAATTATTCATAGCTTGAGAAACCGTTTGTATATCGCCCCCGAAGCTTCTTATTGTGCAACGCTTGCCCACGGATCCCGCCGGTCCGGTATTGGCCTGCGTAGTTTTGGCCTGCGTAGTTTAGGCCTGCATAGTATTGCCCGGTGTCGTGTTGCATGGTTGCTGTCCCTCACCGCGTTCAGCGGTTTTTATCCCGCCACTGCTCACGCCTATCACTTGCCACTGTGGGAAGCCGGTATCGGCTTTGGCGCCATTCACGCGCCCCATTATCGCGGCTCTAAATCCAGTAAAGACTACGCTTTGCCAGTCCCCTATTTGATTTACCGCGGCGAGCGCCTCAAAGCGGACCGCGAAGGCATGCGTGGCAAGCTGTTTGAATCCGAACGAATTAAGCTAAACATGAGCATTGCGGCCAATGTTCCGGTTCCCAGCGTAACCACTGGCGCCCGTGAAGGTATGCCGGGTTTGGATCCGGTATTGGAATTCGGCCCGGCTTTGAACATCAAACTGTGGCACAGCCAAACTAACGATACGTTATTGTGGTTTAAAGTCCCGTTACGCGCCGCCTTATCCATAGGTGACCCGATTGTGGATTACCAGGGTTTGGTGTTCTCGCCTTATTTACAGATTGCGAAAACAATGCACCTGAAAACCACCCGTTGGCGTTTTAAATTCAGCACCGGGCCTATATTCGCCACGCAGCGCTATCACGACTATTTTTATCGCGTGGATTCCGGATATGTTACGGATAAGCGTACCGAATACCACAGTACCGCGGGTTACAGTGGGAGCCGATTTACGGTTACGGTGTCCCGTAATTCCAAACGATTTTACTTAGGTAGTTTTGCCCGCTACGATAATTTGTCCGGCGCCACCTTTGAAAAAAGCCCATTGGTGGAGACCAACGACTATCTGGTTTTTGGTGTGTTTTTCGCCTGGGTGTTCGCCAACTCCGCCATTCACCCACCCCATGATTAGAAATCAGCACGTAACACGTTATTCCTAGGCGTACCCTGAGATACCAGGTGATTTTTTACCTACGTACAACAATAAGCGAATCAAGCTTGTGGTTTTCGGTTACGTATTGCTATTATTTAGTATTCGCTAAATTATTAATAAACGACTGTTTGGAAGCCACTGAAAATCGATGCGTACCCGTTGCGTGTTTCCCAACCTCAAAAACCATGCATAGAAATCACCATGTATAAGTCCGCCGAACTGCGGCTCAATCGCATCATCAATAGCCGGGAAAAAGACTTATTCCAGGACTCCCACATTGGTCTGGAAAAAGAAAGCCTGCGGGTTTCCGAACAAGGTAAAATTGCCCAAACACCGCATCCGGCCGCCCTGGGGTCCGCGCTGACCCACCCTTATATCACCACCGACTATTCCGAAGCCTTGCTGGAACTAATCACGCCACCGTTAACATCCATATCAGCGGCAATGGATTTTTTGCAGCAGACCCATCAATTTGTTTACAACAAGCTGCAAAACGAAATTCTGTGGGCAACCAGCATGCCGTGTATAGTAACCGGCGAGGCGAGTATCCCCATCGCCTACTACGGCGAATCCAACCCCGGCCTGATGAAAACCGTGTATCGCCGCGGCTTAGGCTACCGTTATGGCAAGATGATGCAGGTTATTGCCGGCGTACACTTCAATTACTCGCTATCGGATAAATTCTGGCGCGTATTTCAGGACCTTGAGCAAGACAACCGCCCCAGCCAGGATTTTATCAGCCACTCGTATTTTCGCATGATGCGCAACCTGCAGCGCTTTGGCTGGTTGATACCCTACTTGTTTGGCGCCTCACCGGCGGTATGCAAGTCTTTTTTAAAAGGCATCCCCACCAAACTGGAACAGTTTGATGAGTTTACCTATTTTGAGCCTTACGCCACGTCATTGAGAGTCGGCGATATCGGCTATCAAAACTACAAAGAAGGTATTTCAGGTATCAAAGCCAACTACGATGATTTGGATGCCTACATAAAAAGTGTCACTCACGCGATCGAAACCGTGTGCGGAGAATATGAGAAATTAGGCGTGAAAGTCGCCGGCGAGTATCGCCAGCTGAACGCTAACCTCCTGCAAATCGAAAACGAATACTACAGTTCCATACGCCCCAAACAGCTGACCGGGCGCGAGGAAAAACCCAGCCTGGCATTACAGCGCCGGGGCGTGCGTTATCTGGAACTGCGTTCGCTGGATGTCAACGTATACCATCCGTTAGGCGTGGATGAGCAACAATTGCATTTTCTGGAAGCGTTTTTGATTTTTTGTCTATTGCAGGACAGCCCTGCCATCAGTGGCGATGAGCGCAAAGCAATAGACAAAAATTTGAATGACACGGCTCACCGTGGACGTGCCCCGGAGTTGCAACTTAACTGCAATGGTAACCCGATGTTATTGAGCGCCTGGGGACTGGAAATCTGCGAAGCCATGGAACCGTTGTGCCAACTACTGGATGAATTCAAGCACGTTTCGCATTACAGCGATACCCTGGGTGCGCAGGTGCAGGCACTGCAGGATGCCGACCAAACGCCATCGGCACGGATTCTTGCAGAAATGCGCCAGGAAAAAGAGGCTTTTTTTCCGTTCAGTATGCGCTATTCACAGAAGCACTATCAGTATTTTCACTCCCTGGCACTACCTCCGGATGTGGAACACAGGTTTAATCTGGAAACCGAAAAATCCCTACAACAACAGCAGTATCTGGAATCTTCCAAGGAAATATCTTTTGATGAGTACTTGGAGCGCTATTTTGCACAACGCTAAATCAACGCAAAATCAACGCTGCCGTTGTAACAATCCGCGCTAACACGCGTCTAAAACCTCACATTGATCCCATAATCAGGAGCTATTATGTATAAATCCATTCTCTTAAAATCCGCCTGCCTGAGCGTCTTGGCCGCATGTAGCTTAATCGCCGTCGCCACTGTCAATGCCAGTGAAAATTTGCAGAACTTTGACGGTAAGCCCAGCGGCATCGAACAATATGCCGGCAAGGGCAAGTGGCTGGTCGTGATGTTGTGGGCTTCGGACTGTGGCGTTTGCAACAAGGAAGTTCATCAGTACACGGCGTTTCACAAAAAGCATTCGGAGAAGGACGCGATTATTTTAGGCGTATCACTGGACGGAGCGGAGAAAAAAAGTGATGCCGAAGCGTTTTTGTCGCGGCACAAAGTCAATTTTCCCAGTCTCATTGGCGAACCGGAAGTCGTGGCGGGTTTATATCAGGACCTCACCGGTGCGCAGTGGGTGGGCACGCCAACGTTTCTGGTCTACACCCCCAAAGGGGAGCTCGTAGGCGCTCAAGTGGGCGCGGTACCGCCCAGCACTATCGAAACATTTATCGAAAACGAGTCACAAGCGGAGAGCAATTAATTTTCCCTGGCTACATTACCCAAGAAAACAATAAGTTAGACATCAACTATCCGCATATCCCGCATACCCTTTACGCGCCGCCGTAAAGGGTAAATCCCATTAAAATCCACTATATTTGTTACGGTTATTTTGGTCTTAAATCTGCTGCGGACTTGACAGCAGCCTTAGGACGCCTTATTTGTTATAGGCATAACTCAGACATTTAACCGGTCTTTTTATATTAACTTATTGATAAATATTACAAAATGGGAAAATCACTGGTCATCGTAGAATCGCCCGCCAAGGCAAAAACAATCAATAAATACCTGGGCAAGGACTTTGTTGTGAAGTCCAGCATTGGTCATATTCGGGATTTACCCACCAGCGGCGGCAACGGAAAGTCCTCTACCAGCCCGGCGGAACGCGCTAAATTGGCGGTGGAATCGAAGAAACTTCCCCCCGACGAGCGGGAACGTCGCAAACGCGAGCGTGCCCGCGTGGCGTTAATCAAACGCATGGGCATCGACCCGGAGCACGGCTGGAATCCGCAATATGAAATTTTGCCCGGCAAAGACAAAGTGGTGGAAGAACTCCGCAAGCTGGCAAAAAACGCTGACACCGTCTATCTCGCCACTGACTTTGACCGTGAAGGAGAAGCCATCGCCTGGCATTTACGCGAAGCGATTGGCGGTGATGACAGCGCGTATAAACGAGTGGTCTTCAATGAAATCACCAAAAAAGCCATCGAACAGGCGTTTTCCCAACCTACCGACTTGAACCGCGACCAAATCAACGCCCAGCAAACCCGGCGCTTTCTGGACCGGGTGGTGGGCTATATGTTGTCACCCTTACTGTGGAAAAAAATCGCCCGCGGCCTGTCCGCCGGCCGGGTGCAGTCGGTAGCCGTGAAACTGGTGGTGGAACGGGAACGGGAAATCAACGCTTTCATACCCGAGGAATATTGGGAAGTCCACAGCGACTTGAAACCACCGGCCGCTGATCCCTTTCGGGCGCAAGTGATCAAGCAAGGCGAGCAAAACTTTCGCCCGTCCAGCAAAGAACAAACGGACAAGGCGTTGGCGGTGCTGGAAAAAGCCCCTTACGAAGTGGCCAAACGGGAAACCAAGCCGTCCACCAGCAAACCCAAAGCGCCGTTTATCACGTCCACCTTGCAACAAGCGGCCAGCACCCGCCTGGGCTTTGGCGTGAAAAAGACCATGCTGCTGGCACAACGCTTATACGAAGCCGGTTACATCACCTATATGCGGACCGACTCTACTAATTTAAGCACGGAGGCGGTGCAAGCCTGCCGGGCCTATATCGAGAAAAAATACGGCAAACAGTATTTACCGGATAATCCCATTGTGTACACCAGTCGTGAAGGCGCCCAGGAGGCCCATGAAGCCATCCGGCCATCCGATGTCAAAGTCATGATCAGCGACCTGAATAACATGGAGCGCGACGCCGAACGTTTGTACGAACTCATCTGGCGCCAGTTTGTCGCCTGCCAGATGCCGCCGGCGAAGTTCGACGTGACCACGCTGACCATCAAAGCCGACGAATTCGAACTGCGCACCAAAGGCCGCACGGTGCGTTTTGATGGTTGGACCAAGGTATTACCGCCGCAACAAAAAAGCGAAGACGAGATTATTTTGCCGGACGTGGATGTGGGGGATATTCTAAAACTGATTAAACTCGACCCCAGCCAGCATTTCACCAAGCCACCACCACGGTATTCCGAAGCCAGCCTGGTGCGTGAACTGGAAAAACGCGGCATAGGCCGGCCATCCACGTACGCCAGCATTATCTCCACCATCCAGGACCGGGGTTATGTGACGGTGCAAAACCGGCGCTTTTATGCAGAGAAAATCGGCGAAGTGGTGACCGAACGGTTGAGCGAAAACTTCAGCGATTTGATGGATTACAATTTTACCGCCGGCATGGAAGAGAAACTGGATTCCATTGCCGAAGGTAAGGACCAATGGCTAAAAGTGTTGGATGCGTTTTACGCCGAGTTCAAGGAAAAGCTGAACAAGGCGGACAAAGACGATGACGGCATGCGCGCCAACAACCCGGTGGAAACCGATATCAAATGCCCCACTTGTGATCGCCACATGATGGTCCGGGTAGGTTCCACGGGCGTATTCCTGGGCTGTTCGGGATACAACCTGCCGCCCAAAGAGCGCTGCAAAACCACCATCAATTTGATCCCCGGCGATGAAGCGGTGGATGCGGATAAAGACGAGGAAGGCGAAGCCAAAATCCTCACGCATAAACATCGCTGTCCCAAATGCGGCATGGCCATGAACAGTTACCTGATCGACGAAAATCGCAAACTGCACGTCTGCGGCGACAGCCCCGATTGCACCGGGTACGAAGTGGAACACGGAAAATTCCGCATCAAGGGCTACGAAGGCCCAGTGATCGAATGCGACAAATGCGGTGCGGACATGCAATTGAAATCCGGCCGCTTTGGAAAATATTTTGGCTGCACCAACGAAGACTGTAAAAACACCCGCAAATTGTTGCGCAACGGCGAACCTGCGCCCCCCAAAGCCGACCCGGTTCACATGCAGGAATTGCCCTGTGAAAAGTCAGACGGCTATTTTGTGCTCCGAGACGGTGCAGCGGGTATATTCCTCGCCTCCAGCGCATTTCCCAGATCTCGCGAAACCCGGGCACCAAAGGTATCGGAATTGATCCCGCACCGGGAAGAAATCGATCCCAAATACCAATATTTGTGCGACGCGCCGGTGCAAGACAATGAAGGCAATCCGGCGGTAGTGCGTTTCAGCCGAAAAAATAAAGAACAATATGTGATGAGTGAGAAAGACGGCAAACCCACCGGCTGGTCAGCGCATTATCAGAACGGCAAATGGGTGAGCAGCAAACCGGAGGTTAAAAGCACAGTCAAGAAAAAGACAGCTAAGAAAAAAACGGTCAAGAAAAAATCAGCCAAGAAAAAAGCGACCACCAAGAAAAGCGTGAAAAAAGCCGCCAAGAAACCCGGTTAACCGCTTTCCTGGCGTTATGTTAATGGCGTGTAAAACCGAATCAGTGGTGATTGGTTATTTAATATCCGGCCCGCTGAAATTTTTTCCGCAAGGCTTTTTATAACCTGCAATATGTTTTTCACCAACGCAACATATTGCAGGTAACACGTTTATCCCCTCTTTTAAGACCTATATATAACATACTATAAATAAAACGAATTCCTCCGGAACTCCTTATTTTTTATTCAGTCTCAAAGAAAGGTTCAACTCGCAACAGGGTTGAATCTAATATATGTGTATCGTATTTCCCCCAAACGTTTAATGCGGAAAATAGATATCACTACCTGCTTGCCGATAACAATACGGTCACGGAATGCACCAAATAATTGACGCAGTGATTTGACACGCTTGACGTAATCATTGTTATATTATTTTTACCTACTGTGTGTTGTGCTTGTTCTAAAATATATTTAGGATCTGTAGAAACAGGTTGTTAAACATACGCTGTTCAGCGAGAAGTTTTCAAATTGAGTCAGTGTAAGGAAACTTCGCGTAAGGTACGCTTAACGTAAGAAAAGCGCCAAGTTAAATAGCATGATGAATTACTCTGTTTTTGTTAATGAGATTCATAAGTAGTTTTTATATAAGCGAACAATTTACGCGCAAGTGCCGACGGGAGACCACTCTATGTATTGGCCCATTCCTTGCACTTCTTAATAACAAGGTGTACAACAAGATTACCATGTTGAAGCGTAAATTGACGCTGGGTATAGCGCAAATCGAAAACGCACAGGTTATCTGCCAACTATGCCCCGGAGGCCGCTATGTCAATCTTTGATCATTTTCAAGCAAGATACGAAACCGCTAAGGAAGAAGAATATACTCTTCACGAGTATTTAGAGATCTGTAAAAACGACCCTGCCGCTTATGCCAGCGCCGCAGAGCGCATGTTAATGGCCATCGGCGAACCCAAGATGGTCGACACGCGCAAAGATCAGCGGTTAAGCCGAATCTTTTCCAATAAAGTCATCAAAATTTACCCTGCTTTTAAAGATTTTTTTGGTATGGAGGAGACCATAGAACAAATCGTCTCCTTCTTCCGCCATGCCGCTCAAGGCCTGGAAGAGAAAAAACAAATTCTGTATTTACTGGGCCCGGTGGGCGGCGGTAAATCCTCCCTGGCGGAAAAACTAAAAGTTCTGATGGAGAACTGCCCGGTTTACGCCATTAAAGGCTCACCCATCAACGAATCCCCGCTGGGCTTGTTTTCCCCCGCCGAAGACGGCCGCATCCTGGAAGAAGACTATGGTATTCCACTGCGTTACTTGCGGGGCATCATGTCGCCTTGGGCCATTAAGCGCCTGCATGAATTCAACGGCGACATCACCAAATTCAAAGTCGTAAAAATACGGCCTTCCGTGCTGGAACAAATTGCCATTGCCAAAACCGAACCCGGCGATGAGAACAATCAGGATATTTCCTCGTTGGTTGGCAAAGTGGACATCCGCAAACTGGAGCAATTCTCGCAGGATGACGCGGATGCTTACGCCTTCTCCGGCGGCTTGTGCAAAGCCAACCAGGGCTTGCTGGAATTTGTGGAAATGTTCAAAGCGCCCATCAAGGTATTACACCCGTTGCTGACGGCCACTCAGGAAGGCAACTATATGGGCACCGAGGGCCTGTCCGCCCTGCCGTTCGATGGCATTATCCTGGCGCACTCCAATGAGTCGGAATGGTTGTCGTTTAAGAACAACCGCAATAATGAAGCTTTCCTTGATCGGATCAACATCGTCAAAGTGCCTTATTGCCTGCGGGTTTCCGAAGAAATCAAGATTTATGAAAAACTGCTGACAAACAGCTCTTTGTACAAGGCGCCATGCGCCCCGGCCACATTGCGCATGATGGCCGAGTTTTCCGTATTGACGCGCTTGAAAGAGCCGGAAAATTCCAATATCGAATCCAAAATGCGGGTTTACGACGGTGAGAACTTAAAAGACACCGATCCCAAGGCCAAATCCTACCAGGAATACCGCGACTTCGCCGGCGTGGATGAAGGCATGACCGGTTTGTCCACCCGCTTTGCGTTTAAGATTTTGTCGCGAGTGTTCAACTACGATAACACCGAAGTGGCGGCTAACCCGGTACACTTGCTGTACGTGCTGGAACAACAGATCGAACAAGAGCAGTATCCGCCGGAAGTGCGCGACCGATATATGTCTTATCTTAAAGGCATACTGGCCTCGCGCTACGCGGAATTCATCGGCAAGGAAATTCAAAAAGCCTATCTGGAGTCTTACTCCGAATACGGCCAAAATATTTTCGACCGTTATGTCACTTATGCTGACTACTGGATACAGGACGAGGAATATCGTGATCCAGACACCGGCGAAAGCTTCGACCGGGCATCGTTGAACGATGAACTGGAAAAAATCGAAAAACCGGCCGGTATCAGCAATCCCAAGGATTTCCGTAACGAAATCGTTAACTTCGTATTGCGGGCCCGCGCCAATAACGCCGGCAAAAATCCGCATTGGACCAGTTACGAAAAACTGCGTGAGGTCATTGAGAAGAAAATGTTCTCCAACACCGAAGACTTGTTACCGGTGATTTCCTTTAACGCCAAAGCCTCTGCCGATGACCAAAGTAAGCACCAAGACTTTGTCAAACGCATGATGGAAAAAGGCTACACGGAAAAACAAGTCCGCTTGCTATCGGAATGGTACTTGCGAGTCCGTAAAGCTTCTTAACAAGCTTCATAAAATGGCTAAAGCTTCATAAATGGTGTTGTATTGTGACCCAGGTTATCGACAGACGATTAAGTGGAAAAAACAAAAGTGCAATCAATCGCCAGCGCTTTATCCGCCGCTTTAAAAGTCAAATAAAGAAAGCCGTATCGGATGCTGTGTCCCAACGCAGCATCACCGATATGGACAAGGGCGAAAAAGTCAACATTCCCACCCGGGACACATCCGAACCGGTTTTTCACCATGGGTCCGGAGGTAAACGACAAATCGTTCATCCCGGCAACACGGATTTTGTCGCGGGCGATAAGGTACCCCGGCCCCAGGGCGGCGGCGGTGGCAGCGGCAACGGCAAAGCCAGCAACAAAGGAGAAGGGGAAGACGAATTTGTCTTTCAGCTTACCCGGGAAGAGTTTTTAGAGTTTTTCTTCGAAGACCTGGAACTCCCCGATCTGGTCAAGACGCAGCTGAAAAGCGTTGTAGATTACAAAAGCCGACGGGCCGGCTACACCACCGCAGGCATACCTTCCAATATCAACGTAATCCGCTCCTTGCGCGGCGCATTGGCTCGGCGCATGGCGTTGAGCGCCCCTTATTCACGCGAACTGAAACAAAAAGAAGAAGAACTGGATGACATACTTACCGCCCACGGCGAAGAAGATTCCCGGGTTCTCCTGCTGCGTGAGGAAATCAAGCACTTAAAAACCAAAATCAATGCGGTACCGTTTATCGATGAATTCGATATCCGTTACAACAACCGGGTTAAGGATCCGGTCCCCAGCACCCAGGCGGTGATGTTTTGCATCATGGACGTCTCCGGCTCCATGAACGAAGAACGCAAAGACATTGCCAAACGGTTTTTTATCCTGTTGTATTTGTTTTTGGAACGCAACTACGAAAACATCGAAGTGGTGTTCATCCGCCATCACACCACGGCCAAAGAAGTGGACGAAGAAGAGTTTTTTTACTCGCGGGAAACCGGCGGTACGGTGGTTTCCAGCGCGCTGGATTTGATGCATGAAATCATCCAGGAACGTTATCCCACATCGCAATGGAATATATATGCCGCTCAAGCTTCCGATGGCGATAACTGGGAAGGCGACTCCCCTGCCTGCAGCGAAATTCTTGTCAATAAAATCATGCCTTGCTTGCAGTATTACGCCTATGTGGAAATTACGGCGTACGAACACCAGAGCCTGTGGTATGAATATGAGAAAATCAAAGCGTATTACCCAAATTTTGCCATGCAGGATATCGCTGGATTAACCAGTATTTACCCCGTTTTTCGCGAACTATATTCCAAGCAGCAAACGCAATGAGTAGAAACATAATTTCAGAAACCTCCGAATGGAGTTTTGATCTGA
>JAJDNG010000261.1 GCA_022340845.1 Gammaproteobacteria bacterium | reverse complement strand
CATCCGGGTTATGGTTATCTTTGCGGACCCGGCCTTACACCATGGTTGCCTCACCGGATGCTGAACCACACGCCATTTTTGTCACCGCTATAGACAGTAATCCACTAGCACCCGACCCGCGCATTGTCATTCAAAATTCGTCTGATCAATTTGTTAATGGCCTCCATGTCATCAGCAAGCTTACGGATGGCAAAGTCTATGTGTGCAAAGCCGCCGGTTCATCTTTCCCCGCCATCGATATTCCAAACATTAAAGTCGCTGAGTTTTCAGGACCTCACCCGGCAGGCTTGGTTGGCACCCACATTCATTTCCTCTCGCCGGCCAACAATCAGCGCATGGTGTGGCATGTAAACTATCAAGACATCATCGCGATCGGCAAACTATTTACTACCGGTCGCATTCCCGTAGAACGGGTGATCTCCCTTGCCGGGCCAGCGGTGAAAAATCCACGTCTGATACGAACCCGTTTGGGTGCTAGCACTGAAGAGTTGGTCAACAATGAATTGCATGTCACTACCGGCCAATATCGCATCATCTCCGGTTCGGTGTTAAACGGGCGCCGCGCAGCCGGTTGGCTGGCTTTTCTCGGACGGTTTCATCACCAAATATCGGTGTTGACCGAAGGTGTAGAACGGGAGTTGCTTGGCTGGATTAAACCGGGCAGCAAAAAATACTCGGCTATGAATGTGTTTATATCCAGCTTGTTCAACAACAAGCGCTTTCCCCTCACCACCTCACAACAAGGCAGCCCGCGTGCTATGGTGCCTATAGGCGCCTATGAAAAAGTCATGCCTATGGATATATTAGCCACGCAATTGCTGCGCGCCTTACTGGTTCAGGATACCGATATGGCCCAGCAGTTGGGTTGCTTGGAACTGGATGAGGAAGATCTCGCGCTGTGCAGTTTTGTCTGCCCGGGCAAACACGATTTTGGTCCGATATTACGAAGCAATTTGGAACGTGTGTTTAAAGAAGGTTAAAGAAGGATAACAAAGGTCAATGTCCACACTGCGCCGCTTTTTAGATCGCATGCAACCGTTATTTTCCAAAGGTGGCCGTTTGGAAAAGTACGGCGCATTGTATGAAATGTTCGACACCTTGATTTATTCCCCGGCGGATGTCACCCGCTCTGCCCCGCACGTGCGCGACGGCATCGATCTAAAGCGGGTTATGATTTACGTGGTCTTTGCCAGTATGCCTGCGGTATTGGTCGGTATTTATAATATCGGTTATCAAGCTAACTTTGCGATGGAGACGCTTGGTGTTGCTACTGCGGACGGCTGGCGCCCCTGGCTGCTGATCAAACTGGGTATAGGTTTTAATCCCGAGAGTATCAGCGCGTGTTTCTGGCATGGCTTTTTGTATTTTCTTCCTATATACATAGTCACATTGGTGGTCGGCGGGTTTTGGGAAATTCTATTTGCCGTAGTTCGCAATCATGAAGTCAACGAAGGCTTCTTGGTCACGTCCTGGTTGTTTGTCGCCACCCTACCGGCCACGATTCCTTTATGGCAAGTGGCATTAGGCATCTCCTTCGGCATTGTCATCGGCAAGGAAGTTTTCGGCGGCACCGGTAAGAACTTTTTAAATCCGGCCTTGGTGGGCCGGGCGTTTTTATTTTTCGCCTACCCGGCAGAAATTTCCGGTGAAGCCATCTGGGTTGCGGTAGACGGTTATAGCGGCGCCACACCATTGGCGCTAGCCGCCGGTGGTGGTGTGCAAGCGCTTGCCGAGGCAGGTATTAGCTGGAGTGACGCGTTCATCGGTACTATCCAAGGCTCGCTTGGGGAGGTATCCGCTCTGGCGTGTTTGCTGGGGGCGGTGTTCTTGGTGTACACGGGTATCGCGTCTTATCGCATCATGTTAGGTGTGGTCATCGGCTTATCGGTGACCGTCTATTTATTGAGCCTGCTCAATGGCGATGTGGGAGCTGTGTATCAAACCCCGTGGTATTGGCATTTGGTATTGGGTGGTGTGGCTTTCGGCCTGGTGTTTATGGCCACCGATCCGGTTTCCGCTTCTATGACCAATACCGGCAAATGGATTTATGGTGTTCTCATCGGATTTGTAACGGCGCTGATTCGGGTGGTCAACCCGGCGTATACCGAAGGGGTAATGATCGCCATATTGTTCGGCAATGTGTTCGCGCCCTTGATCGACTATTTTGTTATTCAAGCCAATATCCGCAGACGGAGGCGACGCTTTGCCCAATCCGACTAATGACAAGCCGGTTAACGCCAATTCGGTTAATAAAAGTAACCAGGGAATGCTGGATAAATTCCGTAATTTACCGAATGATAGTCCGCAAAAGATTGTCGTTGTCACCATTATATTGTGCTTGACCTGTTCCATCATGGTGTCCAGCGCGGCGGTGTTATTGAGACCTTTGCAATTGAGCGAAGAACAGTTGTCAAAACGAATTGAGATTTTGAAAGTTGCCGGTTTGTACGACGAAGACGAAAGCATCAATTCGTTATTCAATCACATAGAAACTAGGATTGTGGATCTGGCCAGTGGCGAGTACGTCACTAATATTGATCCCGACAGATACGATTACGAAAGAGCTACCCGCGAACCTGAGACCAGCGTAGAAATCCCCAAAAACCAAGACATTGCCAAAATCAATCGTAGCGCGAAATACGCTCCAGTATATTTGGTAAAAGAAGGCGATGAGATTAAAAACATCATACTGCCCATTTATGGTTATGGTTTGTGGTCCACCATGTATGCGTTTATCTCTTTGCAGGCGGACGGTAAAACGGTGGAAGCCATTTCCTTTTACCAGCACGGGGAAACTCCCGGACTGGGGGCAGAAATCGCCAACCCACAATGGCAACAACGCTGGGTCAACAAACAGATTTTCGACCAACAAGGCGAAGTACGCTTGCGCGTAATTCACGGCGCGGTAGACAAAACGTCAAAGAACGCGCCGTATGACATTGATGGCATATCCGGCGCCACCCTCACGGGTAATGGCGTTACCAATATGATTCGATATTGGTTTGGTGAACGCGGCTTTGGGCCGTATTTGGCAAAACTGCAACAAGGGGCTTAATTAAGGAAGCGCTATGGAGTTGGAACACAAAAAAATACTGTTGGAACCCGTCGTCGACAACAATCCGATTACCCTGCAGATTTTGGGGATCTGTTCGGCACTGGCGGTAACGACTCAACTGGCACCATCGCTAGTGATGAGCCTGGCCCTGACCGTGGTATTAGTCAGTTCCAGTGTTACCATTAGCGTAATCAGACATCATATACCCAGTAACATCCGTATCATCGTGTATATGACCATCATTGCTTCGTTCGTCATCGTCGTCGATCAGTTTTTACAGGCATTTGCATATGACTTGGCGCAACAATTGTCAGTGTTTATTGGTTTGATCATCACCAATTGCATTGTGCTCGGCAGAGCCGAAGCGTTCGCCAACAAAAATCCGGTATGGCCCAGCTTTCTCGACGCTCTAGGCCATGGCATGGGTTACAGCGTTATCTTGATCAGTGTGGCCAGTTTACGCGAGTTGTTTGGTAATGGCTCTTTATTCGGATACAAGATTTTCATCCCCATCACTGAAGGCGGTTGGTATGAACCCAACGGCTTGATGTTGTTGGCTCCCAGCGCTTTTTTTATTATCGGCTTGCTCATTTGGGCCATCCGCAGTTGGAAACCGGCACAGGTTGAGAAACCCGAACATCAAATTCGTGTAGTGCATCGCACCGAGGCACGGTAATGGCCGATTACCTCAGCTTATTTGTAAAATCCGCCCTGGTTGAAAACCTGGCACTGTCGTTTTTCCTCGGCATGTGCACTTTTCTGGCGGTTTCAAAAAAGATTGAAACCGCAATTGGATTGGGCGCCGCCGTAGTAGTTGTACAAGGCATTACGGTGCCTTTGAACAGCTTGATTGTTACCTACCTCTTGGGTGAAGGCGCGCTGGCTTGGGCCGGTTTGCAGAATGTGGATTTGAGTTTCTTGGGCCTGGTCACTTATATCGCGGTCATCGCGGCGATGGTGCAAATATTGGAAATGACTTTGGATAAGTATTTTCCAGCTTTATATAACGCCTTGGGCATATTCCTGCCACTCATCACTGTCAATTGCGCCATACTGGGCGCGACGCTGTTTATGGTGGAACGTTCATACACATTTGGAGAAAGTGTGGTCTATGGGGTGGGCAGTGGTTTTGGCTGGGCTCTCGCCATTATCGCCCTGGCTGGCATACGTGAAAAACTCAAATACAGCGACGTGCCGGATGGACTGCAAGGCCTGGGGATAACATTTATTATCACGGGTTTGATGTCATTGGCGTTTATGGGATTTTCGGGGATAGAGTTTTAATGGTTGCTTATTTGTCTGAGTCACACCCTCACCCTCTCCTTCAAGGGACTGGGAGCTACGAAAGGTAACACAACAATGGTTGAAATCGGTTTAGGCGTGACCATGTTTTCCGCAATAATATTCAGCCTGGTGCTGATTATATTGGCGGCGCGCTCCTACCTGGTGCCCAGCGGCAAAGTAAACATCATTGTCAACGATGAAAAAACCATTCAAACGTCCGTTGGCAACAAATTGTTAAACACCTTGGCCGACGCTCAACTATTTGTCGCTTCGGCCTGCGGTGGTGGCGGTACCTGCGGTCAATGCCGGTTAAAAATATTTGAAGGCGGCGGTGCGATTTTACCCACGGAAACCTCGCACATTAACAAAAAACAAGCCGCTGAGCATTATCGTTTAGCTTGCCAGGTGGCGGTAAAGCAAGACATGAAAATCGAAGTCCCGCAGGAAGTGTTTGGGGTGAAGAAGTGGGTGTGTACCGTCAAATCCAACAAAAACATCGCGTCGTTTATAAAAGAATTCGTAGTAGAGCTTCCCGAAGGGGAAGAATTGGATTTTCGCGCCGGCGGTTACATACAAATAGAATGTCCACCACACACAGTAAAGTACCAAGACTTCGACATCGAGGAAAAATATCGACCGGAGTGGGAGCGTCTCAATTTGTGGCGTCTTGAATCTCATACCAAAAAAGGAGTCATGCGAGCTTATTCAATGGCCAACTACCCGGCGGAAAAGCGTGTGATCATGTTGAACGTGCGCATCGCCACTCCACCTCCGCGCAATCCCAACGCGCCGCCAGGCATCATGTCCTCTTACATTTTCAGTCTCAAGCCCGGAGACAAAGTCACCATCTCCGGACCCTATGGTGAATTTTTTGCCAAAGACACCCAGGCAGAGATGGTTTTTGTCGGGGCCGGCGCCGGCATGGCGCCCATGCGCTCACATATATTTGATCAGTTAGAGCGGCTGCACAGCGGTCGCAAAATCAGCTTCTGGTACGGCGCACGCAGTTTGATAGAAATGCCTTATAGCGATGATTTTAATCGGTTGGCAACGGAGCACGACAATTTCCGCTGGCATGCCGCGCTTTCCCAGCCACTGCCCGAGGACAATTGGAAAGGTTACACCGGTTATATCCATGAAGTGTTATTAGAAAATTATCTGCGGAATCATCCCGCACCGGAAGATTGTGAATTTTATCTGTGCGGGCCACCCATGATGACGGCGGCAACCATTCAAATGTTAGAGAACCTGGGCGTCGAGCGGGATAATATCTTGCTGGATGATTTTGGGGCCTAAAAACGAAGCTTGAAAAAATGGCGGAAATTCTCATTAGCGTCGGTGTTTTTTTAGTGGCTGTGACCGCTATGAGTATTGGCGTTTTACTAGGACGACGCAGCATTCAAGGCAGCTGCGGTGGATTAAACCAAATTCCCGGTTTAGAAAGCGCCTGTAGCGGCTGTGATAAACCGTGCAAAAATAGAAAACCAACCACGACGAGAGATCCATGAACCAAAAAACCTGTTATATAAAGGACTTTATGTCGGCCACTGTAGTGACGTTGACACCTGACATGGAAATCATGGAAGCCGTGCGCTTACTCGTGGAAAAAGGCATTTCCGGCGCACCTGTGTTGGATCAACACGGCAATCTCGTTGGCATGCTCACAGAACACGATTGTATCAAAGTCGCATTGAACGCGGGATATTATGGCGACTTGGGCGGCCGCGTATCGGAATTCATGCACCCTCTTGTTGAAACCATCGACGTAGATGCCAGCATTTTGGATGTAGCTGAAAAATTCATTGCCAATGAATACCGGCGATATCCTGTTGTTGATGAAAACCGTTTAGTCGGCCAAATCAGCCGCCATGATGTATTAAAAGCCCTCATAGCGTTGGCTTCCGGAAAATGCTAAGCATCTTCAGTGAATCCGATAGACTAAAGTTTAAAATAATATGACACAAAATATATATGTAGCCGGCGCGGAAGCGAAAAACGGCAAATCAGTTATCGCCCTTGGATTGATGGAATTGTTCTCCACGCGCACCAACCGGCTGGGATTTTTCCGCCCGGTAATACGTGCCAAGGACCTCCCCGACGCCATGATTGAATTAATGTCGATGCGATACAGATTACAACTGCCTTACGAGGCAATGTACGGTTGCAGTTATGCGCAAGCCCGCGACTATATCGCTCAAGACAAATACGGTGAACTGCTCAAAATCATTCTTGAGAAATACAAATCCCTGCAAGAACGATGCGATCACATCGTCTGCCTGGGTACCGATTACAGCGGCGTGACTGCAGCCCTTGAATTCGATTTTAACGCCGATGTGGCCAACAACCTGGGTTGCTACGTATTACCGGTAGTCAAAGGTTACCGCCGCAATGAAGAACAAATAGTCAATGCGACCACGGCTTTTATTCATTTATTGGAAGAACGCGATTGCGACATTCTGGCAACTGTCATCAACCGAGTCCGCGCCGACTCAGTAGAGCCCATCAAACAAGCCGTCTCTCGCGCCCTCGACCAAACCGCGCCTATTTATGTACTTGCGGAAAACGCCTCCCTGAGCAAACCCACTATGTGGGATATCGCCCAAGAACTGGACGCCGTGTGTTTGTACGGCAATCCGGAAACCCTTAACCGGGAGGTCTATAACAATAAAGTCGCGGCAATGTTGTTGCCGGATTTTCTAAACTATGTTGAAGACCATAGCTTAATTATCACGCCAGGGGACCGCTCCGACATTATTCTGGGAAGCTTGATGTCTTACCCATCTCGCGCTTTCCCACAAATCGCCGGATTGTTGCTGTCGGGTGACTTGCAACCCGCCAAAGAAATCATGCGATTAATTGATGGTTTGGGAACCGTGCCGGTTGCCGTTTTAAGCGTCCCTACGGATACTTTTACCACCACCATGAATGTCAGCTCGGTCACCTCGACCTTGAGCGCCGACAATGAACGTAAAATCGCCGCAGCCCTGGGTGTGATAGAAACCAGTATCGACACCGATCAATTGCTGGAACGCATTAACACCAGCCGTTCCACACGGGTCACGCCACTAATGTTCGAATACGAACTGATTCGCAAAGCAAGGACTAAACGCCAACACATCGTATTGCCCGAAGGCACTGAAGCGCGCATCCTGCAAGCCAGTGAAATACTTACCTTGCGCGACGTGGCCAAAATCACCCTGCTGGGCGACCCGGAAGAAGTGCGCGCAAAAATCGCCGAACTGGGATTACACCTGGATGATGTAAACATCATCGATCCTCTGCAAAGCGAGCTACGCCAGCAATTTGCAAACACTTATTATGAGTTGCGCAAACACAAAGGTATATCAAAGGAAATGGCTTTTGACGTCATGGCTGATGTCAGCTACTTCGGTACCATGATGGTATACCACGACCTGGCCGACGGCATGGTATCCGGGTCAGCACATACTACCCAGCACACCATACGGCCTTCCTTCGAAACCATCAAAACCAAACCCGGCGCCAAGATAGTCTCCAGCGTGTTCTTTATGTGTTTGCCGGACCGTGTGTTGGTGTTTGGCGATTGTGCCGTTAATCCCAATCCCAACGCCAATCAACTGGCTGACATCGCGATTAATTCAGCACTCACCGCCCAAAAGTTCGACATAGAGCCGCGCATTGCCATGTTGTCTTATTCCACCGGTGAATCCGGCAAAGGCGAAGCGGTGGACAAAGTACGCCAGGCCACAACGCTGGTAAAACAACTGCGCCCTGATTTGAAAGTGGCAGGCCCAATCCAATACGACGCGGCTATCGATGTATCGGTGGCCAATACAAAATTACCCGGCAATGACGTAGCCGGCAACGCTACGGTATTTATATTCCCTGATTTAAATACCGGCAACAATACCTACAAAGCCGTGCAGCGCTCGGCCAATGCGCTGGCCATAGGGCCAGTATTGCAAGGCTTGAACAAACCGGTCAACGATTTAAGCCGCGGGTGTACGGTGCCGGATATTGTGAATACGGTGGCTATTACGGCGATTCAGGCGCACACTGATTAGATAAAATTGTTTATTCACCACGAAGCACACGAAGAGCACGAA
>JAJDNG010000052.1 GCA_022340845.1 Gammaproteobacteria bacterium | reverse complement strand
ATGTCGTAAGATGTGTTGTATAAAACCAGCCCTAATTAATATCGCCCGCCGGTTTTGTGAATGTAGTTGGACAATGCCTGGCTTTCAACATTCATGCGCATCAGGTTTTTATGGGTAAGCCGGAACAGGCCGCGCATAACCTTGTATACTATGCGGGGATGGGACTCGAGCAACGATTCAAAGTCTTTAGGCTCCAGCGTGTAAACCGTACTGTCACCGACGGCCTTAAGCGATGCGGCGCGCGGAGCCAGATCAACAAACGCCCGGGTTCCGGCGCATTCGCCCACTTTCATGGTGTATACGGTCACATCCTTGCCGTCGACTTTACTGTTTACACTGAGTTTGCCCTTGGTTAGAATGAACAAGGTGTGGTCGGCATCACCTTCATTTACCAGGACTTCATCACTTTTTAAATGACGAACGCCCATAACAGTGGCTAATACATCACACTCGCCTTTTTCAAGCTCATGCCCTAACGATGAGTCAACGATCGCTTCACAATCTGGTTTTTCACTCATAACATTCTCCGCTATCCTCAATTGACATCTATTACCCGTTACATAAATTCCGTTACATAAGTCACATTAGGCAACTTTGCATGCAATAATATAACGCGGCGCCCCTACCCCCTATTCACTCGACATGAACCATTCTGGTTTGCAACCCCAACGGCGACAAGCTGGCAAAATACGCCGTATTGCGGTTCAAAAATATACCATCTGTTCCCAGGGAGTGCCAATAATAATCGTCGGACACATAGTGTAGCAGACGGATACTATTCGCGGTAATTGCAAACAACAACATTCCTTTGGGCTTTACCGGATACAAGACTTTGACTTGGTGTGCATCGTCGTATATCGCCGGTTGGGCTTCGCGCACGAAGGGATGGGTGTGGTAACCACCGCAGACTTCACAGGCATGACTGGCGCTCCAACGCGCCACAATATCGCCTTGCTCGTCCAGCAAATAGATAAATCCTTTTTGGGTTTTCAATGGCATATTACCCTGGGTCCGCTCGCGTACCATTTCACCTAATTGATTACCTGCCACCAGAAAACGGTTGATGCCGGAAAGGTACTGCACATCGTAGTGATAATAATATACTTCGGTTTGCAAAGGTGTGGGCCGCTTCAATAAACGTCCGGCTTGCGGGTCATAAATCGCTGTCATCAAGATAGCGCGTTGGCTTTGCTTGACGTAACGTTGCCACACCAGTAATGCGTAGTGGGAAGAACCTGCAATCAATGGCCACCAGTCTTTGGAATGCGCGCCGTTGACTACGGCTTGACTCCGTTGCAACCCACCTTGGGCGTTTATCACGTCCAGGAATATCCTTTTGCCGGTACCGAAATTGTCGTCGCCACCCCTATTGTCCCACCCTTCGGAATAACCAATCACAAATCGGTCACCCACCGCCGCCACATGACCGGAATGAGCGCCGCTGGTACTGACGGTTTGCAACTTAGTCCTGGCAGTTAGCTCGTGATCGTATAACGTAAAGCGTTGCTGGATGCGGCCCCAGCAATCGGTGGTTATGTTGCTGTCCGAACCGTCTTCAAATGTCAACAAAATAGCGCCATTAGCAGCCACTGCGCCACTGACAGGCTCCTGGGCTTCCGGCAAAGCGACTAACCGTTGCGGATTGATTTCGGGCTGCTGAGTATCGATGTAGGCACTATAAACGTCGTGAGTGAAATAGCTGCATTTGGTGCCATCGGCCAATATCCGGGTTTGTTCACCCGCCGGTGGATCACCCTTGGAACTGGACCACACCAGCCAATAACCACCTTGCGCCGCCGGCAAAAATTCGATGCCGTGCTGATATTCACGCCGGTCCGCCGTATTTGAGGCCGCGGTTTGGGCAGCATATAGCATCAGGGCAACACCACAACAATGATTTAGCTTTTCGGCTAAGTTGGTTGCCAATGTCCTTACAGACAACCGACCGCCACCATCGCGTAGGATCGATGACTTTTTGCTTGAATGGAAAACAGGTTTGTTCATGATATACGCATTTCAGCGGCATATTGTCAGACCAAGCGCATCGCGAGGTGTTCCGGCAAAAAGCCATTAAATGTTTGATAGATATCAACGTAATTTTTTTCAATTCACGTATTTTTACGCTATCGGGGAGTTTTAGTATGACAAGAACATCTGGTGGATGTCTATAAGTATATGGTGTTTTTTTAATATTCTCGTCGAATGATCGCTGACAACAACCTCCCCCATGAAAGCGAGGAATAGTAAACGAGGAAAATTATGCTGCAATGTCCTTCCAGAAAATCGGTATGCATCGGGCTGACGATTTTTTTCATCGGCGGAATTGGCTTTGCCGCCCTCGATAGCGCCATGACATATACCAGCCGCATGGAATTCTGCGTCTCCTGCCACTCCATGAAAACCAACTACGCTGAGTATAAAAAGACCTTGCACTATAAAAACGCTTCCGGCGTGCGCGCCAGCTGCGCCGATTGTCATGTCCCGGATGCGTTTTTCCCCAAGGTACACAGCAAACTGTTCGCCCTGCGAGACGTGGTGTATGAATGGATAGGCACTATCGACAGCGAAGAAAAGTTCGAAGCCAAACGCTGGCAAATGGCCAGCCGGGTATGGGCCAGGATGCGCGCCAACGACTCGCGCGAATGCCGAAGTTGTCACGAGTACCGCTTCATGGAATTCGATCAACAAGGCGAACGGGCTGGCAAAAAACACAGCCGCACCGACATGAGGGGCAAAACATGCATTGATTGCCATTCGGGCCTGGTACACGAAGAACCTCTGGAGCCAGCGGGACTGGTGCAAAAAACCCAACCCCAGCGGCCTCAATCCCAGCCTGAAACAACGGGCTGAGCGCACCACAGCGCAAGCACATAGCAAGATGGATAAGGAGCCCCAATGAGACTTACAGGTTGGGTAGCGGTTGTAATATTAGCCCAGAGTTTTATAAACCCAGCGCTTGGCGAGTTGCCCGAAGCGGCTATGCTGGCCTACACCTGCGCGGGCTGCCATGGC
>JAJDNG010000258.1 GCA_022340845.1 Gammaproteobacteria bacterium | reverse complement strand
ATTCACAACTATTCGAATCGTCCTTGGGGGGCACTTTCGATCCAGGAGATTGTTGTTGCGAAGCAACTAAGATAGGTTCAAGTGTATTTACGGAATAAGAAGGGAAATTACGCTGGCGCAATTTTTGGTAGTCATCCACGCTGACTACTCGAAACTCGGCATTGGGGAACTGCTGTTTTAGTTCTGCAGGGATTACAATTTTATTAGCTGATTGAGACTGAGCGACAGCAGTATTCAGCGTAAACACTGCTGTCAAGATATAAACCAATTTTTTATACATAACCACAAAACGGTCAAGAACTATATATCTGTAGAACAATGAATCAACAGTATAATTAACAACACGTCAAAAGGTTGTGAGTAGGGAACAATGCATAAAATTAAAACATCATCCTTAGCATTATATTTGCAAATGTATTTATACTGCTCCCTTCAACATCATCAGGGTTTAGGGAACCAGAGCTTTGTTTTTCTTTGGTGTCGTAGTAGCCGATTCCAGCTTCTACTGACACAAAAACATTTTCATGTGCTTGGTATTCCAAACCTACTATGGGTGCTATTCCAACATTTTCATATTTGTTTTCGTCTTTAGTACCATCTTGAAATTCATATTCATAAGTACTTTCGTACCAGCCTAGCCTACCACCAAAATAGGAGTAAACTGACTCTTGCAGATCAACTATATAAAAAGCACCAAATCCTAATCCTTTTGCTTCGTCCTTTCGTAGGGCAAATGACTCTCCGTCTTCTTCATATTTTCGATATATCAAGTACGGCTCTAAGAGAACTCTATTATTGATTCTTATTGGTAAAAATACATTCCCTGTAGATGTATAGACAATAGACTCGCTGTAAGAAACCAAACTATTTACGGAGGTTCCTAAGCCAACTTTGGTTTCTGCAAACGAGGGCATGCTGACAAATAATAATACTACGGCAAAAAAATACTTTATTTTCACTTTTTCTACTCCCTTTTCAATTCTTAGCGAATGACAAGCGCCATTATCATGAATTTAGATATATGAGCGTCGTCATAAAACGAAAATAGCTATTAATAAATAATTAGTAAATTTCGAATACGTTAGCGGCCAATACTAAAGGAAAGAAGCAGTGAATACTAGATGATATACTAAGCAAAAAATAACGATCGTCGTTTACCGAGCAACACCATGAAGCATGTTTTAGGCGGAATGCAATGAATAATCCCAATGATATGCGTTCGTTACCATTGCGGAATTACAATACTAATTTTTTTCTATACTAAAATTCCCAAAATCACCCCACCAACATCCACACCGCCAACCCTAGCAAAAACACCGCAAACGTGCCCCTTAATTTTTTCGTAGACAAACGATGCGCCAATTTAGCACCCAGTGGCGCAAACAGCGCACTGGCGATAACGATACCGATAAAAGCCGGCCAGTACACAAAACCGCTGGCATAGTTCGGCAAAGACAGTTGCGAACTTCCGGTAAGCATAAAGCCGACGCTACCGGCGATGGCAATGGGCAAACCGCATGCGGCGGAGGTGGCGATGGCATTGTGAATTTTCACCTGACACCAGGTGAGAAACGGCACGGTTAAGCTGCCGCCACCTATGCCGATGATGGCGGAGATAATGCCAATCAGCGACCCTGCGCCGGCCAGGCCCAAGCCACCGGGTAATGCACTGCTGGGCGGCGGTTTGAAACCGAAGGCCATTTGCGCGGCGACTAACAACTCGAATACGCCAAAGATCAGTTTGAATTCACGGGTGGGCAACATCGAAGCCAGCCAGGCGCCCAACCATGCACCGATAACGATGCCGGGAGTCAGTCGCCAGAATACACGCCACAACACGGCGCCATGGCGGTGGTGCGAATACACGGAAGAAATGGAAGTGACCACGATGGTGGCCAGGGAGGTGCCTACGGCGAGATGCATGATAATACTGGATTCGATGCCTTGCCGGGCAAACAACACCACCAATACCGGCACGATGATCAAGCCGCCACCCACGCCTAACAATCCGGCTACCGTGCCGGCAAACGCTCCTAAGGCAAGATCGGCAACGGCCGAATAAAGGAACGCGTCAATCAAGCAGCTGCCACTTCATAAGTCCAGTCACTTTATCCAGATGGTTTTGGCATTGACGAATTCGTGTATCCCGTGATGCGACAGTTCGCGCCCGTATCCCGACGCTTTGACGCCGCCAAACGGAATCCGGGGATCGCTTTTAACAAAGCCGTTGACAAACGCCGCTCCGCACTGCAGTTGGCGGGCAAGTCGTTCACCGCGGGCCAGGTCTTGCGTCCACACACTGCCACCCAACCCGAAGCGCGATTCGTTGGCGATGCGCAGGGCATCGGTTTCATCGTTGGCCCGGATCACGATGGCCACCGGCCCGAACAGTTCCTCTTCATAGGCGCGCATGCCGGCTTCAACATGATCGAGAATGGAAGGTTTATAAAATGCGCCGGAGCCCGCCAGCGGTTCACAGCCGGTTACGGCAACCGCCCCGGCGGTAATGCTGTCCTGCACCTGGCGATGCAAGTCGTCGCGCAAATCCAGCCGCGCCATGGGCGCGATGGTGGTAGCAGGGTCCATGGGATCGCCGGTCTTGAGAGCCTCCACTGCGGTTTTAAACGCCGAGACAAATCGATCCGCTATAGCATCCACGACGATAAACCGTTTTGCGGCGATACAGCTTTGACCACCGTTGAGATAACGGGAAATCACGGCGTTTTTCACTGTGTCAATCAGGTCGGCATCTTCCAGCACGATAAATGCGTCCGATCCGCCCAGCTCCAGCACGCTTTTCTTAATGTTGTCGCCCGCCGTGGCTGCGACGCTGCGCCCGGCGGGTTCACTGCCGGTTAAGGTCACGGCAGCGATGCGTGGATCTTCGATAACGGCTTTGACATCGGCGGCGCGGATCATAAGGGTGCGGAACACGCCGTCGGGAAAGCCGGCCTGTTTAAAGATGTCTTCTATGGCCAAAGCGCATTGAGGCACGTTGGACGCGTGTTTTAGCACGCCGGTATTGCCCGCGGCCAACGCCGGCGCGGCAAACCGGAAAACCTGCCAAAAGGGAAAATTCCATGGCATCACCGCCAAAACACTGCCCAACGGTTGATACGCCACGTAACTTTTGCCCGCATCGGTGGTAATCATTTCATCTTTGAGAAACTCGGAGGCGTTCTGGGCGTAGTAGTCGCAACCCAGGGCGCATTTTTCGATTTCCGCCTGTGATTCGGTATAGAGCTTGCCCATTTCCAGGGTGATTAAATGGGCCAAGGTGTCTTTGCGGGTGCGCAATATTTCCGCGGCTTTGCGCAATAAATCGCAGCGCTGTAACAACGGCGTTGCCGCCCAGGCAGGCGTGGCGGCCGCCACTTGCTGCAATGCAGACTCGGTGCGCTCGCGGTCCCATGCGGCTAAGCTTTGCAGGGTTTCGCCTGTAAAAGGATTGATGGATTGGAAAGCCATGGTGTGTGCTCCTGTTTCCTGTTGTATCGCGTTGTATGGCGTTGTATGGTGAGTATTTTGAATTGCGCTTATCGATATTGTAACGCGATATTCATCGCCCTGCAGAGCCGGAATAGTGTCGGCTTTCTGATATACTACTTGACGCTGGCGGCTCGGGTTTGCACAATTGCGCCGGACAACAATCAATATCAAACCAGACTACCCCACTTGTGAGGTGAGAAATTTACCGTGTCTACATTACATCGCGTTTGTATTCTCGGCGGCAGCGGATTTGTCGGCCACCATATTATCGCGCAGTTAGCGAGCCACAAACATCACGTAAAAGTATTGACCCGTAACCGGGAGCGCCATCGCGATTTATTAGTATTGCCGACGGTCGTGGTAAACAACGCCAATGTGCACGATCCCATCACCCTAAAAGAGGAATTCGCGGGTTACGATGTGGTGATTAACCTGGTGGGCGTTCTCAACGAGGAAGGCCAAAAAGACCGTAGTTTCCAGGGAGCGCATGTGGAACTGGCCCGCAAAGTCATGGAAGCCTGCCGCGTCAACCGGATCAAACGTTTGTTGCACATGAGCGCGCTCAACGCCGACGCCGGCCGGGGCAGCAGCCGGTATTTGCGTTCTAAAGGCGAAGCGGAAAATCTGCTCCATACCACCAAAGAAATTAATGTCACCAGTTTCCGGCCCTCGGTGATTTTCGGCCCTGAAGACAGCTTTCTGAACCGCTTCGCGGGGTTGTTGAAAATCACGCCCAAGGTGGTGCCGTTTCCCCTGGCGTGTCCCAACAGCCGCTTCGCCCCTGTATATGTGGAGGATGTCGCGAAAGCCTTTGTCAATGCCATAGACAACAAAGCGGCTTACGGCAAACACTACAATTTGTGTGGCCCGAAAGAATATACCCTCAAGGAACTGGTGCAATATACCGGTGAACTCATCGGTGAAAAACGCATGATTTTGGGTTTGAGTCAGAGTTTATCCAAACTGCAGGCCATTATATTCAGCATGGTACCGGGTAAACCGTTTACCTTCGATAACTATTTATCGTTGTTGCAAGACTCCATCTGCAAAGAGCCGTTTCCGCAAGAGTTCGGCTTTACCCCTACCGCCCTGGAAGCCATTGCGCCTTATTATTTAGCGAACAAACAAAGCCGCGCGCGCCTCGACATCGCCCGCAAAGCGGCGCGGCGGGACGCCTAACCCCACTGGACCGGCTGCCATATCGACTTGTAGAGTATGACAGCCACGAGCTTAATGTAATTTAGTCGCAGTGGAATATTTTTTCGCAAAAATAAATCCCGTCAGCAATCCACATACTAACCCTACCGAATGGGCGACATTACTCATTTGCCCGAACAGTCCAAACCACGACAAAACAAAAAACACCAGCAACAATACCGCCAGATAATTGGGTAAATACAAATCGGAATATGGGTTAAATTTCCCAACACTCCAGATAAACCCCAGCATGGCAAATAACACCGCCGAAATACCACCGAAATTTGGGCCGGTGGCGTAATATTGCGCCAAGTTAGAGGGCAGTGCGAATCCGATGATAAACGCTAAAAATATTGTCCAACGATAACGCCGTTCCAGAATCCTGCCCAGTTCCCATAAACACACCATATTGAATAACCAGTGAAAAAAATCCAAATGCACAAAAACAGGTGTGATCAGGCGCCAAAGTTGGCCGTGCTTAATTTCCTGCAGACTTCTGCCGTAGGACTCTGAGGCGTATAAAAACAGTATGGGATCCGTGCTGCCACTAATATAAAACGTAGCGGTTACGGCTGTACATATCAGTATTACTGATATAGTAATGAACGGCAGATTGTGAATTTTTACCATGACTTTTTTATCGATCTGGATTAAAGTAAGCGCCGATTTTAACCTATTATCCATCGCTAACAAGCACCATCTAAAATACGAATAAAAACCCCATGGCTACAGAGAATAGCGGATTAGAAAAACCTGTTATGGAAAATACTGTTTTAGAAAATACAGAGCTGCGCCTGATGCAGCCGGAGGACATCGATACCGTCATCGCGATCATCGAAGCCAATGACGAGGACGATGCCGAGGAAGCCGCTCAAAGTTACCAAAATCTGGGCCTGGAAAATCAGTTTGTGCTGACGCGCTCGGAGAAAATCCTTGGCGTAACCGGCTGCCGCTTTGTGGAAAACGCGCACCAAACCTGCTGGTTGTCTTGGACTTATCTGGACCCTGCGGAAAAAGGCCAGGGTTTGGGACAGAAAATGCTCCAGGATATGGTAGACAAAATGCGCGCCGGAGACATACGCAAAGTCTTTGTGTCCACCAGCGATTATGAAGATCCCGAAGAAGGTCCCCTATACGCGGCAGCCCATCGCATGTACGAAGCCGCCGGGTTTCGTCCGGAATTGACCCATCCGGACTATTACGAACCGGGCGAAGCGCAAATCATCTACGGCCTGCCCCTGGCTGACATACCATCCGAGCGTCAAATCGCCCCCGATGACAGCGCTGCGTTTTTCAATGGCTTGAATGAGATTCCGGAAACCGAAGGTATTTATGTCATCAACTGGGAGGTGGCAAAAAAGCGCTTACTGAGCCGTCAGAAACCGCAACAATTCACCCAACAAGACCTGGAAATAGGCATCGAACGTGCACGCGAATGGTCCGCCAGATCTATATTTATAGCTTTCCCATCGAACATGCCGAACGTATTGCCTCCCTTGGAAGCCGCCGGATTTTTTGAAGAAGGGCGCTTGAAAGATTATTACGAAGACGGTTTGGATGAAGTACATTTTCGATTTAATTTATGATTTCTCTCGTAAAAACATTTTTTCAGAAACCATAGCTAAGCCACAGATTAACAATTGACCAACAATAAAGAGGAAGCGAGCATGAAAATAAGAACGATGTTGTTTTTCGGGGTATTAACGATTTTATTAGCTGCGTGCAGCAGTGATTCAGTGGAAGTGGTCGATCTCAATCGAGTGCTGGATGTGATGGCCGACACTTTGGATCAAACCCAGGCGAAGATGGGCTCGGAATTTGAGGGCAACAGTGAAGACCCCGTTGTGCGCCAGGAATATATGGAACAGTTCAATGTGTTGTATGCGGAAAATCTTAATGCCGCAAAATTAATGAGCACGCCAGTGGGCACTTCCGTACAATCCGACGGTTCCATTTCCGGTTTTATGGACCCCAATCAAAATATGACCATGGACAGCGGTGAAAAACAAATTTTCATCGTGGAAATCGACGCCGAACGCAATCGTCTCATAGCCACAGACACACAGCACGGTTACCACCGCGACCATGGATTCAGCATGGCTGGCCTGGCCGCAGGCATGTTGATCGGCCATTTGCTGTCAAGACAACGGTCCGCGGGCATTAGTGGTTCGCGATTTAGCAATATGCAAATGAGCCCGAAAAACTACCACAGCAGCGCCGTGCAAAGCGCCAAAACCAGCGCCCGCGCCAAGGCCGGATCAGGCAGTTTCTCGCAAGGCAAATAAATCTTACCGACAAACCGGGAGTCTATTCTTTTTATAAAGACTATAGACTCCCGTCTTATAAATAGGTGTCGTCAATCTCCGTGGGGATTTGTAACTTACGTAAAAAGAATGTCACATAACAACAATGTTGCAATATCCGCTATAGAGTTCGCTTTAACATTTCCGGGCAAGCATATATGTCTGAATTAGCCGCTTCTGAAAATATTCATATCGAACTGGATAACTACCAAAACCTTTCACAGAGACAAGTGGTGGTATTACTGATTTCCATCACTATTGTTGCGTTGTGCGGAATCACGTATGAATTGATCATCGGTGCGGTTTCATCCTATTTATTGGGCAACAGTGTTTATCAATTTTCCCTGACCATCGGGTTTTTTATGTTTGCCATGGGACTGGGATCGTATTTCTCTAAACTGTTTTTACGGAATTTGCTGGCCAATTTTGTCTGGGTGGAAATTGCCATTTCCATTATCGGCGGCCTGTGCAGCTTAAGTCTGTTCATCGCTTTCTCCGGTGTACACGCACTGTATACACCCATTATGTACTTTTTCATCATCGTGATCGGCACCTTAGTCGGCCTGGAGATACCGCTGCTGACGCGCATTTTGAGCCAGAAAGAGATGATCCGAAAAAGCATTGCCAATGTGTTGTCTTTGGATTATGTGGGCGCATTGATCGGATCGGTGGCGTTTCCGTTACTGCTGCTGCCAAACCTGGGACTGATCCGGGCGTCGTTTGCGATCGGATTGATCAATATCGCTACCGCCATTATCAATTTGTATTACTTTCGTGACCATTTAAAACATGCCCGCGCCCTGGTCATAGGCGCGGTATTGACTCTCATCGTGCTGGTGGCATTGATTCTGTTCGGTACCCGCCTGAGCAGTTTTGCGGAACATCACCTGTATATGGACCAAGTGGTATTCAGCGAACAAACGCCCTACCAAAAAGTGATCTTCACCCAAAGTCCGGCCAACGGCAATTATCGCATGTACATCGACGGTCATATTCAATTCTCTCAACGCGACGAGCATCGTTACCATGAAGCCTTGGTGCATCCGGTGATGTCGTTGCCAGGCCCTAAGGAAAACATCTTGATTCTCGGCGGCGGCGATGGATTGGCGGCACGTGAAGTATTGAAATACGACAAAGTTAAGTCAATAACCCTCATTGATATCGACCCGGCGATCACTTCATTCAGCGCGAGTTTCCCCGCATTGGTGAAGATGAACGGTGACAGCTTGAACAACCCCAA
>JAJDNG010000255.1 GCA_022340845.1 Gammaproteobacteria bacterium | reverse complement strand
AGACGCCATCGATACCGTCAATGATGTTGCCGAAGTCCGCTGCCAGGCCATGGAAAGCGTTGCCGTGGCGGTGGCGAAAATGACCGAATCCGCGGATTTTTTCCGATTCCTGGATGATGTCAAATCGGAAGTGGAGGCCATCGATGATTTTCCCGAGCAAGTGGAACTGCCCATCATCAAACAACTGGGGCGCACCGACCAGGTGGTTTCTATTGCCGTCACCGGCCCTATGACTGCCACTGATTTAAAAGCCTATGCGGAACAACTTAAGGACCGTATTAAGCAACTGCCGAACGTATCCCAAGTCACGATCTTGGGATTTTCCCAACATCAGCTGCAGGTACGAGTGTCCGCCGAAGCTTTAAAACGTCATGGCCTGGGGGTGGCCGATCTTGGCAATGCCATTGCGCGGCAAAATGTGGACCTGCCCGCCGGCAGCATAGAAACCCGGGACCGTGATTACCTGGTGCGTTTCACCGATGAGCGGCGTTCCGTACACCAGTTGGAAGATCTTATTGTGGTGGGTTCAAAAGAAGGTGGCGCAGAAGTTCGTCTGGGGGATATTGCAATCATTACCGATCGCTTTGAACTGGACGAGGACAAAGTATTGTTTAACGGCGAGCGTGCCGCGTTGCTGCAGATCACCAAAACCAAATCGGAAGATACCTTGGATGCCGTCAATGCCGTAAAGGCGTTTATCGACACGGAGAGGCACATTGCACCACCGGGTGTCACTTTCACACTCACCCAGGACATGTCATCCATCGTCAGTGACCGCTTACAAATGCTGTTAAAAAATGGCCTGCAAGGACTGGTATTGGTATTTCTGGTGATGTGGCTGTTTTTTCAACTGCGTTTTGCCTTTTGGGTGGCCATGGGTTTGCCTGTGGCGTTTCTCGGCGGGTTATTTTTAATGTCCTTGCTTGGGCAATCCATCAATATGATCAGTATGGTGGCCTTGCTCATCGGCGTGGGATTGTTAATGGATGACGCCATTGTGATTGCGGAAAATATCGCCGCCCATCTCAAGCAAGGAAAATCTGCGTTCAATGCCGCGGTGGATGGTACCCGGCAAGTCATGCCGGGTGTTTTGTCTTCCTTTCTCACCACCACAGCCGTTTTCACCCCGCTGGCCTTTTTAAGCGGCGATATCGGTCAGGTACTTAAAGTGTTGCCCATAGTGTTGATCAGCGTGTTATCGGTAAGCTTGGTGGAGGCATTTTTAATCCTGCCTCATCATTTGGAGCATTCATTACGCCACCAACACAAAACCACGCCCAGCCGTTTCAGACTGCGCTTCGAGACAGCGATAGAATGGTTACGCCATGAAGTGGCCGGCAAGTTCGTGGATGCGGTGATCCATTGGCGTTATGTGTTTATTGGCGGTGTCGTGGCTTTGTTTCTTGTCACCCTGGGCATCATGGCCGGCGGTCATTTAAAGTTTCAGGCGTTCCCCAGCATCGAAGGCGACACCATACAAGCCCGTATATTGTTGCCCCAGGGCACTCCCTTGCACCGCACCGAGGCGATTGTCGAGCAACTGATCAATGCCCTTAAAACAGTGGATGATACCTTTGCCCCCTCGCAACCCGATGGCCAGCGCCTCATTGAAGACATTAGCGTGCAATACAACCAAAACGCCGATGCGTATGAAACCGGTCCGCATGTCGCCACGGTAACGGCGGATTTATTGACGGCTGAATTACGCCAAGGCCGCATTGATGATATTCTTCAACACTGGCGCAAAGCGGTGGGCGTGGTTCCTGATGTCATCAGCTTGAACTTCAAGGAACCGGCCATAGGGCCGGCAGGGTTGGATATCGAAATCCGTTTGCAGGGATGGGATCTGCAGCAATTGAAATCCGCCGCACTGGAACTGCAGCAGTGGCTAAGCCAGTACAAAGGCGTGCACGATGTTAGTGACGATTTACGCCCCGGCAAACCGGAACTGCGAGTGCGCCTTCGCGAAGGCAGTTTTGCATTAGGCCTAGACGCTGCTACCATCGCCAATCAGTTGCGCGCGGGCTTTTACGGCACCACCGCAGATGAAATACAAATCGGCCCGGAATCCTACGAAATCGATGTCGCCTTAACCGATTTGGACAAAAACAGCCTGGACGATTTGCAGGATTTTCGCATTGTTACCGCCTCGGGTGATCAAATCCCTTTGAGTACCGTTGCGGAAATAACCCTTAATCGCGGCTACGCGCGCATCCATCGCATCGACAACCGCCGCACGGTCACGGTCACCGGTGACGTCGATACCCAATTAGCCAATGCTCAGCAAATCGTTAACGACACCAAAGCCAATTTTTTACCCGAGTTGCAGCAACACTACCCCGGTGTCAGTGTGAAGCTGGAAGGCCAGGCTTCGGAGTCGGCGAAAACCGGTTCCTCCATGGCACGGGGATTTCTCATCGGCCTGGTCGCAATATTCATATTACTTAGTTTTCAGTTCCGCAGTTACATCGAGCCCCTGGCGGTGATGGTCATCATACCTCTGGGTTTTATAGGAGTGGTGCTTGGTCATTTGATCATGGGTCTGGAACTGTCCATGCCCAGCATGATGGGCGCCATCTCTCTGGCGGGCATCGTGGTAAACGATTCCATTTTGCTGGTGGAATTTCTCAAACTGCGCGCCCGTGAAGGACACACCATCGTCGAAGCCGCCAAACTGGCCAGCCGCGAACGCTTTCGCGCCATATTGTTGACATCCCTCACCACCATTGCAGGTCTCACTCCATTGTTAATGGAAAAAAGTTTACAAGCTCAAGTTCTCATCCCGTTGGCAACCAGTATTGTTTTCGGCTTGACAACCGCCACTTTGCTGGTGCTATTTGTGGTCCCGGCTTTATTCAGCATATTCAGCGATTTCGGTTGGGTAACCGTGGAGAAAGAAATCGAAAAAGACAGCGAACAGCCGCTGGCACAATGAGCCCCCATGGCAGGCAGGATACTTTTATAAAAGAATTCTATTCATAATGCTATTCAGAATGCTATGTATTTTTTTAATCGTCTATTGATAAAAAAAACAGTGTAATTGAACGCCCAACAAGATCGTTTCATAAAAAGTGAATTCAAACAACGAATTTGCCACACCCTAATTTTCACCAATAATCAAGGCAGGTCATGACTCAGAAAATACTATATAGTATCGCCTTGACATAACAAACTTTACGGCTACGTTAATACAGAGGGTTTTGTTTCTTACTCGGGGAGGTTTACAAGTTTAACCTAATCAGTCCGCAGCTGTGTAGAGCAGAGGAGGAATTGCCATGAAAGCAATTTACTTAGTCGCCGGATTTGGAGTAGCTTTATTCTCAACCCCGTTATTTGCCGAAGATACAGCGCAAGCAAAACAGTTTAATAAGCTGGACAAAGACAATGATGGTTCTATAACTATGTATGAAGCAAAAGAACATGTAGACATGCTAAAAAGCTGGGAGGATTTCGACAAAAACGCCAATGGCAAACTGGAGTTCAGTGAATTTAGTGCTTTTGAGGCCAGGAGCGATCAAACCAGCAAAAAAGCCAAAACCTTCGTACCACCGGAAAACAATGACGATTACGATCTGGGTGCCGCGCCTTTTTGACAGCGTCAAAATTTTTTAGATAGAAATTTTCAATAGTATTTTTTAATAGAACTTTTTATAGAACTTTCTAATTGAACCATTAAAAATCACTGTAAATAGTAATGTAAACGAGTTCCGCAGCGGGCCGAGCCTGGCCTGTTCTCCTTTACATCCTTTTGACCATTGGGTGCACTCGAC
>JAJDNG010000226.1 GCA_022340845.1 Gammaproteobacteria bacterium | reverse complement strand
CCGCCATAAAGGTTTTCCCTTTTAAATCCTTCAGAGTACGAATGTCGGTGCGATCGGCACGCGTGAAAATGAGCGCCCCGAACTTGGTGTAAGCACCGCTGGAGCGCCGGTTACGAACGGTCGCAATGCGGGACACCCCGTATCGCGCTTCCAAACCGGCGTAAGACGCGGGATTGGTCAGCACAAAATCGACTTTGCCGTGCGCCACCGATTCTTCGATAGAATCATTGGTCAACGGCACAATCACAAATTGATGGGGTATAACGCGCTGGGACAAATAGCGGGCCATTGGCGCCCAGCTTTCCTGCGTATGATCGGTACCACGATGAGCCAAAATCCCGATTTTCACGGTGTCCGCGTGGGCACCATGAAACGTCAGCCAAAATGGGAGAATCAGGTAAAATACCCGAAAAATTATCGCAAGTTTGGTGACTATCCCAACTTTCCCCATAAATCAGTGTAACGGACCAAAACCGGGAAATATTAGGGCAGAAAAAACAGGGAAATACAGTTCAGAATGTATGGAAATAGCGGCTTTGATGACGGCCAACAACGCGCGAATATCGTCAGCATGTCAAGGGCGTGATACAGTGATTTACCCGCCACCGGATAGCCGGTTTTAGGGCAAATGCGCCAGCAAATTATGACTAAGTATGAGCTATATCTTTGTGATATCACCGGCGAGCACAAGCCAATGGCGAAGTTTGAGTCGAATATGCCATTCATCTCGGTTGCCGTCGGGGATAGGTTTGATGATCATGGGTGGGATCGTTTGGACGGGGTCGGTAAAATAGCGTCCGAAGAAAAACCAAAACGCTATACCGTGCACTCCGTAAAAAATACCGTCATTGAAAAGGGCGGCGATTTATTGCTTCAATGCTGGCTGAATCTCCAGCCGTACGAAGGAACCCGGTCACCGGTTTGGGCGGATGATTGATGATCAACAGAGTACTTAATCATCACAGGATATTTTTTCGCTGCACGCGTTCAGATTCCAGGGACAACATGCCAAGCAGGGATTCATAATGATTACCTATATAGCGCTTTTTCGAGGCATCAATGTCGGTGGGAAAAACCTCCTGCCAATGAAAGCCCTTGTCAGTATCCTGGAAGATATGGATTGTCAAAATATTAAGACGTATATTCAAAGTGGCAATGCCGTGTTCCAATGCAAGAAAAACCGCCGTAAAAATATTGCCGAAGATCTAAGCGTGAGAATTTTGGACGCTTACGGCTTCGCACCGAAAGTATTACTGCTCGACGCGGCAGGACTAGAAGATGCGATTACCAACAATCCTTTCGAGACCGACAACGGCAAGGCTTTGCATTTCTATTTCTTGGATTCTCAGCCCAAAGAAGCCCGGTTAGAGCAACTTATGGCGGTTCAATCACCTTCCGAAAAATTCAAACTTCACAACAACGTCTTCTACCTTTATGCGCCGGATGGAATCGGACGATCCAAATTGGCGGCAAAAGTGGAACAAAGCCTGGGAGTTCCGGTCACCGCAAGAAACTGGAATACCATTGGCAAACTTATCGCAATGGTTGCGCCAGCATAACAAGTATAAGCCGAGGAAAAGAATGTATATTGCGAATTTTTCCCATTTCAAAATTTGGAGCAGCAAACGAGACTCCACTTACCATTTCACATAGGAGAGAGCGATGAATTCAGGACAAGAAGCGGGTGAATCCAGGGACTTGTTGTTGGTGCGCCTGATCGACGCCCCGCCGCAAACCGTGTTCAGGGCCTGGACAGAGCCTGAGCTGCTGAAGCAGTGGTTCACTCCCAAGCCATGGTCCGTGGCCTCTGCTGTACTGGATGTGCGGCCGGGCGGCAGCAACGTAGTCGTTATGCGCAGCCCGGAAGGGCAGGAATTCCCCAATAAAGGGGTTTATCTCGAGGTTGTTAAAAACCAACGGCTGGTGATTACAGATGCTTATACCGAAGCGTGGGAGCCTGCCGAAAAACCATTCATGACCGCTATTATCACGTTTGACAACGACGGCGGAAAAACAAAATACACCGCACGTGTGCGTCATTGGAGTGTGGCCGACCGAAAAACTCACGAAGAGATGGGCTTCCATGAAGGCTGGTCCAAGGCAACTGACCAGCTCGAGGCGCTGGTGGCGCAATTGTGACTCTCGCAACGCGTTCAAATCGAAGCAATAAATGCGCTTTTGCAGTTAGTTAGCATGCCAGGGGTATTTAATGACAATGACACTCGCCTTTGATGTATACGGCACCCTCATCGATACACACGGTCTGGTTTCGCAACTGCAGGAACTTACCGGTAACCAAGCCAAGGAATTTTCGCAAACCTGGCGGGACAAACAATTGGAATATTCATTTCGCCGTGGCCTCATGCAGAACTACGAAAATTTTACGGTTTGCACCAGTCATGCCCTTGATTACACTTGTGAGTACTACAAAATCCCACTCAGCGGCAACCAGAAACAGCATTTGCTGAATGCTTACCTCACCCTGCCCGCGTTCACCGAGGTGAAACCCGCCCTGGCTGAATTGAAAGCCAATAACTTTCGACTGTTTGCGTTTTCCAATGGTAGTACCGCTGCCGTCGATAGGTTGCTTGTAACGGCGGGTATCAGGGAATATTTTATTGGAATTGTCAGTGTTGATGACATAAAGTCATTTAAACCTAATCCTGCAGTCTATAGCTATTTCCTGAGGCAATCGGGGGCTTGCTGCGGTGACGCCTGGCTAATCTCAAGCAATCCATTTGATGTGATTGGTGCGATTTCCGCCGGCATGCGCGCCGCCTGGCTGCATCGTTCGCAAGACACAATTTATGATCCATGGGGAATAGAACCGACACTGATCGTAGAGAGTTTACGGGATCTGAATGAACAACTTAGTGGCTTTCGATGAATACCAAAACAGTGTAGGACATATTTTTTACGCTTCTGTGGCCATACTATTAGCCACTGTGCGGGATATTCGCGGTAAGACTCTTAATATACCCAAAATAGGCAGGCCCCATAAAAAGAAAAATACGTAGGAGAGTGATGGAAATTACAATCATTAGGCACGGAAAACCCATCGTGGCGCTAAAAGGCAAAGCCCGATCCAGGGAGATTCCTGAACTCATTGAACGGTATAACCTTTCCGGCATTGCGGAACCACCACCGAAAAAAGCCATAGAAAAGGCGTCAACCTGCAATGTGGCGGTGTGCAGTGATTTTATTCGCTCTATGGAATCCGCCAAGGCATTGGGCTTTAACACCATACATTTAAGTGACCCCGTGTTTCGGGAAGTGGCCATACCGCATTTCACCCAAGGTTCATTCGCTTTGCCGGTTAGCGTCTGGGGCGTGCTATTGAGGAGTTTATCCGTATTTGGCTTCTCCAAAAATGGCGAGTCTCTATCAATGGCGAGGGAAAGGGCGCAAGTGGCGGCATCGATGTTGATTGATATTGCAAAATCCCACAGTAGCGCATTGTTTGTCGGGCATGGATTTATTAACTATTTCATCGCCAAAGAACTGTTGAGCCGACATTGGGTTGGGCCCACCAAGCCAGGGAGAGGCTATTGGGACTATGGAGTGTATGAGTGTGTTACCTCATGATGCGAACTTAGCCAAACAAATTTAGCCTATGAATGTGATTTGGATGGGGTTTATTGCCAGTCTGGTTGCCGGACTGTTTACCGGCATAGGGGCATTAGGTGTTTTCGCCGTTAGAAAACTCTCTGCCCGGCTGGAGGATGGCCTGCTCAGTGTTGCCGCGGGCATCATGCTGGCCGCATCGTTCTTTTCATTAATACTTCCGGCGATTGAATATGGTGAGATCCAGTTTCACAGCAAAGATCTCGCCGTGTTAGTCGTCATCGCCGGAATTTTGTGCGGTGCGGGAGCGCTCTTTTTAATGCATCGTTATCTACCGCATGAGCATTTTCTGGCAGGCTACGAGGGGCCGGAGAACAAAGCCCTGAGTCGCATCTGGCTATTTGTAATCGCCATCACTTTGCATAATTTTCCCGAAGGGATGGCCGTCGGTGTTGGTTTTGCCGGCGGCAACGTCGCCAACGGCATGACCCTGGCCACCGGCATCGGAATACAAAACATACCGGAAGGCCTGGCGGTTGCGGTGGCCCTGATTGCCGTCGGCTATTCCAGAACGCAGGCCTTTGTTGTCGGTTTGTTAACCGGTCTTGCAGAACCCGTGGGAGGTTTATTCGGCAGTGTGGCGGTATCCTTTGCCGGACCGCTTATGTCCTGGACGCTCGCATTTGCCGCCGGCGCCATGTTGTTCGTCATCAGCGATGAAATCATCCCGGAAACGCATAGAAGGGGATTTGAAACTTTAGCCACGTTCAGCTTGCTCATTGGCTTCGTCTGTATGATGTATTTGGACGCCACGCTGGGGTAAGGGTAATCACGCTTATCCACCTATATTCCGGCCTGTACTAGACATGCGAAGCCGGAGCAGTAGCCCGGCATCTTGGGAAAAAATAATATGGTAGTAGTATGTGATCTCGAAATATTACCCGGCCTGGCGCCAGGCATGGATTTTTAAAAAGTAATCATCATGATATTAGAAGTTGCAATACTCGACATAATTCCCGGACAAGAATCGGATTTTCAATGCGCCTTTGCAGAAGCGCAAGAAATCATCGCGTCCATGCCCGGGTACATCAACCATGAACTCAAACGTTGCGTTGAAAAGCCGTCTCGATACATTTTGCTGGTTCATTGGGAGAGACTGGAAGATCATACCGTGGGATTCCGGGGCTCCCCTCAATATCAACAATGGAAGGCGCTGTTACATCACTATTACGAGCCTTTTCCTGAGGTTGAACATTACAGCGACATCAGCGGCTAGGGCATATTGCCGCCAGCAAGGCACGCCTGGTTCACAGAACCTACAACAATGCCGCCCAAGTGAAAATGGCTTGCTATGCTAATACTTGCCGGAAATCAGGTATTGGTCTAACCCAAGCACCCGGCGGACGCGAGCACTTGATGGTTGAATTCTCTCAGTCGAACCTATAGACAGGGGAAAATAAAAAAGGGGAGTGCGGCTGCATTCTCTGCACTCCCCGCACTCCCCTTTTTGTCATCGTCTTACTTCTATTTTTACGTTGCTTATTTTTACGTTGCTTATTTTATATTGCTTTGCTGCTGCTTAGACGTTGCCTATTATACATACATTAGATTGGTATTTCACGCAGTAATTTTCACGTGTGGGAATTTTTGTGTCCGCTCACTGGGAATATCCAAGAAACGATTTTACCGTATGGATTGTGTTTACGTGCCGGTTTGTACTCTGGCCGTCGCGAGCAAGCTGTCAATGGTAGAGAACAGCTTTTTAAGCTGAATAGGCTTGGTAAGATAACCATGAAAACCACTTTCTTTGCCCCGTTGAGTATCGGATGGCAGTGCATTGGCGCTTACCGCGACCACCGGTATGTGTTTGGTTCTGGGATCGGCGATTAATCGCTTCAATACCTCAAAGCCATCGATATTCGGCAAATTGATGTCCAATAAAATAACCGCCGGCTGTTGTGATATGGCCACTTCCAAACCTGTCTCTGGCGTCATGACGGATATCAGAGTGAGGTCCTCGCGCATCTTAAAGAAAGAATCCATCAACCTAAGATTGGAGGCATTGTCCTCGATATACAGAATAGTTGATTTTGTGTCTGAATTGAGGCTGTTTTTGCGCAACATTAATGGTTGAGACTGGTTTTGAGGTTCCACCGGCGCGCTTTCACCGGCCTGTGGCAACTCAATCCAAAAGGTACTGCCTTTTTTCGGCGTGCTTTGCACGCCGATGATTCCGCCCATCAACTCCACAATGCGCTTGCTGATGGTCAGGCCGATGCCCGTGCCTTCGACATCGGTATATTCAGCACCTAACCGTTCGAAAGGACTAAACAAACGATTCAATTGTTCACTGTTCAAGCCGATGCCGGAATCGCTGACTTCAATGCGTACAAAGTTGCCCGGTGCCTGAACACAATTCACGGTGACATCTCCCTGCTTGCTATTGTACTTGACCGCATTGGATAACAGGTTAATCAACACTTCTTTTAAACGAGTGCGGTCTGCCTGGATAAACGTGTTGGTGGCTTTACAGTGATCGTAGTTCAGGGAAACGCCTTGTTGTTCCGCTATTGGCGCCACCAGGCAGAGGCTCTCTTCGATCAAATCACCGCAGTCCACGGTTTCGTCACAGATGTTTATCCCGCCTTTTTCCACTCTTGCCAGATCCAGCACTTCATTGATCAATTCCAGTAAATGGTTTCCCGCCTTGCTGATTTCCTTTACCTGGCCTTTTTGGTCCTGGTTTAATTGGTCATCGAGTTCCAGCAACTGGCCGAAACCCAGGATGGCGTTCATTGGTGTCCGCAGTTCGTGACTCATGCGGGCAAGAAAATCGGTCTTTGCCAGATTGGCGGTTTCCGCTTGTTCTTTCGCGTGTCTGAGTTCGTCCTCAAACTGTTTACGCAGCGTAATATCGTGAAAGTGCACGATAAGACCATCGGTGGTGGGATGGGAATAGGCCTCGAGATACTTCATCGTGGGACCATACAACACGCTACTTTGTTGTGAGACTTGTCTGGTGAGGGTAGTACGCAGCATTTTATAAAACATGCTGACAACATCCGGAAGCGCTTCTCGCAGATCGCTTCCCACAACCGCTTGCGGTTTAATGCCAAGCACGGATTCGGAGACTTTGTTGGCAAAAGTGACCTGCCAACGGGTATTAATTGTGAAGTAGGCGTCGGCGGTATTTTCCAGAATATTGCTCAAGCGCTCTTTTTGGGCATGTAATAACTGCTGCGCATTATTGCGTTCACTGATATCCCGTATTACGCCCGCGCATACGAGCTTGCCATTGATTTCCGTTTTGCTGAGCGCGATTTCCAGTGGAAATCGCTCGCCATCTTTGCGCACACCTTCTAAATCGCCCTCCAATTCTATAACCGGCGCTTTTTTCTGATACTCGACTTCCTGATTCTCAATTACCTGACTCTCTATGTTGCCAGCGATGATATCCTGACTCCTACCGTAACAATCCGGAATGATGACGCTGACATTGCGGCCAAGCATTTCGCAGGCCGTATAACCGAACATCCGCTCAGCGGCAGGATTGAAGGATTGAATTTCGCCGTTGTCGGAGGCGGTGATAAAACCGTCGACCATGTTCTCCACCAACATGCTCAAACGCAGCTCGCTGCTTTTAGCGTGTAAAACCGCTTTATGCAGTTCTTCGCTGGTATATTTCAGATTCACTCGCATATCGGCAAACGCCTTTGTCAAGCGGCCGAGTTCATCAGCGCTCACATGTGGCAATACTGCGTCTGAGTCGCCCTGGCCTAGGCGTTCTGCCGCCCGAGCCAGACGTACCAGCGGCATTCGAATCCAGCGATTTTGCCAGATGCCCGTTACCAGAATCAGTAATATAAATATCAGGGCGGCATGCACTTCCATCTGCTTAATGCGCTGGAGTTGCAGGTTTCGCTCCTGCTGCCATCCAATTCGCAGACGCAAGTACGCGATGGGTTCGCCCTCCCAGCGTATTTCGCTGTCAATCTTCAGCAGGGATGGGTCGGATAGCGCCACGGGCTCTTGCAGTGGATACAAGCGCTTTGCTTCGAGGTTTTCTAATACTATTTGCTTCCAGCTTGCCGCATTGACTTGCTGGTGATGATCCAGCATGGCGTAAACGGCGCCAAAGTCGCTGTTCACCAAGTATTGAGCCAGGCTCGGCCCCAGGGCGCGCAATACATTGGACTCACGACTGATGATGGAGTCACGTTCGTGTTGCAGTAACACCGGCTCCCAATAAAAATGGATCACACACACCAGAACCGCAAAAGCGGCTATGACAGGCAAAAACAGTTTTGTGCGTATACCCATTGGCCGTGGTTTACATGAGAAATCGTTCCAGCCCCATCTCGGCCAGCGGTTGATAGTCCGCCATAGTGGCGATTCCGATTTGCTCTATGGGTATTGACAGTAAGAGTTCTCTGCCGATGTCATCCTGACCCATTGCCAGCAAGGCGGACCGAACTTTCTGGCGTACCGCTTGCGGCACTCGAGGATGCGCGGCAATAGGATGCGGCGCTACCTGACGCGTGTGATACAAAATACGCAGCGCGTTTTTGACCGCCGCATCCTGTTGATTTAGCGTCTTCAGCACTCCCCCGCCCGCTGCCACCTCACCAAGCACAACATTCAGATATACGGAACTGTGCGACTTCACAAACAGTGGATTCACGCCAATCCGGAAGCGGTCCATCAATTCCGACCGCGTCAATAAGGTCGCGCCGAGCGCGTTGGGTGCGGGGAATGCAACCGTATTGTTGGCCAGCTGTTTGACGGATTGAATTTCGCTGTGTTTCGACACAACCACAATACCTTGCAACCGTTTGCCGGTATCGCGCACCAGGGGAAGATAACCCTGCGCTTTATTGGCCATAAGCATATGGTAGGGATTCATGTAGGCAAAATCGAAGTCGCCGGCCATAATCTCGTGTTCGACTTCAGGAATTGTCGTTGAACCGCGCAGGGTAAACTGTAGACCGGTACGGTTTTCCAGCTCATCCAGCAGAGGACGCCAGATTTGTTTGGTACGATGGGCGTCCAACTGGGGAATAATGCCGACCGTATAGACAGATTGATGATCTATGCTTTCACTGTGAACCGCATTACCGCCGAGCGGAAATAATAAAAACCAGATCAATAGCCATGGCCTGGCGGTCAAATTCATGCGTAGTCTCCAGAGGTGGTTACATGCATGGCTCATATCGGCCTAACCCATTGATCCTTTAGCCGGGAAAGACTACACAGTATTGACTAATTCTGCGGCACGTTGGCGCAGGAAGTCATGAAAGCCGTACAGTGTTGCCAAATTAAAAGGAGTATAAAGCTGAGTATTAGTGAGCATATCAAGCATTAGCGTTATACCATTGTAACGTCAAAGCATAAACCATACCTATTACTTACTATTAATCTCCTATTCTCTAATATAGTTTCTTAACACCGTATTTAAAAATCTCTATTCGGAACGGACTACAGCAATCGAACGTTTGCCGAATACAAAACCTAATCAGCAAAAAAATGGGGCGCTTAAGCGCCCCATCCATTACGACTGTTTATGAAATTAATGATGATGATTGAAAAAAGGCGGCACTTCCCGGTCGCCGTTGATGACGTGTTCGGGTGGTGAATCCGGATCAACACAGGGATGTGTGTTGGCAAACAAGCCATTGGGATTAAAATCAAACATCCACGCATGCAACATCCATAGATTTGCCCAGGAGTTGTAACCTGTCTGGGGATCTTTTGCCAAACTGGGGCGTGCCTGACATTCTGCAAACGTGGTGTGTTGATTTAATACAAGATCAGGCCCTTGATCCAGCATCTCCACGGTAATACACAGTCCGGCATGAGTATGCCAGGTTTCATCCGGCCTGCCGGTGTAGGTTGGAGGTTGGTCTGCGTAGGCGATGACCCGCTGGGTTTCCCATTCGCCACCGGGTTGCGGATAATCAGTGGCTCCGTTTTCGAACACCGGCACTGCATCGATTGCCCAATACACACCTTTGATCTCGCCGTCTTTCTTGGTGACATTCAAACCCGCAGGACGCAAAAAGGTTTCTTCATCGCCATCGATAAAATTACTCCAGTGCTCGCCATGGCCCGCCAGCGAATAAGTAATTTTATAAAATCCGGTAGCGTTGATCTCCTGCCGACTGTCCATGATTTGATACTGTTTGACGCGATGAAACAATAGCGCCAATACTCGGTCTGAAGGTGTACTCTGCAAACCGATATCCATTTCGGCACGCCGAATATCGTCTTTGTCCAACTTGCCGTCCACGTTTACATCGTAAAACGCGTAATAGTTTTCGCGTTTTCTGGCTTTTTTGATCAAAACCATGTCGTTTTGATCCACAACACCGCTGCCGTCAAAATCGGCAACCGTTAAAATGGGTAGCGCGGCACCGTTACATATCCTCCTGTCTTCATCGCCATCATCATCGGCCATGACCACCGCGGAAAACAATGAGATTCCAACCCCCATGCAAAATGCCCCACATTGCAACTTAAACATACTTCGCCTCCTTGTTTGGAATTAGGATTTATTAACTTCCATCGATACAACGTTACACATACACTAAAACCACTAAATACTCAGCTTCCTTTATCACTAACAACTATATAGCAGCCTATTAGGCGGCAGCAGTATTTATCAATCGTATTTAGTAATCTTACTAAGCAAAGTAACAAATTATTTTTTCCGGAGCAATAGAAATGCATTTTCCTGGTATGTAATATTTGAAATATGCAACTTCATTTTATACGTCAAGCATTACTCGACCACTAGCCTCACACTAAAGTATTACAAACGCCCATTTCCAGGCGCAACACCAGCTCAAACAAGATGGACAGTATCTTGTGAAACACTAATAATATAAACGCAGCGAGATACTACAGTGAATTTTAAAGAGGATATTTAATGGATATTAAAAGTGTATTTTATTGCGTTTTTTTTCTGCTGATGTGCGGTTGTCAATCGCTCGAAAGCGCTTTAGTTGAACCCATAACACTACCAAATGGCAGCCGGGGATTAACCATCGATTGCACAAGTTACGGTTGGACAACGTGCTTTAAGGCTGCGGGAGAGAAATGCCCTTCCGGATACGCCATCCACGAAAGATCCATGCAACAAAACACAACAAGCGAGTTGGCCATTGAACCACTAAGCACAGGGGAAGAAACTCAACTTCGAGATCACACACCGTTAATACACGGTCGCGAAGACAAATACATGGTGATCTCCTGTAAATAAATCGGTTAGGTCAAATCCATGAAATGCAATAGGGCCTGCGATACCTGATTACACCGACCTATTCATTCACGACACGATTGACGACACGGGCGAAGTTTTCTCCCGAAACGACCAGCACTATTGGTTGATTCCTTAGGTTGGGGCACATCTATTCCACTCTCTAATACAAACCCGCTTGAAATGGTCGGCGGATGCCTGCAACGCGTTTTCCAGCTCGTGTTTTACGAGGCCTCACCAGGGTTTTGCTGTTCATAGCGGGCTGTGAATGACTTATTCCAGCCTCCACGCATCGTAGGAAAGGTTTCACCGATCTCACAACGTTTCTCGCTAAAAATGATGTTTAATACTTGAATTATTATCTTTAATACCTATACTTTCAGCGTTTATATTTTAATTTAGGTGATTCACACATGATTACAGCCGCCCAAATGCGTGCCGCGCGAGCCTTGCTGGGGATGGATCAACGCCAACTTGCTGATGCGGCGGGAATTTCCCTGCCGACTATCCAGCGCATGGAGGGCAGCGATGGCCAGGTGCGAGGCAATGTGGACTCCCTGGTCAAAGTCGTGGAAGCGCTGGAGCGCGCCGGCGTGGAACTTATAAATGAAGGAGCGGTGAGCGCCGACGGCGGGCGCGGAGTTCGGCTCAAGGAAAAATCTCAGTCCAGTGCGGGTGAGGGTGAATGATCAGCGTCGATGCCTTATGGTGGGCCGGTTTGGCGATCGCATTAGCGCTGGCTTCGGCTGCATTATCGTTGTTGACGGCATCGGTGCCGCGCCTGTTGCGCGTCCTGGTGATGCCGTTGTTTGCGCTATCCGCCTTGTCGGCACTGATTGCGGGATTGCTGGCGTTGATCAATGGTGGTGTCGCGGTGGCGGAATTACCTTTCGGTTTGCCGTGGCTGCACTGGCAAGTGCGCCTGGATGCGTTGGCGGGATTTTTCCTGTGCGTGATCGGGGTGGTTAGTTTTGCCGTGGGCTTGTACGCCCCCGGTTATGTCCGCGGTTTCGAGCAAGGCCGGGATCCATTGCCGGTATTGGGCGGCTTTGGCGGCTTGTTTCTCACCGGCATGTTGCTGGTGGTGCTGGCCGCCGACGCTTTCCTGTTTATGGTGGCGTGGGAGTTGATGTCGTTATCCAGTTACTTCCTGGTCGCCTTCCATCATGACCATGCCGCCAACCGGCGTGCCGCTTTCCTTTATTTACTGATGGCGCATATCGGTGGCTTGGCCATCCTGCTCGGCTTTGGGGTGATGGCTTCCGTGGGCGGAAGCTTTGCCTTCGATGCCATGCGCGAGGCGCAGTTGCCGTTCGGTTGGGCCAGTGTGGCCTTTGCATTGGCGTTTATCGGCTTCGGCATGAAGGCGGGACTGGTGCCCTTGCATGCCTGGTTGCCCGAGGCCCACCCGGTGGCGCCGTCGCATATTTCCGCGCTGATGTCGGGCGTTATGTTGAAAGTGGCGGTGTACGGATTTATTCGCGTGGTGTTCGATTTGCTTGGCCAGTTTCACTGGCAATGGGGTGTGGCGGTGCTGATCATCGGCAGCATCTCCGCCTTAATGGGCGTGCTCTATGCGTTGATGCAGCATGATTTGAAACGCCTGCTGGCTTATCACTCGGTGGAAAACATCGGCATCATTTTTATCGGCCTGGGACTGGCAATGTTGTTTTACGCCTCGGGTCACACGGTTATTGGCACCGTGGCCTTTGTCGCCGCGCTTTATCACACCATTAATCATGCGCTGTTCAAGGGATTGTTATTCCTGGGCGCCGGCGCCATCCTGCACAGCGCCAATGAACGGGACTTGGATAAGATGGGCGGATTGCTGCGGCGCATGCCGTGGACGGGTCTGTTTTTTTTAATCGGTTGCATATCCATTTCCGCGCTACCGCCTTTTAACGGTTTTATTTCCGAATGGCTGACATTTCAATCAGCGCTGCAGGCCTGGCAATTGGAAAGCGGCGTGTTGCGCAGCCTGGTGCCCATCGCCGCGGCCATGCTGGCGCTAACCGGCGCCTTGGCGGCGGCGTGTTTCGTCAAGGTCTATGGCGTGGCGTTTCTGGGGCAGGCGCGAAGCCGTCATGTGCGCCGCGCCCGTCCGGTGCCGCTGAGTATGCGCGCAGGCCAGGGGGTGTTGGCGCTGTTGTGCCTGTTATTGGGCGTGTTGCCGACGGTATTTATCGGTTTGATTAACGCGGTACCGCAACAAGTGTTGGGGCACGGATTGGTTCAGGCCACGGCGCAGGGCTGGTTGTGGCTCACGCCGGTGTCTCCGCAAACGGCCAGTTACGGCGCGCCGCTGGTGGCCATCGCCTTGTTCGTTGCCGTGGGATTGGGCTTGTGGCTGGTGGGACGCGGCGTGCGGCGCGTGCGGCGCTGCGATGCCTGGGACTGCGGTTTTGCACCGCCGTCGGCCGCCATGCAGTACACGGCCACCGCTTTCGCGCAACCCATACGACGCGTGTTCGGATTGTTGTTTCACATCGATGAGCGCGTCGAACCTCAGCAAAACGGCCACCTGCGCCATAGCCTGCAGGTGAGCGACCGCGCCTGGGGGCTGTTTTATACCCCGGTGGTACGTGCGGTGGAGAAAACAGCCCGGCAGGTTATCCGTTTGCAATCGGGTAACGTGCGCGTTTATCTCGGCTGGACGCTGGGCACATTACTGGTGTTGCTTTGGATCATGGCATGAACGCGTCATTGTGGGCATTGACACTGTTGCAAGTGCTGCTCTACGCAGCACTGGCGCCGTTGCTGGTGGGGTGGGTGCGCAAAATCAAGGCTTTGTTGCAAAACCGCAAAGGCGCATCCGTCTGGCAACCTTATCGCGACTTATACAAGTTGTTCGGCAAGGAAGCACGCATGGCGCACACCGCCTCTATCTTGTTTCGCGCCGCGCCCTACATAGTCTTTGTGGCGACCTGGCTGGCCGCGTCGGCCATACCGTTAATCGCCATCCCCATGCCAACTTCGGCCATTGCCGATGTGATTGTTATCGCCGGGCTGTTGGCGCTGGCGCGTTTTTTTCTCGCTCTGGCCGGAATGGACGTCGGTACTGCGTTTGGCGGCATGGGCGCCTCACGGGAGATGTTTGTCTCGGCCCTGGCCGAACCGGCCATGTTGATGGCGGTGTTCACCCTGGCCATGACCGCCCATAGCACCAACCTGGCCAGCGTGGTGGAGTACCAGTTAGTGAATGACAATATTCTGCGACCCTCGTACATGTTTGCCCTGGCAGGATTGATGCTGGTGGCCATTGCCGAGACAGGCCGGATTCCCGCGGACAACCCGGCAACGCATCTGGAGCTGACCATGATCCATGAGGCCATGATCCTGGAATACTCCGGCCGTCACCTCGCCTTGATGGAGTGGGCGGCGCAATTGAAGTTATTGCTCTATGGGGTATTACTGGCCAATGTGTTTTTCCCCTGGGGTATCGGGCAAGGAACCGGATTCGCCGCGGCGAGTATAGGCTTGGTCGTCATCGTGACCAAGCTTGCCTTACTGGGCGTGGCGCTGGCGGTGAGCGAAACGGTACTGGCCAAGATGCGCGTATTCCGGGTACCGGCTTTTCTTAATCTGGCCCTGTTGCTGGCACTGCTGGGATTGCTCAGCCATGTGATTCTCGAGGTGGGCGCATGAGCCTGGATCATTTGACGCTGCTGCAACAATTCATGGTGGTGCTGGCCGCCGTGGTTTTATTTACTTCATTTGTGTTGCTGCAACAGTCGCGGCTGGTGGCAGCCGTCCATGCCTTTGCCTGGCAAGGTGCGCTGGTGGCCATGGTAACGGCCATCGTGGCGGTCGCCGGAGATCAGTTGCATTTGTTTTTTTCCGCGGCGCTCACATTGGGGCTTAAAGCATTGCTCATCCCCTGGATGTTGCATCGCCTGGTGCGGCGGCTGGAACTGGATAGACACAGCGAAACATTGCGACACCCGGCGCTGGTCACCATGGCGGCGCTGGCGCTGGTGATTTTCAGCTACTGGGCGGTAGCGCCCATCGTGCAGCAGGAATTGATCTTTACCCGCAACATCGTTGCCGTCAGCCTGGCGGTAGTACTGATCGGCTTGTTAATGATGGTGATCCGCACCCAGGCGGTAGCGCAAGTACTGGGTTTTATGTCCATGGAAAACGGCTTGTTTCTGGCGGCGGTCTCCGCCACGGGCGGCATGCCCCTGGTGGTGGAACTGGGTGTGGCTTTCGATGTGCTGGTGGCCATGGTCTTGTTCGGGGTGTTCTTTTTTCAGATCCGCGAGAGTATCGACTCGCTGGACGTGGATCGCATGAACCGCTTGACCGAACGGGTGGACGAACCATGACGGCATTGTTCGTAACTGTGTTCACGCCGTTACTGGGCGGCTTAGTGCTGATTGGGGTGCAGCGCCTGAGTTGGGCCGGTTGGATCAATATACTGGTGTGCAGCGCTACCTTTATCGGCGCTTCGACGCTTGCCATCGCGGTAGCACGCCACGGCGTGCTGGAAGGATTCAGTTTCCGGGTCGATGCTTTCAATGTTTATCTTTTAGTGCTGACCGCTTTTGTGGGCATGACCACTTCGATTTTTTCCCGGCCTTACATGCGCTACGTGTGCGATACGGGCAAGACCAACGAACGCGGTATGCGCTTGTACCATGTCATGTTTCAGCTTTTTTTATTTACCATGCTGCTGGCCTTGTCTACCGATAACCTCGGTATCTTATGGGTGGCGATCGAGGGCGCTACCTTGGCGACGGTGTTGCTGGTGTCGCTGTACCGTACGCCGGAGGCCATCGAAGCGGCCTGGAAGTACTTTATTCTCTGTGGCGTGGGTATTGCCCTGGCTTTGTTTGGCACTGTGTTATTGTATTTTGCCGCCCAACATGTGGTCACCGAGCCCTCGGCGGGGCTGAGCTGGAGCACGCTGCATGGAGTGTCAACTCAGTTGCAACCGGCCATCATGAGCCTGGCCTTCGTGTTCCTGCTGATTGGCTATGGCACTAAGGTTGGCCTGATGCCCATGCATCAATGGCTGCCCGATGCGCACTCCGAAGGCCCCACCCCCATGTCCGCCGTGCTGTCGGGTCTGTTGCTCAATGTGGCTTTATACGCGGTGGTGCGCATCAAGATGCTGGTGGATGGTTCACTGGCAGCGTCCAGTTCACCGCACGTCGCCGGTTATCTGCTCATGGGATTCGGCTTGGTATCGTTCCTGGTGGCCGGACTGTTTCTGCACCGACAGCGTGATATTAAACGCATGTTCAGCTATTCCTCCATTGAGCACATGGGCTTGATGACATTCGCCTTCGGGCTGGGTGGTCCGCTGGCCACATTTAGCGCCTTATTGCATATGTTGGTTCACTCGCTGACCAAATCCGCCATCTTCGTCACAGTCGGTCATGCCACGCATATCTCCGGCACCCAGGCCATTGATCATATTCGCGGTCTGATACGAACCCAACCGGCGGTGGGTTGGGGACTGTTGATCGGTGTGGCCGCCATTGCCGGTTTTCCACCCTTCGGCGTATTCACCAGTGAATTTCTGCTACTCACCGCGACCATGCAGACACAGCCGTGGTTTACAGTGGTATTGCTGTTGGGTCTGGCGGTGGCCTTCGCCGGCTTGTTCCGGCACTTGCACCCTATGGTCTACGGTCCCATGCCGCAAGGGCAACAACCGGTAAAGGCCAACATGCTGCCGGTGATGGTGCACCTGGGACTGGTGCTGTGGCTGGGTATCGCCATCCCCGGTTTCCTGGCGCGTTGGTTGGACCGTGCCACTGAACTGATCAGCGGAGTTCACTTACTATGAGCGGTTTTCGCTGGCTACACGACTACCTGGCCGCCTTGGAAGGCGAACACGTGGTATTGCGCGAAGAGGCGGACCCGCATACGTTGCCGCCTGCGCACCGCCTGATGGTCGACGGCGAGGACTGGGGTAGCGCGGCCAAAGTATCCGCAGCGTTTGGGCATAGGCATGCGGGCGTGTGGGGCGAACACATTGGTGATTGGATTATCGTGCGTGCCTGTCTGGCGTTTGAGGGCGATTACCTGGTTTTGGAAACCCCGGTCTCCCCGCAACGGCCGGTTTTGCCATCCCATTCGCCTTATTATTCCGGCATCGACCGATTGGAACGCCACTTACAGGATATGTTGGGTGTTGCTTTTTTGGATCATCCCGACAGCCGTCGCTGGACACGGCACCAGGCGTGGCCAGAGGGCAGTTATCCGTTGCGGCATGAGTCTCCCGCAAGCGGAACCCCCCCAAAACGCACACCGGCCGACAGCGATTACCCCTTTGTTGAGGTCCTGGGCAGCGGGGTATACCAAATACCCGTGGGGCCAGTGCATGCCGGTATTATCGAACCCGGCCACTTCCGGTTTCATGCCGTTGGTGAAGACGTATTGCGCTTGGAGCAACGACTGGGATATGTGCATAAAGGCATAGAAAAAATCGCCGAGGGCCGTGACCCTGAGGGCCTCGCCCGCCTGGCTGGCCGAATCTCCGGCGACACTACCGTGGCCCACACTTGGGCGGCGTGCATGGCCATGGAGCGGGCTTACGATGTGAGCGTGCCGCCGCTTGCTTTGGCCATACGCGCGATCCTGGCCGAACGGGAGCGTATTGCCAACCATCTCGGTGATATCGGCGCCATTTGCAACGATGTGGGGTTTGCATTCGCGCACATGCAGTGCGCCCGCCTGCGCGAGCAATGGCAGCGTGGCAACCAGTCAGTATTCGGCCATCGCCTGCTCATGGACCGGATTGTACCCGGCGGCGTATTCCGTACGCTAACCTACCAATGCGCGGAACTGCTAAAGACTCAGAACCAGGACTTGTCGAAAGAGTTGGATAGTTTGTTGCCCATACTCGAAGACCAGCCATCGCTGCAAGACAGACTGGCCAATACCGGCGTGTTGGCCGCAGAAGACGCAAGGCGACTGGGCGTGACCGGTTATGTAGGCAAGGCCAGCGGTATGGACTACGATGTGCGCCGTGATCACGCTTATGCTCCTTATGACCGGTTAACGGTGGAGTCTCCCTGCCTGAGCGCTGGTGACGTAGCCGCTCGAGTGCAAGTGCGTGCCAGCGAGATACGCCACTCACTTGGGTTGTTGAATTGTTTAATGGAAAACCTGCCCAAAGGACCCGTGCAAGCTGAATGGACACAGCCTGCAAAAGCCATCGAGGGCATAGGCGTGGTGGAAGGCTGGCGTGGGGAAATCGTTACCTATGTCCGCCTGGGTGAAGACGGGCGCGTACAACGCTTTTTTGCCCGCGATCCCAGCTGGTTCAGTTGGCCGGCACTGGAACAGCTAATCCATGGCAATATTGTGGCCGATTTTCCGGTGTGCAATAAATCCGTCAATGCTTCCTATTCCGGGCACGATTTATAGGGTAAGGATATGTTAAGAATTCTTAACAAGATACGCCGCATCGGTATCGTCACCGAAACGCCGCCGCGTGACCGTGAAATTGAAGCTTTAGGAAAAACGGTCAGACGCCACATCGACCGACGTTTTCGCGGCAGCCTTGCCATCCGCCAAGTGGACGCCGGTTCGTGTAACGGCTGCGAATTGGAAATCCACGCTCTAAACAATCCTTACTACGACATTGAGCGCTTCGGCGTTCATTTCGTCGCTTCGCCACGCCATGCCGACGCATTGCTGGTCACAGGCCCCGTATCGCGCCATATGGAAACTGCGCTGCGCCGAACCTGGCGCGCCACACCTGCGCCGAAGATCGTCATTGCCGCGGGCAGTTGCGCCTGCGACGGTGGCGAGTTTGGTGTATCGTATGCCAGTTGCGGCGCGGTGGAAAATGTCATTCCCGTGGATGTGAAAATCCCAGGTTGTCCACCCGCGCCGGCGGATCTTCTAAAAGGTATACTGTCGGCATTACGAGCCAGTACTTCGACACAAGGAAAATAGCACTTACCAACGTCACCACTTAGCAACGATAATTGATAAGGCAGGAATTGCAATGGTAAAAACAAGCCAAATACTCTTCGCTTCCTATTTGTTGTTGGCGCCCGCATTGATGCTTTATGCCAGCGAAAACTCGCCCTGGGGAAAAGCCGACGTGCTGGATATTGACTATAAACCAGCCAAAGTGTTGTACGACCTGAGTTCGGGCGACAAACAAGCGTTGGCCGGTTTGTTAGACCGCATAGGTTATTTATACAAACTCTACGGCTCGGACGTATTCGACAGCTCCATTGTGGTGGTCATTCACGGCGATGCGATACCGCTTTTTGCCATCGATCAATTCAAACTACACAAGGATATCATGCAGCGCGCGCAAAGTTTGACGGTGGGCACACCCATAGAGTTTCGTATGTGCCTCGCTAACGCCCGGTTATTGAACTACGAGCCAAGCGATATCCATGGGTTCGTCACCATGGTGCCCATGGCTGATGCGGAAATCGTGCGTCTGCAACATGAAGGCTACGCGTATATGCGCTGATGGATACTATGTGAACACTGCACCGGGAGCAATTTACACGTTGATCATAGCGCGGATTTTCCCGGTTATATCAAATCGACGTTTTTCCGACCGAGACCTGTATGTGTTCGTACTTAAGAGCAATCCTTTTCGGCACGGTCAGCTAATCATGTGACGAGTTATGCGCTCCCACAGGAGTACCTATAACTTTGGGTATTAGGAAGCACTATCTACAATGCTGAGCCGGCACACATTCGATTGAAAATATGCCAGCCCTGATTTGGCATAGAGTTACACAACAAGGGACGAGTCCGCATGCATGTCACCCTGTACCTGCGCGTCAACCCCGAGCATATGGAGGATTTTATCCAGGCCGCCCGCTTGAACCGTTAACGATGCGCCTAAAACAGAATCCAGTGTCAGTATAGGTTTTAACGAGGATGGTGGAGACATTCAAATCCGCGCCACCGACATCGACATCGACAACGACAACGACAACGACAACGACAACGACAACGATACTTTGACATTTAAACTGGATAAAAACCTGCAACCGGCACTAGGTAGCGTAAAGATTAAGACCTCAACGGCAAAGTCTGTGACTTTTAGTTATTCCCCCATCGGCACCTTCGGTCCGGACGTATTTGGGTTTAAAGTCAGTGACAATAGTAGTCCGATACCGGGAGAAGTTTACGCTCGTGTATTCGTATACATTACAAAAGACGGCGCCGCTCCTCCCACTCCGGCAGAATTGTTATACCCGGCCAACCAGGCAACCGACTTGGAAACAGATGTCGATTTAGAATGGTCTCGTTCAACAGTAGGTGGCAAGCATTCCGACTCACTGTCTTATCAAGTCGACTACTGTGATAAACCTGATTTTGTCGCCTGCGGCAGCGGAAAAAGCATTGAAGTGCCTAAATCCATTTCCAATTTCAAGTCTCTCGCACAAGCAAGCAGCATCATGCTTGGGGGTTCCGGAATGGGATTATTGATCTTCGGTCTGGTAGGCTCAAAGATTCGCCGCAAGCAATTGCAACAAGCTGTTTATATTTTGCTCCTGGCCGCGTTTCTTGCGTCGTGCAGCAACGCCGCGGAGGAAGCAACCGACCCGAGCAATACAATCGCACCCAATACAGAGGTTGGAAATATCACTTACCAGTTAAGCGGTTTGGATACTAATACGGAATATTACTGGCGCATCTCTACAGTTGATGAAGACACTGGTCTAGCTATCAAGAGCGATATCCATAGATTCACAACTCGCTAAACACATACTAGTCATGCGGATACTGCTTTGGTCTAGACTATTTGATATATAGGAGAAAACTCAATCTTCCGCTATATTTTCGATAGATATCGAGTGTTAATTGCGCTTCCAGCATTGTGTTCATGGGAGTGGAAAATTAGGATAACCTAAAGACCTGACAAAACATCTAACAGAATCATGGTAAACGGTGTAAATTCCCTTCGAATTATTCGCCGAAAACCATCCTCCCATGGATTCAGTAGTTGAGGATTCTGCCATGATCTTCCGGCCGGGTGTCGGATTTACCTAGCCCTGGCACTTATTAACATGCACGTGAACTTCGACAAGCTCTCTTTGCTTGTCGAAGAAGTCATTCAACAAAGCCCCTTGAATGGCCACCTGATAGTGTTTCGAAATCGTTGAGCCTATGATTCCATGTCTTTGCATAGAATCAGCCCAACCGGGTTTTTCCCTTAACCGTTATTGATTTAACAGGGTGCCCTGGGTATCAATAAGTGCAAAACCTCCGCGTGGAATCCCGCTGACGCTGGTGAACAGTCCGCCGATATAGACCTTGCCGTTAACGACCAAAAGACTGTATACGTCATTGTCCGCGTTTGGATTCCAGTCTTGAATATTTCCATTGGTATCTATGGCGGCAAGATGATTTCGGGGTGT
>JAJDNG010000215.1 GCA_022340845.1 Gammaproteobacteria bacterium | reverse complement strand
TGGGTGAATTGGGTGTAAACGCGATTTTATAATCTTTAGTGGTTTTTAATGCGTCCAGACTGTTGAGGCGATCTTTCCATGCCACGATGGCATCACCCCCCTTGGATTCATCGATGACTGCGACAATAGTGCCTGGGTAGTTCAATGGCGATGCGTTAAGAATATAGGAATCCACTGTAGCAACGGCAAATTCCAGTTCATCCTCACGCAACTGCTGCATTCGTTTGGCGTAATCGGCGTTATCATCCACGCACTGCAAATTATATCCGCTACGCCGCATGCGTGTGCGCATCTCCGATGAGCATAAGGGAAAATAGCCAATCCAATTATCCACCCCAATGGTGATTTTGCCTTTTATGGCTTTGGCGTCCGAGGTTTGTTTTTGTTGCGACGCTTCAAATAGTGGTAGCAATAAATTGTAAGCCGATATTCCGACTATGCCCAAAACGACCATACCAAGGGCGACTTTCGTGTGGGTGCGCATACTTCGTGGCTCGCTCGCTTAGTTAAACTCCGATACCGAAAACTCAGGCGCTTCGGCCAGCACACTTTGCAAGCCGCGGCGTAAACTCTCGTAGTCTTGTGCGGTATTGTAAATAGTGCGTCCCGGCTGGTTGAGTGAGTGTCGAGTATCTATGCAAAAACCAATGGTATGCACTATGACCGGGGATTCTGCCAATATTTTCGCCAATACTTTATCCGGTTCATAACCATTGCTGGCCTCGCCATCGGTCACCACCACTAAATGATAATCACCATAACCCAATTGTTTTTTCGCCTGCGCGGTTAATTTTTGGTAGGCAATGTCAATAGCTGTGCTTAGCGGCGTACCGCCGCCTTGGGATACAGCGTTGATACTCTTCGTCGTCACCGCAAAGTTAACAGTGCCCAGTGGAGTGCGTTCTTTCGTCCCATTACGGTCGAAGGCCACCATGCCCAGGTTGGCGCTGGCGGGTACAGCTTTTACGAATTCCAGCAATGCTCGTTTCGCAGCGCGTATTTTCGGTTCGCCTCCGGAGCAAGCAACTTGCTGCATGCTGCCGGAGCCGTCAAACACAATGTAAATATTTGAGCTGAGCAGATTGTCGGCAATTTTGTTTTGATCTTGTTCGCTAAGAAAAGGCCAGGGATTGGATTGTTGTGCTGAGGAGCCTTGTGATTGCTCCACGCCTTGGGTGCTTTGATTCATTGGCGGGCTTTGCGAATCGCAGCCGCTGATTGTCAGGAACAATGCCGGTATTAATGCCGGCATTAATGGTATGTAAAAGAGCAGCGTTGTTTTTCGATATGGTTTTCTCATCTCGCCCCCTGGGATTATAACGGCTGAAACACATCAGCTTCGGCTTCCACTTGAATAATGCGGAATTCCACTCGCATATTGTCTCGCCATTGCTTTTCTGTTTTTGGTGCGCAAGGATCGGATCCGCACATGCCATTTTTGGGTTTGAGTATGCCATGGCCAATGGTGGCGAATTGCGACTCATCCAAAGCGATATTCTGTGAACTGGCATATTGAATCACGGCATCGCGCACGGCATTGGCGCGAGTTAAACTTAAGTTTTTGGCGGATTGTTTTACCCGCTTCAACACCAATTCCGAATCGCCTTTTTTCTTCTGTTTAAGATATCCCAGTGGATCGGAATGGCCTTCGATAGTGATTACCGCGCCGCCATAGGTTGAGGCCAAGGATATGACTTTTTTGAAAGCATCCTGGTACAGATCTGTAGGAAATGAGTTTTGATTGGGTTTGAAAAATACTTCAAACGAAAACAGTTCGCCTTCATCTAAAGTGCCTTGTTGTTGTTTTTTGGCAATGACTGTGGCGACTTCATCTTGATTGAATCGTGGCGCCTCCGATTTGCCCACATTGGTTAGGCCTTTACCTAATGAAGCGTAGTCCCATTGCGCCTGATCGATTTTTATGGATTTGGATAACAAACCCAACTGAATCAAAGCGGACTGAATTTCCTTGTTGCGCCTTTGAAAGTTTCGCGGATTATTTTTGTCCTGGAAAAATTTTATATTACCGCCATGATCGATGTGATTCGCATCACCATACAGCGCTTCGGCATCGCTCACCGCCTCGGTGCTGTCTAATAATATTTCCGCCGATGCACGCATCAGTTTGTTATAGTTTCCCGACTCAGCGGCCTTGTTGGCGACTAGATTGGCGACTTCGTCTCTTGCCAACATAAGGCCGTGGACAAACTGTCGCACTTCTTTTTCGTTGGATTTGAAATAATCACTGCGCACGGCATACACATCGGCAATAATACGGTTGGCGGTTTTGGTTGATAATAAAATGCGCGCGCCTTTTATGGAGTCTTCGGAACCGGTGCCAACATTGCCACCCGAAGTTAACGCCAGGGCGTCAGGGATGATAACCATGGCGGCGTCCACATTCTTGTCGTATAAAGCCGCCATGGGACTGTCATCGGTACCGGTCAAATCCGGCAACCACTTTAGTTTCACGTCAGACATCGACAGGCCGGTGTCTTGTAATATCTTCGCCAAATAGTCTACATGAGGGCCGTAGGCTTGCAGCGCAATGGTTTTGCCGCGCAAGTCATTGGCGGTTTTTATCCCGCTTTTCACCACAATGGCATCGCCGCCGGCGGATTCGCTGAGTTGGTAAATGACTATGGGTTGCGTGCGGCTGTCTTTAGCCAACACTTCCGCGGCCATATTGATCATACCCAACGTGCCGCGCAAATAGGGGGATTTGCCACTGAGATAATTTTCGATTTGTTTTTTAAAGTCATCTTCACGGTGTAACTTTAATTTTAATCCTTGACTATCGAATATGCTGCCTTGCTGCGTGGTGCGTGAATTGCCATTGGCGTAAATGCTTCGGATATCCGCTCCCCAGGTGATCAATGGGACTTGGAGATCGCCGGATGTTACTTTTCCTACCGGGGTGTCAATGACTTTAGCAAGCGCAGTTGAGGATATGTATTTGGGGGCGGCGTTGAGGTTAATGTGAACTGCCAGCAATATAAGGACGACTATCCATGCAATTTTTTTGTGTTTCATAGGCCTCTCGCGGTTATCAATAAAGGTTGTAGCCACATATTGTCATTATCTCAAATCTCTATGAGTAAATTACCATATTTACTTAATTACCGAATTACGCAAAAACCAAAGCACTTAATAATCAAAGTTGCTTATATGTTGAACGATTACCCTGCAAATTCACAGCAGAATATCACGTGTATTTTAGCAAAAGTATATAATTATTTACGAATATAAAAAATGCTTGGCCGCGCTCAATACTACCTTAATTCGCCAGGATGAAAGGGGCGGTGTTTACGTTTTAAATCGGTAATAAATCACTTGCTTTTTATCTTTTGATATGACCACGAAAAAATTGCCTTCAGGTCCTCCGACATAAATATCGAAATATTTGTCGTTGAAGCTTTCACTGCTAAACAGTTTGTTGAACACTTCGTTTCTAAGAGGGTAATTTTTTGTGATCGATTTTTTTGAATAAGGCAGGCTCTCAAATCCCTTGGGTACGAGTTCCGAGACTATATTTTTCTTATCTGAACGAACTTCGACTAGCCAAGCTACGTTCCAATCTGCTCCCCAGCTACTATGATGGGTGGCCAAAATAATAGCATTTTCAGGCAGATTTGATCCAAATCTTTCTTTGCAAAGTCGGTTCTGAACAACCGGCCCAGGATAAGTATGTCAGTCCAACTATTAAGTTCAATCGCCGGCGTATAAAAAACCGCGCTTTTTATACATTGTATATTAAATAGCGGAGTGACGCTAAAATATACCATGTCCTATAGTGCTAATGACCTCTCAAGAATTTTTGGGTTCGCTAAGTATCTCCCGGCCGGCGTCACGGGTCCATTGTATGGCTTCCAGGTAGGCGTTTTTGATGGATGCGCTGTCCAGACCCAGGTCCGGCAGTTGTTCCCAGTCGCCTTGTTCGTAGGCTATGGTGCATTGCAGGATTTGACCTAAGGGGCCTTGTTTATGCAGTATGGCATCATTAACTTCTTCGGTAAGAGGTAAGTCGTTGAGAACGTCTTCCATGGGGCGGTCCAGCAAGGCGTCCAGAGTGCTGAACAAACCGACTACAAAAGTAGCCTCGTGTTTGAGGTCCAGGTTTTCCGCAAGTATTTCGCACATGCGGGCGCGGAGCAGCGAGGTGATCATCAGTTCGTAGGGTTTGTCGTCAAACTTGGATTGCGCCAATACCGTGACCCAGTTTCTTACCGCACGTAGACCCAGCATGGTCAGGGCGTGGCGTATGGACTCAATTTTGTGGGGCAGGCTGTACATTGCCGAGTTGATGTAACGCAATATGCGGTAGCTCAGGGTGACGTCTTTGGCGATGAGTTTTTCCAAATCGGTGAAGGTGATATCGGGATTCTGGATTTCCGACAGCAAGTGCAATACCGCCAGGCGGCTGGTGGGGGTGCGGGTGCCTTCAATGACATTGGGTTCGCAGAAAAAATAGCCTTGGAACTGGTCAAATCCCAGTTCTTTACAGCGGGCAAAGTCATTCTGGGTTGCGACCTTTTCCGCGATCACAGTGACATCCACGGTATTGAGTAAATCTATTTGCTGGCGCAGTTCTTCATCGCTGAAGCGGCTGATGTCTACTTTTACATAATCGGCGAGTTCCGCAATGGCGAGAGTGTCCGGCTCAAAGCTAAAGCCTTTTAAAGCGATGGGAAATCCGTCTTGTTTCAGGTCGCGCAGCTGGTCGGGTAATTGCTCCAAATCGGCGAATTGTGCCGCTATTTGTAACACCACATTGGATTCTTCCAGGGCCACCGGCAGTTCGCCGCGTATGTATTTGGGCGAAATACTGATAAATGCCAATTTGTTTTCGGCGATGTTGGGCAAACCCACTTCCACCAGGCTGTTGATCAATACTTCCGTGGTGGCATCGTCATAATCGATTCGGGCCTCGTCCTCGGCTAAATTTTGAAACAATAACTCGTACGCCACCGCGTGCATGGCGGCGTCGTAGATGGGTTGGCGGGTGATAAAAATATTGTGATTATATGACGCAGTGGTCACTGCCGGTGCTGTGCTCACGCAATCCTCCACACTTAGAACTGGATTGTAAAATCCATATTAGTGCAAAGATTATTCCAACCCAGCGGATAGGGACGGCAACTGGCCGCTTTGCAATAAGCGAGCGTAATCGGCCAGGATTTTGTGGTGATCGAACGCCAACGAATCTGGCAGCGTATCCAGGGTAAACAATGCCAGATGGGCGGCATCATCGGCGGCCTTGGGTTCACCGATGGCGTGTGCTATGTACACTGCACTGACGGTGTGGTGGCGCGCGTCACGGCCGGGGTCGGAATAATTACCCAGCAAGCCGGTTAAGGTAACCTCCAGGGAGGTCTCTTCTTTGGCTTCACGCACCGCGGCGCGTTCCAGGGTCTCTCCCACATCGACAAATCCCCCTGGAATTGCCCAGCCGTACGGTGGATTTTTACGTTCGATCAATACGATGGGCCGAGCATCACGGTCAACCAGCTCGATAATAATGTCCACGGCAACAAGCGGTGTAGTGACTGCCGGCATGGTTATGGTGTTGCTTCTTTACCGGGGGATTTGGGCTGTGACAGTTTTTCATATTGATGCAGCATATCTTGCATGGATTGCGGGGTGAAATTTCCTTCCGATCCGGAATAGGCGAAGTTGACATCGTCTTGCATCACTTCCCAGGCCTTTGCGGCCAGCGGCGTATGCGGGAAGCGGCGGATGGTTTCTTTCAAATAGTAGTTTTCCGTCCAATACAAATTATCGATCATGACGTGACGGCGAATGCTGCCCATGTAATATAGGGCCTCGCCGATGCGCGGGTCGGTATCAAAATTGACAATGAACGGCACCAAATAACTGGCGGCAATGTGAAAATCGGCGTTACCGCCCTTGTCCATGGGGTATTTCAATTTATCCAGGCCTTTGTTGTAATACTGCAGCCCCAATAAATACAATTGATCGGCGCTTTTAATCTCCGATGGCAACTTGCCGAAACGCTTCCAGTCGGTGGCCGCGCCTATCCACTCTTCGATGGCGTTAAACTCCGCATCGTTCAAACGCTTGTCATTGTAAAAGGATTTAAAAAATTTCAATGCCGCCTCAGGGTCGTATTTGACGCGAAAGTAAATACTGCCCACCTGGTCAATGGCGTTTAACAAGCGGTTGTGTTTGCTGGAATCGGGTTTGGCGGACTCGATATAGCGCTGTAACAAGGGCAGGGCAAGTTCGTAATTCTTGCGAGTAAACTGGCGCTGCGCTTCATGATACAGCTCATTCGTATCCGGCTTGGCATCGAGTTTGGTTGCGGCGCCAGCGGGATTTGGTTTACTGTCGGCAACCGCGAGGTTTACAGCAGCACAAAGCATGACAAGTATCACAGCAACAAAGAGGTGTGGCGTTTTGTGAACGTGGGTTTGAAGGTGCATGGGATATTTCCTGTTTTTTCTGTATATTTAATATCGGTTGTCAAAGGCGGATTTTAAAGTATTACTTCCACTATTATTGTCTCAAGGTGACTATTGGCTTCTCGATTCACGTCCTGTCATTTAAGGCCAGTCTCTTGCGGCAGGAGCTGGTCCGGGTTGCTGCTGTTACACAATAAACGTCGCGGCCAATCCCAAAAATGCCAGAAATCCTACCACATCGGTTACGGTGGTCAGTACCACGCCACCGGCCAGGGCGGGGTCAATGTGCAGTTTTTGCAGGATTATGGGAATGGTTGCGCCGGCCGCGGCGGCCACCACCAAATTAATCAACATGGCGGCGCCGATGATGGCGCCGAGCTGATAATCCTGAAACCATAACACGGCAATCCCGGCGACTATCAGCGCCCAAATGACGCCGTTGAGCATGCCGACCAGGGTTTCTTTGTTGAGCAGCCTAAGGGCGTTGCCTCCGCTGATTTTACCCACCGCAATGCCCCGTATCACTATCGTTAGTGTCTGGCTGCCCGCTATGCCGCCCATGCTGGCGACAATGGGCATCAAAACCGCCAGGGCCACCAGTTTCTCGATGGTGTCCTCAAAGTGGCCGATCACCCAGGAGGCCAGCAGGGCAGTGAGTAGATTAATACCCAGCCACACCGTGCGCCGGCGGGAACTGGTGATGACCGGGGCAAACATATCGTCTTCTTCGCTCAATCCAGCCATGCTCATCAGGGAGTGGTCGGCGTCTTCCCGGATGACGTCCACTACGTCGTCAATGGTGATGCGTCCTAATAATCGGCCTTCGCTGGTTACCACCGGCGCCGAGATCAAATCACGACGGGTAAACAAGGCGGCCACATCTTTTTCCGAGGTAAACGCATCAATAGCTTCGATGTCTTTGGACAGTAAATCCTGCACTTTCTGGTTGGGATCGGAAATTAATAATTGTGTCAGGCTGATGGCGCCCAGATAGGTGCCCTCCCGATCCACCACAAACAAGCTGTCGGTGGATTCCGGAATGGCGCCTAAGCGGCGTAAATACCGCAATACCACATCCAGAGATATATCGGTGCGCACTGTGATGGTGTCCGTGTTCATCAGGCCGCCGGCGGTGTCTTCGGGGTAGGCCATGGCCGCTTCCACTCGCTGGCGCCGCTGTTCGTCCATGGCATCCAGTACCTGGGGGATCACCTCATCAGGAAAATCCACCAAAATGTCGACCAGGTCGTCGTTATCCAGGGTCTGTGCGACTTCCACTAGCTTGGATTCGTCCATCTCGCTGATCAAGCGGGCGCGAATTTCATCTTGTAGGTGGATTAACACCTCCCCCTCGATTTCGGGGGCAATCAGTTCGCGTATGGATTCGCGCGAATCCTGGGGCAGGGATTCGATCAGATGAGCGATTTCCGCCGGATGCAGTTGCTGGAGTTTTTCCTGCACCTGACTGACCGTGCCGTCATTGATCAGCTCGGTAAACTCTTGGAGCAGTTGTTTATGTATCGATTGTGTTTCGGTAGTGGCCATCAAGGATCCCTTGGTTACACTTCATGGTAACCCAGAGAAGTGTAACCTATGCGGCGGGAAGGGTTAAGCGTAAGGTGTAAAAGGTATTGGGTTAGAGGTTATAGGAGCGAGGTGAAAGGTTCGAGGGTAAAGGTGATAGGGTGGGATTTCCGGTATGCGAACCTCGGCCCTTTTACCGCGTACCATTTGCCTGGTTTTTTACTCCGCTTCGCCAAATCTATCCTGGATAAGGTTTTCCATTTCTTCCAGCGCCTGGCGTTCGTCCTCGCCATCGGTGATGAGGGTGATCGTGGAGTTTTTGCTGGCGGCCAACATCATGATGCCCATAATGCTTTTACCGTTCACTTGGCGTCCTTCCTTGGCCACTTGCACCTCGCAACTGAATTTGGAAGCTAGTGATACCAGTTTTGCCGCGGCGCGGGCGTGTAATCCGAGTTTGTTTACGATGGTAACGTCTTTTTCAATCATTTGCTGGTGTGAATTATGAGTTTTCTGCAAGACTTGCGATGCACTGCGCTATGTACGCCGGTTGTAAAAAACACCGCTTTGACCGCCTTCGACGGCCAATTCCACAAGCTGCTCTAAATCAAGATTAGGATAGTTCATGATTTTTATCAGCATGGGCAGGTTTACGCCCGTAACCACCATGACTCTTCCCGGTTCCGACAAGCGGTGTGCAATGTTGCTGGGTGTGGAGCCGAATAAATCGGTAAGAATCAATACGCCGTCGCCCTTGTCCATAGCGTTGATCATCTGTGCTGCTTCCTGCTCGATGGCATCGGGGTCTGAGTCAAACGGCACCGGTAAGCACCGGGTTTGCAACGGACACACTTCCAACACTCGGCGTACCGTCTGCAACAGGATTTCGCCGATGTTTTCGTGGGTGATTAATAAAACGCTTACGGTCATTGTATGTCCCGATGTCGGATGGAAACATTATCCCGTGTGGCTTTAAACGCGTTGCCCAGGCGATGCGCCATGTATACGGAACGGTGCTGGCCGCCGGTGCAGCCGACCGCGATCGTCATATAACTGCGATTGTCCGCTTCAAAGCACGGAATCCAGGTATCTAAAAACGTCTTGATGCCTTGATACATGTCCTCAACGCTGTTTTGCTGGCTTAGATAGTTAATGACTGGCGAGTCCACCCCAGTGAAATCGCGCAATTCGGGTTCCCAATGTGGATTGGGTAAACAACGCACGTCAAATACAAAGTCCGCATCGGCGGGCACACCGTTTTTAAAACCAAAGGATTCGAACAGCAGCGCCATGGATTCTGCATTGATGCCTTCAATGCGTTCTCTAATCAATTCCTTGAGCTGGTGGATGTTGGTATGGCTGGTTTCGATGTACAAATCGGCGCGCGAGGATATGGGTTCCAGTAACTGGCGTTCTTTCTGGATGGCTTCCATGAGGGGAATATCGTCCATCGTGAGGGGGTGCTTGCGCCGGGTTTCGCTGAAGCGCTTCAGCAATATAGGGTCGTCTGCGTCCAAAAATGCTATGGAGCAAGCGAATCCTTTGTTTTTCAACTGCTCCAGGATGTAGGGGAAGCGGTGCAACTCATCTGGCAAGTTACGGGCATCAATACCCACGGCGATTTGCGAAACGACTTCATGATGCAGGGACTGCATTTGTTCGGCAAACGCCGGTAATAAACCGACCGGCAGGTTGTCGATGCAATAAAACCCCAGGTCTTCGAGCACATTCAGGGCGGTACTTTTGCCTGAACCGGATACACCACTGACGACGACTAATTTCATTGCATTTTATGACTGGTTGTTCTGGATTAAACGTTGTTGTTTTTGGGTGAAATCTTCCGCCGCATTATACCCCGATAGGCTTTGAATATGTTGCCGGGTGGCGGCTTCCACCAGCACCGCCAGGTTACGGCCGGGGGCGACGGGAAGACGTACCTCAGGGATTTCCACATCCAAAACACCACAATTTTGTTTGCTGCCATGCAAACGATCCAAAGGCTGGTTGGCGGGGTCGTGCATAAAATACAAACTCACAATAAGTTGCAGATTTTTCGCGGGTTTTATGGCGCTGTCGCCAAACATGTCGCGGATGTTCAATATACCCAAACCACGGACCTCGAGAAAGTTTTGCAGCGCCGGTGGGCAGCACCCGCGTACGGCATCGGGGGCGACACGAGAAAACTCCGGCGCATCGTCAGCAATTAGACGGTGGCCACGATTGATCAGTTCCAGCGCGAGTTCACTTTTTCCTATGCCGCTTTCACCGCGTAACAGGACACCGGTGCTGTACACTTCCATGAACACGCCATGCAGCACAACTATTTCCGCCAGAGTGTTTTCCAGAAAATGCTGCAGGACATTGATGAGTTTTTGGCTGTTGACGCTGGAGGTCAACAGCGGGGTATCGCTGTCGTTGGCCTGGTTGATCAGCGTTTGGTCCGGCAACAAGCCATCGGTGACGATAATAGCGGTTGGATGATTGGAAAATAGTTGCGCAATAACATCATGATGGGTGTTTTTGCCCAATTGGTTCAGATATTCCAGTTCCCACGGGCCAAGAATCTGGATTTGGTTGGGGTGAATGGCGTTTAAATGACCGATTAGTGATACACGTTGCTGGTGCTTATCGACTTTAGTGATAAGGCGTTCTTTCCCGTTGCGCCCCGCAAGCCAATCCAATAATAACTTGTCTTTGTGGTGTTCGAATAGCGTACCGGCTGTCAGTGGCTGCTTCATGGGTTGCAGTTTCCGCAGGATACCGTATTGATTCGCAGGTTAATCGGCGCGTTTTTTCCAGTTTTTCAACAAACTCCACAACGCTTGCGGATCCTTGGCTTGACGCAACTGTTTGCGGAACTCCTCGTTGCTGAACATTTCGGCAATTTCGGCCAGGATATGCAGATGTTCTTCGGTGGAATTCTCCGGTACCAGCAAGGCGAAGATCAAATCCACATCCTGGTTATCAATGGCATCATAGTCCACGCCTTTATGCAGTTTGACAAACGCCGCCAGGGTTTTGTCGGTGTTTTTCAATCTGCCATGGGGGATGGCGACGCCGCAGCCAATACCGGTGCTGCCGAGTTTTTCCCGGGCAATGAGGCTTTCACAGACATCGTGTGAAACCAGGTTTTCGCCCGCGCCGCCCTTAACCAAAATGTCGCTAACGGTTTCCAGTGCACGCTTTTTACTGCTTACATCGATATCATAAGCAATGCGGTCAGGATCTATTATGTCTTGTAATTCCATAATTCAAAATACGTTGGTCAACCAAATCGACACTCACCGTTACGGCTTGCTGATAGTCCGTCGCTTGAATAACCAGTGCCAGGTTGGCGATGTCACAATTGGGCTTTTTTGATGGAACCTTCGCTGCGGTGATGGCTGGTGACCTTCTCTTTACGCTTGATGATCTGCCGGTCCAGTTTGTCCACCAATGCATCGATGGCGGCGTACATGTCCTGGTCTTCGGCATTGGCAAAAATACTGCTGCCGTTGACGGGAACCGTGGCCTCGGCTTTTTGTACCAGCTTTTCGATGGTCAGGATAACGTTAATATTGGTTACTTGATCAAAATGGCGCTCCAGACGCTCCATTTTATTGTTTACATAGTCACGTAACGCATCGGTTACCTCAACGTGATGGCCGGTAATAGTCACTTGCATTTTAAATCTCCTACACTGATTTACGACGAGACGCTGGATATGGCTGGCTGGGTATCGGTTGGTTCACTGGCACCATAGCATTTTACTATCAGGGCGCGTGAATCAATCCGTAGCGATATCGAGCAATCCTCCCTCGTTTTTATATTTAATAGTTACTTGCCACCGCGGGAAAAGACCGAGGATGATACAAGCACGGATAGTTAAATTCCAGCGTTTTTACACTAATCGCTTGCGTTCATTGGACGGTGGAATTTGCATGGCCTCACGGTATTTTGCCACCGTGCGGCGGGCAACATTAATGCCTTGTTTGCCTAACAATATAGCCAACTTATTGTCGCTCAACGGCTTGTTGGCTTCCTCGGCGGCGATGAGCTTTTTCAGCATGGCGCGAATGGCCGTGGCAGAACATTCTCCGCCGCTGGCAGTACTGACATGGCTGGAGAAAAAGTATTTTAACTCATAAATGCCGCGCGGGGTATGCATGTATTTTTTGGTGGTCACCCGAGAGATGGTGGATTCGTGCATATTCACCACTTCCGCGACATCGTGCATCACCAGGGGCTTCATGGCTTCATCGCCTTCTTCGAGAAAGTCCCGCTGGCGATCAACGATGCATTTGGCCACTTTTAACAACGTTTCGTTGCGGCTTTTGAGACTTTTCAGGAACCAGCGCGCTTCCTGTAGATGGTTTTTCATATACGCCGTGTCGCTGCTGCTACTGTTTTTTTGCGCCATGCCGGCATACAGGGAGTTGATGGACAGCTTGGGGGTGACATCTGGGTTGAGTTCCACTTTCCACTGGCCTTTGACTTTGCGTACAAACACATCCGGCACCACATATTCGGTTTGATTGTTGGAAATTTGACTGCCGGGCCGTGGGTTGAGGCTTTGCAGCAAGGCGATGACGTGTTGCAGATCCACTTGCGTCAGTTTCAAGCGTCGCATCAGGACATTGAATTCGCGCCGCGCCAGCAAATCAAAATAGTCGCTTACCACCCGTTTGGCTTCCTCAAGCCAGGGGGTTTCGGGGTCGCAGTAGCGCAATTGGATATCCATGCTTTCTTGCAGATTGCGCGCACCAACACCCGGTGGGTCAAAACTTTGAATGCGACGTAATACCGACTCCACTTCATCCAATTCGATATCCAATTCATCTTTCAGGCTATCGAAAATGTCTTCCAAGCTGGTGGCGAGGAAACCGGTTTCTTCAATGGAGTCTATGATGGAAGTGGCAATCACCATGTCCGTATCACTAAACGGCGTCATTTGCATTTGCCACATTAAGTGTTCGGACAGGCTTTCGCCGCTACTGGCCGGTTGCTCCAAGCCGCGGGTATCTTCGTTGTCAGAGCCTTTTGAGGAAGCGTAGCTGTCATAAGTGTCTTCCCAGTCGCTGTCTACGGGCAGATCGTCCGGGATGTCGTTTTGTTGCGAGGAATCCAGCTCCCGTTCGCTGTTTTCCGAGGTGGCGGAAAATTCTTCGTTGTCGTTATTGCTGGTGGAGGCATTGTCCTTCTCGTTGGAAGTTTCCTTATTGCTGTCGGCCGACTGCGTGCTTTCATCCTGATCGTTGGAGCCGTCATCGTTGTCGTTTTGCGAAGCATCTTCCGAGGCTTCCAGCATGGGATTGGTTTCCAGGATTTCCTGGATCTCGGTTTGTAATTCCAGGGAAGATAGTTGCAGCAAGCGGATGGCTTGCTGCAACTGGGGGGTCATGGTTAAGGATTGGCCAAGTTTTAACTGTAACGTCTGTTTCATAGGGAGTATTGGTTATGCTTCACTAATTATTTTAATGTATTTGCAATCCAAGAGATTATCAAATGTCTTTTTTTCATTTTATGCGGTTTGAAAACTTTGCCGCTGGTTTCCGGCCGCCGCGATGTGCTCGTTCGGGTATTATTATCTCATTAACCGCCATCGCTTCCATGATCCCGGTCTATTATCCCTTCATTTACAACCTTGCTACCTATAATTAATAGCATCTTTTTTGCCAACTGGTGCAGGTTGGTATCACAATCTGAAGTCTTCACCCAGGTAAACCTTCTTAACCTCTTGATTTTCAAGTATTTCTTGTGGCGTACCTTTTGCTAGCAGTTCACCCGAACTCATAATATAGGCATGCTGGCAAACGCCCAGGGTTTCTCGCACGTTATGGTCGGTGATCAAAATGCCAATGCCTTTTTTGGTGAGCTGATTAATAATGCGCTGAATATCGATCACGGAAATGGGGTCCACACCCGCGAAAGGTTCATCGAGCAATATAAACGACGGCTCGGTGGCCAATGCGCGGGCAATTTCCACCCGGCGCCGCTCGCCGCCGGATAAACTCATGCCGACGGTTTTTCGCACATGGGTGATATGCAGCTCTTCCAGGATTTCTTCCAATTTGCCCTGGCGTTGTTTGGAATTGAGGTCTTTACGGGTTTCCAAAATGGCATAAATATTATCTTCCACATTCAGTCTTCTGAAAACCGACGCCTCCTGCGGTAAATAGCCTATGCCCATTTGCGCCCGGGCGTGCAGCGGGTATTTAGTAATATCGTGGTCGTCGAGGCAAATCGTGCCTTTATCACTGGGCACCAGCCCAACAATCATATAAAAACACGTCGTCTTGCCGGCGCCATTGGGTCCTAATAAACCGACCACTTCACCACTGGTCACTTCCAATGACACGTTTTTTACCACTTCCCGGGAGCGGTAACGTTTAGCGAGCTCTTTAACGGACAACTGGCTCATTTCGGGTTTTCGGGAGGTGTCGGCTGATTCTGTTCGGGGACTTGCAAGGTACTGGGCTGTATGGTGACTTGAACCCGTTCTTCGCCGGATTCGGCTACCGCCGCGGTGACCACCTCACGCTGGGTATCGTATTCAATGCGGTTGCCGCTAAAGGCATTCCCCCCTTGGGTTAATTTGGCGCTGTCTAATAACAGCAAACGCTGCTCATCGGCAAAATATTCCATGGTTTTGGCTTCACCGTGTATGTCCTGTTCCGGGGTTTCACCTTGTTGATAATATTGCACCGGTTCGCCAACGGCCGTGACGTGGGTCAATTTGCCTTCCTCATGATGCACGATGACTTTGTCGGCATTGATCTTAATACCGCCTTGGGTGAGAACCACGCTGCCGGTGTAGGTGCTGACACCTTGCTTCTCACTCAGCGTGGCACGGTCGGCTTCGATGGTGATGGGATCGTCTTGAGCCGCCTGCACTGCATGCACGCTAACGCCCAATAAAAAGGCGCCAAACAAAAAGGCGCACAACAAAATTTCCATGGCGCGCTTCATAGCGTTGTCCGGCAGCGCATGGCTGAAA
>JAJDNG010000210.1 GCA_022340845.1 Gammaproteobacteria bacterium | reverse complement strand
AATCCTTCGTCTCATGATACTGTTTATGATCAAACGATCAATAGGTATCTTGCTCAACATATAAATATCATACCATCATGCGTCAAATGAATCGGCTGATTATTGGGTTATTGCTGGGGGCATTAATTGGTGCATTGTTGGGTTTTTTAGCCGACCAAACATTGACCTCTTACGTTTTGCAACACTCAGAACAAGCCATAGTGATCATTCTGACCAATGCATTGAGTGCGTTTTTATTGTTCCCCGCATTCGTCGTGTTGTTTGGTTACCTTGGCTACCGGGTAATAAAAAAAGGCCACCGCGTCACAAATCAGTCATTGCCGGAATAAACAAGTTTGTGTGTCGTGGATTTGTGTACACACCGGCTAATCGGTATTCCCGCAACAAATAGCCTGCCTTCTCATTTCTCAAACATTGTTGCAGTTTACACCTTGCAAACACCCCAGAGGTCACCTCTTGGTGGCGCTTGAGCTGGTATCAACGTACATATCTTTTGCGCGTAATTGAATTCGATTGGTCTGCGCGTATTGACCGTAACCTCACCCAATCAAACCTCATTCACACTAGCATTAGGAAATTTCCTACACGGCTATGGACACAAACATCAACAATTACGTAACCCATTGGCCTTGCACTAATATTTTTCAATAACTCACGACTATATAAACTTCGCGCAGTTGCTGCCGATATGAACTATGGATCACTGTAAATCGCTTTAGTTCGAGCTTTGTATTTCGTTATTTTTCCATTCAATACAAAAAATGAAAGAACCCGGGATTGAATTACACACTCTGGCTGATTTGTTTCCACTCTGCTTAATGACCGAAGCGGAACGGCAAATGTTGTCTGAACAATTGTCGGTGTTGAAGGGTAAAAAAGGTAAATGCCTGGTGGAATGCGGCACGTCCGACAACAAAGCCTTATACGTATTAGATGGAAAAATTAAAGTGGAAACCATGGATGGTCAGTGCCAGATACTTGAAAGCGGCGCGCCACAATTTAAGAGCCCCATCTCATTCGTCAATCCGCACAAGGTAACAGTCACTTGCATGAGCACAGTGGAATATTTCCGTCTGGAAAATCATGTTATTGCCAATTTGCTGGAACGTAAAAACGCCAACCATAACGCAACGGATCAAGGTTTACAGGAACATTTACGTGACAATCCTTTGTTTGCGGCGATATATCAAGATCTCCTCGATGATAAGCTCTTCATCCCTACACTGCCGAAAATCGCCGTGGGCGTCCGCAAAGCCATTGAAAGCGATATGCCGATAAGAAAAATCGAATTATTGATTCAGGCTGACCCGGCATTGGCCACGTTACTGATTAAAACCGCCAACAGCGCTTTGTATCGCACCCGCAACACAGCCTCCAGCATCGAACAAGCCATAATGCGCATGGGATTGCGCACAGTAAAAAATTTAGTCACCAGTTATTCTTTGAAGCATCTGTTTAACACCGAGCACAAAGCCATAAAACAACGCATGAAAGATTTGTGGATTCACTGCACCGAAGTGGCGGCGGTAAGTTTTGTACTGGCGAAACATCTGCGACAATTTGATCCCGAACAAGCATTGCTGATGGGTTTATTGCACAACGTCGGCGTATTGCCCGTGCTAAGCTACGCTGAGCGCTATCCTGACATCGCCAGCGATGAGGCCAAGCTCGACGCCACTGTCGCCAGCTTAAAAGCCGAAGTCGGTGCCATCATTTTAACGAAGTGGCAATTCTCTCAAGATTTCATCACTGTCGCGCGGGAATCAGAAACTTGGATGCGGGACAGCACAACAGCAGATTACGCCGATTTGGTACTAGTCGCCAAACTGCATACACATATTGGCCGGGAACACCAGGCATCCTACCTGCCGGCATTGCATGCTGTGCCGGCATTTCACAAATTGGGGCTGGACCAGGATGATCCAAACAAAGGTTTGTCTATTATCGCCGACGCCAACGAGCAAATCAGCGAAGTTCGCAGCTTGTTATCTTTGTAGTTGTTGTCTCTTTATCGCTTCCGATGCGCGCATCTATCAGCATTTACTGATTTTCTAAACTTTCTTTCCCTTACAAATCATATAATTGTAAGTGCAATCAGGTGCTATACCTTACCGATGCTAAGTTTTTGACACCTTTTCTATTGCCAAACGGCGATAAAAATACAATACTTGATTCATCGGGGTTAAGCATGCCAAACCAACCAACAAGCATACAAACTGGCGGTCTGATTTCGATAGAAAAAGATAACAATAAAAAACGTTCCATCTCACCATTACAGAAAAATCGAGGAAAACCAAACCGGGGGTAGGTACTTTGCGAAGTACTTTGCTAGAAGTACAGTTAACGACTCGAATCACACGCCGGCACAACGGTCTGCTCGTGTTTGTATTGGCTATTTTGCTCAGTATAAGCACATCAGCTGGCTCCGCCTCAGTCCCTTTCACCGCACCAGCGGACATCACCTTATATCATCTGGCCGAACAAAACGATGCGGCGGCGCAATTCCTCATAGGCCGAAAATATTACACCGGAAACGGCATTTCGAAAAACATCGATGAAGCCATTAAATGGTTTGAATTGGCAGCGACGCAAAAGCATGTCAAAGCACAGTTTCAGTTAGGTAAAATCTATTTATACGGCGATTCCGGTATTAAACCCAATTTTCTGTACGCTCTGAATTATTTAAAAGACGCGGCTAAAAGTCACTCCGCTGAAGCCCAATTTGAATTGGGAAACTACTTTCTTATGGGTAAATCGGAAAACGTCAATTACCCCGAAGCCATTAAATGGTATCGCGCGGCCGCGGACCAGCAAAACGTGAGAGCCATGGTGGAATTGGGAAAAATTCTCAACGAAGGTCGCGGCGGAATCAATCCCCAACCGGACCAGGCCAAGCACTATTTATCGCTGGCCGCCGAATCCGGCAACAATGAGGCGATGAACTACTTGCGCGACATGGTTAGGCACGGCTCGGAAGGAGTTCGGAATGCGGCATCCATCACCGAATTTCACTCCACACTAAACGACGCAGCCGCCGGTCACATCCCCTCGCAATACGCAGTGGGCATGGCGTATTTAAAAGGCATGGGTGTGGAGGCTGACATGAAACTGGCGGCTAAATGGCTACGCCGGGCGGCGATGAACGATCACGCCGACGCGCAGTATAGGTTAAGCCAGTTATACCGAGACGGCGTGGGAATCGAAAAGAACCGCAGGCGCGCCCTTGAATGGCTGAAAATCGCGGCAAGTGCCGGGGTTTCGGAGGCGCAAAATGAGTTGCGCTCCATGCATCTTAGCGGCAGTTCCCTGGCCGAGTTTGATGAAATTAACGCTATGGCAAATGCAAACAAGCCGTCCGGGTCAAATGTGCGAGCGACGGGGTCTGAAGATATCGATACCGCCCAAGCACACACTGATGCTCCCAGCAGCGCCGAATCTCCATTAATAGAAGATACTTTGTTAATAGAAAATACTTCGCAAACCCAGTCCGCCTCACAATATCAACTTAGCAAATCCACTGGACAAACTGACCAACCCTCGCCAACCGGCGCGCCCGAGAACGAAGACTTCTACTCCATCGACTTAAATCCCATGGACGCTGAAAAGCAATACCTGTTGGCAAATCGTTATTTGACGGGGAAAAACCTCTTTAAAGACACGGGACGCGCCGCGTATTGGTTTGAGCAGGCCGCCCGGCAAAAACACGTGCAGGCTCAATATCAATTGGGGGAGATGTACAAACATGGCAAAGGTGTAACCGCCAGTTTGGCGAAAGCCAAATTTTGGTTGAGCAGCGCGGCCAGCGCCGGTATGGTTGAAGCGGAAATATCCCTGCGTGATCTGGATGGAATCCCTCTCGCGCAACAAAGCAATGTCGTTAAAACCAATGTATCGATATCCAATATTGAACAGGACGCAATGATCACCAGTCTTGAAAACGGTAACCGCCAAAAGGATAGTGCAATACCCGCCCCATCCAACCTTCCGGATCCAGATCAATCCAACATGAGTGACAATGAATTACCAACAACCACCGGCATGATCAGCATGATGGGTAAAGGCATAACGACCACTAACGGTGTTGACGACGAAATCAAAAACCTAATCGAAGCGGCACACAACAACGATCCGGACGCGCAATTAAAGCTCGCCGATATGTACCACAAAGGCCGGGGTGTGGATAGGGATTTGGACGCCGCAGTCCAATGGTATAAAAAATCAGCCGTCGCGGGCGAGGCCGAAGCACAGTTTAAATTGGGGGACATGTACAAACGAGGCGCAGGGGTGGAAAAAAACAACGCCTTGGCCATCAAATGGTACCGTAAAGCAGCCAATCAGGGGCATGAAGAAGCCAGACACCGCTTAGGTGGTTGCCGCATTTGCTGATTGTGATTTCGCTTTGGCGTTCACGCATCAGGTTCCCTAATTCCTTTTCCCGTTGATAGGGTGTCATAACACCCGCTGCTTGATGTCGCGTGATTACGCTGTGCGCGCCACAGTTACAAAACCATAATTAAAAAATAACAACATTAATAATACGAATAATAACAAGGACAACGATATGAAACATTTTCATTATCTTACCGCGATTACATGCTTAACGCTTTTTATGAGCTTCCCTAAAACCAGTTCGGCAGTGGAATTCAGTTTATACGGCGATGTACAGTACCAATCCACCGATCTGGAAGACACATTTCTTCTCGGACCGTTTCACATATTAGCCGATCAGGAAATCAGCGATACCACTTCAATCGCCATGGATCTTGCTTTTGAAGATCACGAGCATGCTTTTGAAACGCATTTGGAGCGGTTTTATCTCAAAAAGTCCTTTACCGATCATATAAATTTCACCGCCGGGCGCTTTCAAAAAACCCTGGGATTCTGGCGGCACAATTTTCACCACGGGTCATTATCGCAGGACACCATTACCCGGCCGTTTTTCCTCGAGTCCGAAGAAATAGAAGAAGGTATATTTCCCGCCCACTTGATTGGCCTGTTGTTCGGTTATGAATCGCAAAAAACCACCCTGCAACTGGCGGCTTCCAACAGCAGCGGCATGGACACCGAAACCATCAGCGCCGCTGATGATATTACTGTTATGGAATCGCTTAACACCAGCGACCCAAGCTCAGGTAAAACCTTGGTAACCCGAATCACTCATCGGTTCGGGCAGCCCCTGGAATTAGGATTATTCGCCATGCTCAATGACGTCGTGGAGATTGGTGAAGATCCGGACTCCACCATGGTGGAGCATGGTGAAACTCTATTTGAACAACAAGTCATTGGTGTCGATGCCAGTTATTTTGTCAAAAGGTTCTACTTTTTTAGCGAGTTCTATCAATTGAATATCAAAGACAATCAGGATAGCAATCCGGCTTTCATCTACACCCCGAACAGTGAACCCTATAAAGCCATTGCGTATTATCTACAGATCGGTTTTCGACTCACCAACAAATTCACCTTGGCAGCCCGACATGAGTCGTTGGATTTTGACAGTGGCAGTACGTTTTTCGACATTCAAGGCATCGTGCCGGAAAAACGTAATCTAGTCACCCTCAACTACCGAATCGAAGAGAGCAATGTACTGAGATTCGAAGCGCGACAGGAAAACAGGGACAATCAGGATTCCGAAATGATTTATGGGTTGCAGTGGTTTTTTTATCTGCTATAGCGACTGTCACCCTAAACGCGGCAAAGGATTTTATACACGTAGTGCGTGCATAGAAACCAACCATTGCGCGAAAAATCACTGCAAGGACTGCTGCTCCAACCGTAGATAGACATGGTAAGCATTGGGCCGGTTAGCAACGAACGCCGGCATTTTCTCGTATCGGCTCCAATCGGTGTTGGCGTACGCATCAGCAAATGGTATCAACTCATCAACCGCCGCACCCATTTGATCGTGCAGGTATTGTAAATACCTCGTGGTAAACGAAACGGCTTGCACAACATCCGTGAGCGCTTGACCGTGACCGGGTACGATAACGTTGATTTTATCCACATCAAGTTGGTGCAATTGTTCCAGCCAAACCGTGGTATTTCCTGCCACAAAAGGAATCCGGCCCTGGAAGATCAAATCACCGGAGAACAATACACCATCGCTATCCACCCGTAGCATCATATCGCCCTGAGAATGGGTGGAACCTAGAGGCTCAATGGAAAATTGGACTCCCCCTAGGCTGAATTGCTGTTGCTTTTCAATATACACGTCCGGTGGCACAATCCGGGTATTGTCGTCCACCCATGGAAACAACGACTCTTGTCTTTCTTTCAAGCGATTTTTGGCAGCCTCCGAGCCGAGGTACTCCTTGGCACCTTTGGGCGCCCAGACTTCGACGCCTTGTTCATCAGCGTGGTCTTTAAACACCTGCAATCCGTAAATATGATCAGCGTGGTAATGACTGGCAATCACCCTGCGGACTGGCTGGTCGGTTAATTCCCGGATTTTTGACAATAACAAATAGCCAAGCGAAGGCGTGCCTAACGCATCAAACAACACGACTCCGTCGTTGGTAATCACCACCCCGGCATTGGAAATAAAACCATCGTGCTCAGTCGCCGAACCCGGCGTGCCTTGAGCGTAATAAGTATGCTCCCCAACCTTGATTAGTCGCATATCCACCCAGGTGGGTTCATAGGGGGCGTCGCGCCAAATATCGTTGGATTCTTCGCGGGAATTTGATTTTATATTTGGCGCTTGCTCCACAGGCGCTTTATCACACGCTGCCATGGCAATAATAATCACACTGTAAATAACGAATCGAATCAACATGCTACTTTTTACGTCTCGCTTGAAAAAACTGAGAAAGCAACTGACTGCATTCTTGCGCTAAAACGCCGCTGGTCACTTCGATGCGATGGTTAAACCGGTCATCTTGCAAGATATTGAATACACTTTCACCCGCTCCTGCCTTGGGATCACTGGCACCGTACACCACGCGCTTTACTCGAGCGTGGATCAACGCACCGGCACACATCACACACGGCTCCAGCGTGACATACAGCACGGTATCGACTATCCGATAATTTTGCAGTTCATGCCCTGCCTTACGCAAGACAACAATTTCAGCGTGAGCGGTAGGATCATGGCTCGATATGGGCCGGTTCCAGCCATCTGCAACTAATTGATTGTCCTTGATAAGTACTGCCCCTACTGGTACTTCACCCAATGATTCGGCATGCTGAGCCAACTGTAATGCTTTGCGCATCCAATATTCGTCATTGACATTGGATTGTGGTGAATTCTGGGGAATTGACATGCTTTTTGATGAACAACCAAATGGACTTACGCCCGGAAAAACCAATAATTAACATAACACGGAAAAAGAGGCAAATATTTCGCCAGACGATGTTTTCCTGCTATCGCGCGTTGCCCCGCCCCAAAGTCACAGTATAATTATACGTGTGAGACATGGTGGTGTTTGTGAGCGGCGGCGACCGATGGGCAGCTGAAAATCCCGCGCTGCGCTTGCATTAACTCATCGATTCAATATCATCATCAACTGCTGCGCGCCGCGGTGCTGCGGCGCAAGAACCAGTACTTTTTCGGTATATTCCTCTGCTTTAGCCGGATTGTCATTCTCATAATAATACGAAGCCAGGGTAAATAAAATATTCAAATCCCCGGGATGCCTCTGACTGGCTTTCTCTAGATATTTTATCGCTTCGTCGTAGCTTTTGGATTGCAGTGCCACCCCATACACATAAGCATAACGTGACTGATTCGGGGCCAACTCCGCCGCCTGCTTCAGCTCGGCCAACGCGGCATCTATTTTTTGCTGCCTAACCAACAACAATCCCAGTGCATGATGAATAGGTGCTTTATTCTCAGATTGCTTCAAACCCAAACGTAATATCGCCTCGCCCTCTTGTTCGCGCTGTTGTAAACGGTATAAATCAGCGAGATTAACATAAGCCTGAGCTAAGGCAGGGCCAAGATCAATGGCGGCTTTAAAGTATTCTTCCGCTTTGTCGGGATTATTCAAAGCCATATAAAAACTACCAAGGTTGGTACGGCCTTCTGGCCTGTCAGCATTATATTGCTGCGCACTCAAATATTCTTCGATTCCTTGCTGAACAGCTTTTTGTTGGTCTTTGCTCAATAAATTGGCTGGTGTATCCATTAAGGTACGGGCAGCACTCATGCGCACCGCACGCACTGGGTCGTTCAGCAAAACACCGGCGTGTTTCACCCGCATGCTGGGATCAACGGTTTCTAGATATTCCGCAACGGAGTTTCGTATCAATGGATCAGGATCTTGGTACACTTGATCCAATAGCTGCTCTATTCTTGGATACGCGTAGTTTCGTAGCATCGACAAAGCGGTAGCACGCACGATACCCGGTTGATTGGTATCTAAAATCAATTGCGCCAGTTCGATGTCTGCTTGAGGCTGATCGTTCCTCGCGGCATGAAGGATTTGGCCATAATGTTTAGGCTGGGATTGTTGACCGCCTTGCCATTGAACTATTGATTGAGCCGCCCAGGAATTGCTTTTCTTCGTGTGGCACATGATGCAGGCGTTTGGCGAACCCAATTCATCCGACAAATCCGGCCGCGGAATCCGCATACTATGATCAGCACGGGGATCCACCACCATATATTTGGTCTGCGGCATATGGCAGCTAATGCATTGCGACCCACTGGAGTTCTCCGGATGATGGTGATGCTTTTGCGCTTCGAAAATATCCGCATTGTGACAACGGGTACACAATCCATTGCCTTGTACTTTTAATTGCAAACTGTGCGGATTATGACAATCGCTGCAGATAACGCCGGCCTGGTACATTTTGCTTTGTATAAAAGAACCGTACACATACACTTCGTCTTTGATTTGTCCGTCGGGGTAATACAATTCTTCGGTGAGCAAGGACGGTACATGAGTGTCCATTAACGGCTGTCCATGCCGGTAGTCGTCGTTAAACACCGCGCGCCGGGAGTGGCAGCGCGCACAGGTTTGCAGTTGTTTGCCGGTATCAAACGGATCGGTACGGGAAGCATGATTTTGCCCCTTTCCTAACTGCCATTGGCCATTTTTCGGGTCGCCCAGAATCACCAACAATCCTTTGTTTGTTATACCTTCCCACTGCTCGCCTTCGGCAAGCGCTTGCGCCCATTTCACATGATTGGATGCCGGCCCGTGACAGGCTTCGCAGGACACATCAATTTCAAACCAAGTGGTTTTGTAGGTGTCACTTGCATAATCATAGTTTTTTTTCAGTTCTGTAGAATGACACTCGGCACACATATTGTTCCAGTTTTGGAATACACCAGTCCAATGCAGTGCATCACTATGATCGACATTTTCGTTGGGGTACAGATGAAACCAGCGCTGCCCACCCGCTTCTTTGCTACGGCTATCCCAGGCCACGTTCAGCATCTGCATTCGTCCGCGCGGGAATTCAATCAAATATTGTTGTAACGGAGTCACACCGAAGGTGTATTTGATTTCAAATTCTTTCAGTTTGCCATCGGCATTGTCGGTTTTGACGTAAAACTTACCGTCTTTTTTATAAAAACTGGAAGTCACGTCGTAATATGTGAATGTGGTGTTATTAAAGTCACCTAATACGTTTTGTGCCGTGACTTCCTGCATGGCAAGGTCATGGTGCGAGCCTTGCCATTGTTTAAGTTGTTGTGGATGACATGAAGCGCATTGTTGGCGGCCGACATATGTGGCTTCACTTAACACGGGTGTGGATTTTTCCGAGCGCTGCGTTACCTGTTCTTGCAATGTTTCAACAGAAGAATTTGAGTTGTCTTTTAGGTCGGTGTGCTGGCGGGATAAAACTACGAATACAATGGCTAATAATATCGCCAAACTTCCCCCGATGATTAGAGTGTTTCGTTTCGTCATAGTTTTTACTTTTTGGCTATTCACTTTTTAGTTATGTACTTTTAGTGAACGATTGGCGCAGGTCGCATGGTTTGGTTTGATTATTCTGTCAATGAATCTGCTAGATTATAAGGTCATTTGAGGCAAATCGCGACATATGACTCAATAAAACTCACTGCAAACATTGATATCCATCAACATCTAACCTGAAAGTCACATAATATAATTTCCATCCACGACAGTTTTTGTACCGATTACGCTTAATGGATTAGACTAAAACACGATGAATATGAATCTGGAGGATATCATAGTGAAACCTATTCTGTTTTCAACTGTTTTGGTTACCGGCCTTATTGCCACATCAATACCGGCAATAGCGGAGGTATCTCAAGCCGCACAATTGCGATTGCAATGCGAGGAAGAAAGACAGGAACGGTTAGCGCCGCTGCGCGAAAAAGAAATCGAGGAATGTGCCAATAAAAGGCCTAGCCGTAAAGATTGCGAAGCAAAATTCCGCGACTTCGGCAATGCGGATCGATCGGTCACAGGCGGCCTACGTCTGCGAATGTTCGATGATTTGCCCTCGTGCGTAGCGGCACGTGAAGCCGAACAGGCTGAAGAGAAAGCACAACGCGAAGAGCGAAAGCAAGGCGAAGGAGTGCGGGGTACGGCTCCTGGGGTGACACGGGGCTCATCAGCTGCTTCTATAACCAGAGACAGTTCCACTGGAACGACCACGCGCGATACAGTTCCAGGCACGACGCGAGATTCTTCAACGGGAACCGTGCAACGGGACACCGCTCCGGGGAAAAAACGCGATACAAAATAAGGTACATTCTATGCGCCGGTTTAAACCACAGTAATTTAAGTTACCACTAAGCGCACGAACATCACAAAGAGGGAAAAAGTTTATAAACCCGATAAATGGATAAACAATTCAGACACTTTGGTATGCTTTCCAGTTAAATTCCTTCGTGTTCTTCGTGGTTAATATTTATTATACCTTTTGTTTCTAAAGGAACCCGTCATGTCAACCGGCGTCAGTCAAACCATTAAGAATAACACTGTGACTAAAACAATCACCCGCTACCCACTGCAACTGGAAATCGCCACAGTATTTACCGTGCTCATCACTGTACTTGGATTGAGTTTAGTGTGGTACAACTTCCAGGAAAACAAAAAAATCACCTTAATTGCCGCTGACGATATGTTTGAGCGGACCGCCCAACTCACCGCCTCTAATATTCAGGAATTATACAGACCTGCCGAAGCGTTGGTTGCTCTGTCGGCAAAATTGGAAATATCTGAATCAACTGCCATCCACCAGCGCCAGAACTTGTTAAACTATTTTTTCGAATCGTTGCGTTTGGCCAAACATATCTCCAGCATTTATGTTGGTTATGAAAATGGTGAGTTGTTCCTGGTGAGAGCCATACGCAATGATGATGCTATAAGACAATCCCTGGGTGCTCCGCCGCAAGCCGAATTTGCCATCAATAATATTTCGTTGAGCAAAGGCAAACCATTACAAACTTACTTCTACTATGCTGAGAATGGCACATTGATCGGTAATAGTGAGCCTCAAAACACCGATTTTGATCCACGCCAACGCCGCTGGTACCAACTGGCGGTTGAAACCTCCAAGCAGATCACCAGTGGCTTTTATGTATTTCACAGCACCCATGTAGTCGGTACCACCATAGCGCAGAGAACCGCCAACGGAAACGCAGTTATTGGCGCTGATATAACTTTGAGTGAACTTTCAACCGGCTTCACCGCGCAAAAAACTACGCCTTCCTCCATGATATTCGCGTTTAATTCAGAAGGCGTATTAGTGGCGAGTAACAAAGAGATGCAAGTTGCTCAATCAAGCACAGCACAGGCGCAAGGTAATTCACTGCAACAAATTCACCTAAACCAACTGGGCAATAGAATTGTCGACAGGTTTTATGACATTTTTCGATCCGGGATAAAAGAGGGGAAATTGGCTTTTACGGTAGCCAATCAAACTTGGATGGGCGTAATCACGCCGTTGCACATACGCAGTGGGCGGGAAATATATCTGACTGTGCTCGCACCGCAAAACGAACTGCTCGCCGGAATTATAGCAGTGCGTAACCACAGCGTATTGATTTCTTTGGGACTACTACTGCTAGCGATTTTTGCTGCATGGTCAATCGCCCGGCGGATGTCTCAGTCATTGCGTGCCTTAGCCTCAGAAGCGGAAAATATCCGGGAATTCAAGTTAGACACTCCCTTCTCGCTGCGTTCCCGCATTATTGAAGTGGACGACTTGTCGACGACTATGGCTGTCATGAAGTCATCCATACAACAATTTATTGAGATTTCTAAATCGCTGTCGGCTGAAAAGAACTTTGACCGGCTGCTGGAAAACATTTTAATGGAAGCGCGCAATGTGTGTAACGCCGATGGCGGAGCCATCCTTTTATACGACGACGAAACACAAGTAGCCAATGTGAGTTTTGCCTACAATAAACCTATTGATTTGTATTGCGGCGGCACCAGCAAAACCGACGTGCCTTTTGCGGAGATTTCATTGCCTAATAACCAGGAAACGAATCTCATTGAGCACCATGTGGTGTTGAACGGAACGACCGTAGTCATTGATGACGCCACACAAGATATGCGTTTTGATTGCCGTTATCTGAGGGAACGGTATGATCGCGGAGATTACCGCTGCCGCTCGCTGCTGTCGTTGCCACTGCGAAATCGACTAGGTGAAATTATCGGCGCTTTGGAGTTAGTCAATGCACGCAATAAAAACGACGATAGTATTATAGAGTTTAAACCAGAGATTGTGTCATACGTGGAAGCACTTTCCTCTCAGGCGGCAATTGCTTTGGACAACCGCCGCCTGCTCAAGGCACAAAAAGATCTCATGGATTCTTTTATTCAGTTGATTGCAGGCGCTATAGACGCTAAGTCGCCTTATACCAGCGGCCATTGCCAACGTGTCCCCGAGTTGGCCCGTATGCTCGCGGAGGCTGCACACCACAGCGAAACAGAGCCGTTTAAATCGTTTCGACTCAGTGATGATGAATGGTACGAATTGCACATCGCCAGTTGGTTACACGATTGTGGCAAAGTCACCACGCCGGAGTATGTGGTTGACAAGGCCACTAAGTTGGAATGTATTTATAATCGGCTGCATGAAATCCGCATGCGGTTTGAAGTGTTGTGGCGCGATACGCAAATCGCACATTTCAGAAAACTCGCCGGTAATATGTCAGGCAATGAAAATGACAAATTGGCTGTAAAACTAGAACAACTGCAAGAGGATTATGCGTTCGTTGCCGAGTGCAACGTCGGCGGTGAGTTTATGTCGCCGGAGGAGATCGAACGGCTACAAAGGTTAGGTTCACAGACTTGGCTGCGTCATTTCGATGATCGCATTGGTTTATCCTATGAAGAGTTAGCGCGAAAACAACGTGAATCGGCTAAATCATTACCGATGGAAGAAACGTTATTGTCGGATAAACCGGAGCACATTGTACCACGTGGCGACAATGGCCAGCCCTTTGGCGACAATCCCTACGGATTCCGTATGGACGTACCGGAAAACGCATTTAACTACGGCGAACTTTACAATCTCAGCGTAGCGCGCGGCACCTTAACCGCGGAGGATCGCTTCAAGATCAATGAGCACATCGTGCAAACCATCATTTTGCTAAACAAACTGCCGTTCCCCAAAGAACTGCGCCGCGTACCCACCTGGGCCGGCAACCATCATGAGACACTGGTCGGCAGCGGTTACCCACGCAAATTGCAGGCCGCCGATTTGTCCGTGCCGGAGCGCATCATGGCCATTGCCGACATATTCGAAGCCTTAACCGCGTCGGACCGCCCTTATAAAAAAGCCAAAACCTTGAGTGAATCACTGAGAATTATGAGTTTCATGCGCAACGATGGTCATATTTGCCCGCAGTTGTTTGATTTGTTTTTGTCCTCGGGAATCTATCGGGACTATGCCCAACAATTTTTATCCCCCGCGCAAATCGACAATGTGGATATTAGCCAATTCATGTCCGTAACCACCGTTTAACTGGCAGGTATAAAAAATATTCAACACGACGATCACGAAGTGAAAAACAAGCTTAATAACTATTTTGCTTCGTAATCTTCGATAACCGTGAACTAAAACTTCCCTATTAAAAAATCAAACGTCCCTGAGGTATCTTCATAAGGAGACACACCTTCTTCCCGAGCTTGATCTATGGCTTGCTTGGCGTCATCCCAGGAATTGTACTCCTGATTTAATACACGGTACTTCAATAGAGGCTTTTTGGACGGCATGTCTGGTAAATTTTCCTCTGTTTGGATGGTATCCGCACTATCGCCAAACAACGCGTACCCCGCCTGAAACTCAGCAGGGTCTTTACCAGCCGAAGACAAATTTCCGCCTGCGATGTATTCATAAACGCCATCCGAATTGCTATCTGCTACCAGCCAGGTAAACCCTAAAATCTTGTTGTACGTACCGTCGGCAATCATCTGCTCAATGGCTTTGTTAAACTTATCCAACAGTGGCTGGGCGTTTTGAAGATTTTTACGAACGGCAAAATACAAACCTTGAGTCACAACCTCTTTGTCGTATATATACAATTTTTCGGTAATCTCAGGTGGGAGATGTTCTTTAATCGCCTGGGCGACGAGGGCATCAGCCAGGATAAAATCCACCTCACCGCCCAATAGCTTTTTGATATTATCCGCCACAGTAGCGCCCGGTACTTGTATAATGTCTTTGTTGTTGGTTATTTCATTGCCGTAGGCATAGCCTGAAACCACACCCACTTTTTTTCCCTTAAGTTGCTCGATGTTATCAAAACGGATTTTGTTGTCTTGCCGGCCGATGAGATCAATGCGGTTTTCCAAATAAGCTCGGGAGAATAACAGGTATTGTTCTCGCTCCGGCGTTTTCCACGCAGCGACAATTGCATCGTATTTGTCCGCTTTGATGCCGCTTAATACCTCTTGCCAAGGTAATATTTTCACTTTGGTGTCCACAGCCGCGTTTTGCAACGCGGTTTGCACTAAATCCACGGCAATCCGTTGCCCTTGCTGTGCGGAAGTGAACGGGGGCCATTCATCAGCTACCAGTTTCAGTTCAGCGGCATTGACTGTCACAGTAGTCAATAACAGAAAAACGGCTGAGCTGGCGAAATGAAACATCTGGTTTTTCTTCATCGCTGACGTCCTTGGTAAGGTAGGAAAAGTTACGTGCGCACTAACTTAAGGGTACACCCAAACGATGGGCCACTTCTTCATACGCTTCAACTACGCCACCCAGGCCTTGGCGGAAGCGGTCTTTATCCAGTTTTTTACGAGTTTCTGAGTCCCACAAACGACAGCCGTCGGGCGTGAATTCGTCGCCCAATACCGTTTGGCCGTGGAAATCACCGAATTCCAGTTTGTAGTCCACTAGCAACAACCCAGCGTCTAAAAACAATTTCTTGAGAACATCGTTGACTGTGAATGTGAGATTTTGCATGGCGGTAATTTGCTCATCTGTAGCCCAGCCGAACGCGCGAATATGATATTCGTTGATCATGGGATCGTGTAACGCATCGTTTTTGAGAAAAAACTCAAAGGTCGGCGGACTGAGGTCCATGCCTTCTTGCACGCCCAAGCGCTTGCACAAACTGCCCGCGGCTATATTGCGCACTACGCATTCCACCGGCATCATTTCTAAGCGTTTTACCAGCGATTCTTCGGCTGACAACAGCTTTTCGAAATGGGTGGGCACCCCCGCCTCCTCCAGCTTTTGCATAATAAAGGCGTTAAAGCGGTTATTGACTTCGCCTTTGCGTTCCAGTTTTTCCATTTTCTCCCCGTCAAACGCGGAGGTGTCGTTACGAAAATGCAAAATCAATTTGTCAACATCGTCGGTCAAGTACACGGATTTGGCTTTGCCGGAATACAATGGTTCAAGTTTGTTCATAGTGTCATCCTGCCTTCAAAGGGTTAAATTTCGCGCCAATTGAGTCCTTGCTGCTGGTCAATAATGCCAATCCAGTCAGAAGAACAGCTTAATGCTTCACACAAATTCTGCCGGGCAAGAACCGGCGTGTTGTTTTTTTCACTCAAATGCGCCGCGATTAGGTGTTTCAATCTGGACACATCGATTCGGCGGATCATATCAGCGGCTTGTTGATTACTTAAATGGCCATAGTAGCTGGCAATGCGTTGTTTCAAATGCTCAGGGTAATCGCTGTCCCGCAACAACTCCAAATCATGATTGCATTCCAGCACCATGGCATCGCACTGGGTTAATTGCGCTGTAATATGCGGAGTGATACTGCCGGTATCGGTCAATATGCCCAACCTGCGGTCGCCGTCACTGACAACATACTGGCAAGGCTGCCTGGCGTCATGCGGCACTGGAAACGGCCGCAACTCCAGATCCCCTATGGCAAGCGGCTGATCGGGCGTCACGTGGATTTCACTGGGTATTTCACCCCACGCGGAAGCCATGCACGTCCCGACCGTGGAATACACCGGTACCTGATATTTTCGCGCCAACGCCCCTACTCCGCTGATATGATCCGTATGCTCGTGAGTCACCACGATTGCGCTGATGGCGTCCACATCCAGACTAAGATTCGCCAGACGACGTTTGACTTCCTTAATGGAAAATCCACAATCGATTAACACCGTGGTGTGATGTTGCTGCACCACCAATGAATTCCCCCGGCTACCGCTGCCCAATGAAGCGAATCGCACTAGTGTACTGTATCCTTTATGTGTCGGATGTTTTAAGGCTTTTCAATATTCCCTTTAATTTGCTGCAATATTTGATTCGCCAGGACCGTGCCTTCTGTTTCGCTTTTTAAATTACGCACGGTGATTTCGATATGCGCTTCCCCAGGCTCCACATAAATCAGGTGTTTCTCCGTGGGCGTTTCAAGCCCCATTTCCACAGGTTTGGATGGATCCTGCATTGTTTGCACGCGCTCGAATTCGCGGGAAATGGAATAATAAAATTTACCGCGGTTACTGTCGTCAATGGTAAAACCAATTTTTTTCACAGCGCTAGCTACTCTTGGCCAAACGGTATCAATATCGCCTTTTACCTTCAGCATTTGGGTGTTATCGGAATTGAAAACGATTTCACTTTGCAGTTCTTTTTTGCTTTCAACCGCCTCTTCTTCATCCTCCGAGGCCACCTTGGTTTTTTGCTCGTCGTCCTCAAGATTGATTCCCCCGACGGTAGGCGGCTGCTCAAGGTCATCGGGGATCTCTCCCGTGTCCAGCTTTTCCGGCACATCCATCATAGACCGGTGCTCGGTGGGTTTTTTCAGGTCATCGGGGACTTGTAATTCGGGCATGGTTTGCGCCTGACGATAGTCAGGTTCGCGTTTTTGCTGGTTGCTGCCGCAGGCGTTTAAAAAGATAATCAATAAACAACAACCGTACCACAGCGCCAAACGCGCAGATCTATTTACAGCGATTCGCTTCATGAGTGTTTACTAACTTTTATTGTGTAAGGTTTACAAAAGATTGGCTTGTTTTAATGCCTGACGGACTTGATCATGATATTTGTCAGACAAATGAGTCAACGGTAAGCGTATTCCGTCTCCGATCAAGCCCATTTCATGCAATGCCCATTTTACCGGGATTGGATTGGCTTCCAGGAACAGGTCTTTGTGCAGCGCCATCAAGGTCTGATTGATTTTTTCCGCTTCGGCCCGCTCGCCCCTGAGTGCAGCCGCACACATGTCATGCATGGCCTTTGGCGCCACGTTTGCCGTAACGGAAATATCCCCTTTACCGCCTAGCAGCATCAACTCCAGGGCGGTGGCGTCATCGCCGCTATAGACATCAAGCTTGTTACCGCATTTATCGATAATTTCTTTGCCGCGTTGCACGTTGCCGGTGGCTTCCTTAATGCCGACAATGTTGGAAATCTCCGCCAGACGGGCCACGGTTTCGGGTAACATATCACACACGGTTCGCCCGGGCACATTGTATAATATTTGCGGCACGGGCACAGCTTCGGCGATGCGCTTATAATGCAGATACAAGCCTTCCTGGGTCGGTTTATTGTAATAAGGCGTGACCAGCAAACAGGCATCGGCACCGGCCTCCATGGCGCAGCGAGTGAGGTTGATGGCTTCTGAGGTGGAATTCGAGCCGGTACCCGCAATCACGGGAACGCGTTTTGCGGCTTTTTTGACGACTCGGGCGATGGTATGGCAATGTTCTTCTTCATCTAAGGTGGCGGATTCACCGGTGGTCCCGACAGCCACAATGGCATCGGTTTGGTTTTCAATGTGAAATTCCACCAGACGATCCAGACTGTCGTAGTCTAAAGAACCGTCTTCGTGCATTGGGGTGACTAATGCCACCATACTGCCATGAAACATGGACATTCTCCGAATCATTCTGGTTATTAGCGGTTGTATTCGTGGCAAAAATACCGGCCGGGCCGGCCACCATCGGCTTCAAAAGGCTAATGGTACTGGGCTAGACTATTTGTGGCAAGTGAAGTCGTGGCATGCGAAATTCGCAGCCGGTTAGGTGGTGGCTGGTGAATCCGTGGAAGCCGGTGGGTGTTAAAGGAAAACTCAGCCGGATCCATTACAATGGTGATTTTGCCGGCAAGAAGGTGGTAAGCTAATGCGATAAAAGGTGGCTGATATGGACAACTATTTAGTGATAACAGCGTTAGGCAAAGACAAGCCCGGCATCGTCGACAAACTCTCTATGGCCATTATGGACTGTGGATGCAATATCGAAGACAGCCGAATGATGGTCATGGGGGGAGAATTTGCGGTGATGTTAATGGTGGGCGGCAAATGGAACGAGTTGGTCAAATTGGAAGATTCGCTGCCTGCATTACGGGAAAAACTGGATCTCACCATTACCGCGGCACGCACCGAAGGCAGGACTCAGGCGAATAATTTAATTCCCTATTCCGTGGAGGTGGTAGCCATCGATCATCCCGGTATTGTGTATCAAATTGCGAGCTTTTTTTCCGCCCGGGAAATCAACATTCACGAACTGAATACAAACCGTTATGCCGCCGCTCACACGGGTACATCCATGTTTTCCATGGCTATGATTGTGGATATTCCGGCGGAAGTGAGAATCTCAGCGTTGCGGGAGGATTTTCTGGATTTTTGCGACGACCTCAATATGGACGCTATTATCGAACCCCTTAAAAGCTAAACAGCGCATAACCACGGGACAATTCACCATGAGTGTTGCGATCGGTAAAAAAATCCCCAACGTCGAATTACCCGCCACCGGAGAGCAATCCATCAAACTCTCCGCTCTGAAAGGCCAAAAAGTCGTGTTGTACTTTTATCCCAAAGACAGCACCCCCGGCTGCACCCGGGAAGGTCAGGATTTTCGGGATCAACAATCCAAATTCAAACGTGCCGGTGCCGTGATTTTTGGCGTGTCGCGCGACAGCATCAAATCCCATGAAAAATTCAAAGAAAAACAAGGTTTCAATTTCGAATTGCTGTCCGATGAGAACGAAGAACTGTGCCGGCTATTCGATGTCATCAAAGAGAAAAACCTGTACGGCAAGAAAGTGATGGGCATAGAAAGAAGCACTTTTCTAATCGATGCCAAAGGCGTGTTGCAAAAAGAGTGGCGCAAAGTGAAAGTACCGGGCCATGTGGACGAAGTATTGCAAGCGGTGAAAGCGTTAAGCTAAACGAGCAACGCCCCTACCCTAGGCCGCTGCCTCTTCTTCCGGAACCTCTTTTTTCTGTTTCTGCGCCGTTGGCCAGGCACTGAGAACCGCTTTGACCAGGGTCGCCAATGGAATGGCGAAAAATACGCCCCACAACCCCCACAAACCGCCAAACACCAACACCGCCGCGATAATGGCCACGGGATGCAGGTTGACGGCTTCGGAAAACAGCAACGGCACCAGGACATTGCCGTCCACGGCCTGGACGATGCTATAAGCCAGCACCACGTAGAAAAAATCCGCACTCCATCCCCATTGAAAATAAGCGATCATTACCACCGGTATGGTCACTGCCGCAGCCCCGATAAAGGGAATGATCACCGACAACCCGACCAACACCGCCAGCAACATGGAATAGTTCAACCCCATGGCCAGAAACACAACATAACTGGCACCGCCGACGATAACGATTTCGGCAATTTTACCGCGTACGTAATTACCGATTTGCTGGTCCATTTCTACCCAGACTTTTGCGGCTAAACCCCTTTCTTTGGGCAGATAGCGGTTTATCCAATTCAGTATGACGTGTTTGTCTTTTAGGAAAAAGAAAATCAGCAACGGGACCAAAAACAAATAAATGACCAGCGCGAACATTACGGGTATGGAGGCCAATGAAAAAGAAAGGAATTTCTGACCTAATCCGGTGATTTGACTGCTGATAGCCACCATGATTTCGTTGACTTGCTTTTCGTCGAACAATTGCGGGTAGGATTCAGGCAATGCCAGCAACGCATGCCGGCCTTTTTCGAAGTGTTTAGGCAGTTCCTGAATCAATTGCGTGATTTGATTGGACAACACCGGAACCAGCCACAACAGGATTAACATGGCTAACACGATGAATAACACACAAACCACGATGACGGCGATTAGCCGGGGTACACGGTATTTTTGCAGCAAGGTAACCACGGGCTCCATCATATACGCCAGTACAATACTGGTTAACAACGGCGCCAGCATACTGCCCATGTAAATAACCACTAAAAATCCGCTTAGCAGCAATATCAGTAATATCACCGCCTGCGGGTCCGAAAAATTGCGTTCGTACCAACTGCGTAGAATGTTAATCATTTGCGATCATTCTCGAGCACGTCGTCAAGCTCGGCCAGCAAGTCCTGATAAAACCGGTCGAACAACGCTTGTAAATCGTTGATCACGTGTTCAGCTTCCCGCCCTTGCATAACATGTTGCGACATCAAAATGGAGGCTTCGTTGAGCAAGCTGGTGTCGTCCAACATATGATAGGTGGACGACAATCGTTTAATGGCGGCCACCACGGATTCCTGTTCCGGACGTGGAATGTCCAGCGGTTGGGGAACCGCTGGCTGCTCTTGGACAGAGTCTTGCGTGCGGGCCACGAGAAATTCGGCGAATCCCAGTAACATATCCCGCTCAGGCGCACCCAGGCGGCTAAACAGCTTTAATAGTTTTTTTTCTATTGGTTTCATCGGCGCAAGTAAAATGCGCTGCATCGAAGTTCATACAGCACACTAAACTGGAGTTATAGAGTTGTAAAAATAATTGTGTTTATTCGATGTTTTGATGGGTTTCACAATATTTGCGTGCGAAGTCCAGCAACTCTTCCATGGCCCGCTGTCGAAATTTGTGTTTTTGATGGACAAACGAAAACGGCCGTTCCATGGGTGGTTCCAGTTCCAGCACTTTTAATGTGCCCAGTTTGATTTCTTTGACTAAAGTGGCACGGGATACAATGCTAATGCCTATTCCGGATTCCACCGCGCCTTTCAATGCTTCCAGGCTGCCCAGCTCCATGATGATATTTAACTGGCTCGGATCGAATCCCGCTTCACGCAAATACTCCAGCACCACTTCGCGGGTACCCGAACCCTCTTCACGGCAAATATAGGGATATTCCACAATGGAGCTGAGTGGTACGGTATCGTGTTCGGCCAGCGCATGGTTTGGCGGCACGATGGCCACCAGTCTGTCGGTGCGGCACACATCCACGGCAAGATTTTTATTGGTGACTGGCGCCTCTACCACGCCCAAGTCAATGACATTGTGCTCGACCATGGATACGATGCCGTCGGTATTGGACACTTTTAAGCGTAAGTTGACGTCTGGATATTTGGCTTTGAAATCGCCTAATAACGCCGGCAACATGTATTCGGCAATGGTGGTACTGGCCCCCAGGATCAACACGCCACTTATATCGCCCGTTAGCTCGCGCACCGAATTCTCCAACTCATTGTAAAGCTGGAATATACGCTCAGCGTACTCGTAAACTTTTTGTCCGGCTTCGGTGAGACTGATGCGATTGTGGGTACGATCGAACAGCCGGGTATTGAAGTGTTCTTCCAACTGGCGCACTTGGAAAGTGACCGCCGGTTGAGTCATGTGAAGGGTTTCGGCGGCCTTGGTGAAGCTCAACAAGCGGGCAACGGTGAAAAAAACATGCAGTCTTCTATCAGCCATATACGTGACCTTCGGAATTTAGAATGATCCCTTGATAATAGCAACTAATCCCAGTAATAGAAACGTTTAATGGCATAAATTCTCTATAGAATAGCCATTTTCCCGACATCTACCTGATTTACTCCACATTTGTGGTTTTTTCGGCGGCCTCCACCTTTTTGTAATTAAACGCGTAATACATGATGGGAATAACCAGCAGCGTCAATAGTGTCGATACCAATACACCGAATATCAAGGCAATGGCCAGACCATTGAAGATGGGGTCATCCAAAATGAAAAACGCGCCCAGCATGGCGGCCAGGCCGGTCAAGATAATGGGTTTGGCCCGGACCGCTCCGGACCGAATCACGGCTTCCTGCAACGACACACATTCCTCGCATTGCTGGCGTATAAAATCCACCAACAAAATAGAATTGCGCACGATAATACCGGCCAAGGCGATCATGCCGATCATGGAGGTGGCCGTGAACTGCGCTCCTAATAGCGCATGGCCGGGCATAACGCCGATCACTGTCAGTGGAATGGGTACCATAATAATAATGGGTGTAAAATAAGATCGAAACTGAGCGACGACCAATAAATAAATCAACACAATACCCACCGCATAAGCAATACCCATATCGCGGAAAGTTTCATAGGTAACTTGCCATTCGCCATCCCATTTAATGCCGTAGTTGTATGGGTTTTCCGGTTGATTGATAAAATACTGCTGTAAATCGTATTTATCGTCAAAGCGCATTGACGTCAGCTGCGCGAAGATATCAAACATACCGTACAGTGGGGAGTCCAGTTCGCCAGCCAAGTCCCCGGTGACAAATGTCATCGGCAGTAGATCCTTGTGATAAATAGCCTGCTCCCGCTCGCTTTCGGTTACCGTGACCAATTCAGACAACGGCACCATTTCTCCCGATGTGCTACGCACTTTTAACGCCAGGAAGGCGTCGATTTGCGCCTTATCCGCCACTGAGGCTTCCACCCGAATCGGCGTTGGATATTTCACATCATTGCCGTGCAAATAACTGACATCGTCACCGTCGACGGCGGTGGCAATCTCGGCCACAATACTTTGCTGGGATACGCCGGCCAAGGCGGCTTTTTGCCTGTCCACCGTAACGATAAATTTTGGCGATGCGTCTTCCACACTGTCGTCCACATCGGTGATATCCTGAGTGCGTTCAAAAACACCCCGAATTTGTTTCGCCAGGCGCCGTTGGCCGTCGTAATCGATGCCGTACACTTCAGCAACAATCGGCGCCATTACCGGCGGACCCGGCGGTACTTCTACAACCTTGATATCGGCACCATAGCCTTTGCCAATGGCTTGCACCCGCGCGCGTATGGACGAGGCAATGTCGTGGCTTTGGCGATCCCGATCGTGTTTAGCCTGCAAATTGATTTGAATATCGCCTTGATGAGGAAGATTGCGTAGATAGTACTGGCGTACCAGGCCATTGAAATTAATGGGCGAGGCCGTGCCGGCATACGCTTGATAGTCCGTCACTTCCGGTACGGTCGCTACGTAGGCGGCGATATCACCGAGCACCCTGGCGGTCTGCTCCACGCTGGAGCCTTGCGGCAAATCCACCACGATCTGAAGTTCGGATTTATTATCAAATGGCAGCATCTTCAGCACCACCGATTGAAACACCGGCAACGCTACCGAGCCCGCGATCAATATCAAAATGACGCCGGTCATCAACCAGCGCCGGGGCGCGCCGCGACGGCCGTTGAGCATAGGACTCATCACCTTTTTAAAGATCCGGTACAGTATCCCTTGCTGCTCTTGTTCATTGTGAGATTTACCCACGTGGCGATGCAATAATTTCAGCGCCATCCACGGCGTCACCACGAACGCCACTGCCAGTGAAATGAGCATTCCCATACTGGCGTTAATGGGAATGGGACTCATGTACGGGCCCATCAAGCCCGTTACAAATGCCATAGGCAGCAAGGCGGCAATAACGGTAAACGTCGCCAATATCGTCGGCCCACCGACTTCATCCACTGCCAACGGAATGGATTCCAGCAGGCTTTTGCCGCCTTTCTGCATGTGGCGATGTATATTTTCCACTACCACGATGGCATCATCCACCAATATGCCGATGGAAAAAATCAACGCAAACAGCGATACCCGGTTGATGGTGAATCCGTAGGCCCACGAGGCAAACAACGTCGCCGCCAGGGTAATAACCACGGCTACGCCCACGATGAATGCTTCACGAAACCCCAAAGTGAACAACACCAGCAACACCACCGATCCCGTGGCAAACATCAGCTTGCTGATTAACTTTTGCGCTTTGTCGTTGGCGGTGACGCCGTAGTCGCGTGTTACGGTGACGTTAATATTGTCCGGTACGAAGATGCCCTGTAATTGCTTAAAACGCTCGATGAGTTGATCGGCTATTACCACAGCATTGGTGCCGGGTTTTTTTGCTACGGCGATGGTGACCGCCGGAAACTCACCTGAAACGGTAATGGCTTTATCCACCGCGGCCGGACCGGTCCCAAACCATACGTATTCCTCCGGCTGATCCGGCCCCAGGGTAACGCTGGCGATATCCCTCAGGAACACGGGTTTATCGTCATATACCGCCACCACCAGCGAGGCCACATCATCGACATTCGTCAGGTATTGGCCGGTACGCACGGCAATGGTTTTGTTGTCGTTGACAATTTCGCCGCTACCGGAATGTGACTGGTTGCTGAGTTGCAAGGCGTTACGCAAATCGGAAAAGGTGATTCCAAACCCGGCCAGTTTGGTCAAGTCGGGAACTACGTGTACCACCCGGTCGGCGCCGCCAATCGTGTAGATATCCCGGGTTCCATTTACGC
>JAJDNG010000206.1 GCA_022340845.1 Gammaproteobacteria bacterium | reverse complement strand
TCTCATTGGGAAGGATGCGCACTGCTCGCTGCACTTGGGGATTGAATTCTTTTCCTTGCCAGCTCAATAGTCCGGCTTGGGTGTTTTCAATGGCTAAGCTGAACGGCTCGACTTGGATGGCGTCCTGAAAGTGTTTGAGGGCGTGGTGGATGATGGCTTCATTCTCCTCGGCGGCAAACGAGCAAGTCGAATACACCAGTATTCCACCTGGCTTCAGGCATTTGATGGCGGATCTGATCAAGGCTTTTTGTTTATTCGCCATTTCTTTGATTTTTTTAAGCTTCCAGTGTTCGAAGGTTTTGGGTTTATTCGCTTTAAAACGTGCCTCGGTAGAACATGGTGCATCCAGCAGTACACGGTCGAAACGTTCGGGTGTTTTGCGCCACACACCCGCACCATCGGTTAGATACAAATCCACACAGCTCACTTGTTGATGTTTTAAATTGGCTTTGAGTTTGAAAAATCGGGTTTTGGATTTTTCTACCGCGGCAATGCGACCGGAATCTTTCATCATGCAAGCCATCTGCAGTGTTTTACCACCCGGCGCCGCGCATAAATCCAGAATTTCTTCTCCGGGTTTGGGTTCCAACAGCAGGGGCGCAAGCTGGCTGGACAGACCCTGGCTGTAAAGCTGGCCTTTTTTATACCAGTGGCTATCCAAAATCCCGCGGCGCTGCTCGTGGGGTACTAAAATGGCGTCGGGTTTCCAAGTTACTGGCTGAACATCGAATCCTTCTGCGCGTAGTTTTCTGATGAGTTTGTCTGGGTCGGCCAGGATGGTGTTGATGCGCAAAACGGTGGGTTTTTTCTCCGAAAAGCTCGAAAAAACCGCTTGCCATTGATCATCGGGAACAATGTACTGCAGGCGTTGAACGAATTCTTCCGGTAAAGCGACTGAGTTCATTTAAACCATTTCCGGAGTGACCAGCGGTCACACTGTGTTACCAACCATGCAATTCCCGAATATCGTATTGCCGGTGAAGCGTCTGGGGTTTGGACCTCGCTCTAAGCCGGATCCGATGGTAAACTCTACACTATTTTATACAAATTTAAGAGGGGTTCATGGCAGGTCATAGTAAGTGGGCTAATATTCAGCACCGCAAGGGTGCGCAAGATGCCAAACGCGGTAAATTATTCACTAAACTGATCAGGGAGATCACCGTTGCCGCGCGCATAAGCGGTGGTGATCCGGCATCCAATCCGCGGTTACGCGCCGCCATCGACAAAGCGTTGGGCAACAATATGACTCGCGATACCGTCGAGCGTGCCATTAAGCGCGGCGCCGGCGAGCTGGAAGCGGAGAATTACGAAGAAATCGTCTATGAAGGGTACGGTCCCAATGGCGTAGCGGTTTTGGTGGAATGTTTGACGGACAATCGCAATCGTACAGTGTCGGAAGTCAGGCACGCCTTTTCCAAGCACGGAGGCAATCTGGGCACCAGCGGTTCGGTCGCCTATTTATTTTCCAAAATCGGGTTATTAACCTACCCCGCGGGCAGTGATGAAGACGCTATCATGGAAGCGGCATTGGAAGCGGGCGCCGACGATGTGGTCACTAACGATGATGGCAGCATTGACGTCAGCACGCCATTTGAAGCGTTCCTGGCGGTGAAAGAGGCGATGAGCGAAGCCGGGTTTCCTCCGGAGCATTCTGACGTAATCATGCAGGCGTCCACAAATGTGGATCTGGATCTGGAAAATGCGCAAACCGTGGTCAAGCTGGTGGATATGTTGGAAGACCTGGATGATGTGCAAAATGTCCATACCAATGCAGATTTTTCGGACGAGGTCATGGCCCAATTGTGATTCGCATACTGGGTATTGATCCAGGGTCCAGGATTACCGGTTACGGCATTGTCGATACCGATGGTCGCCGCAGTGTCTATGTTACCAGCGGCTGTGTCCGGGTATATGACGAGAATATCGGTGACAAACTCAAAACCATTTTTGATGCTATTTTTGAACTGGTGCAGGATACTACCCCCCATGAACTGGCCATCGAAAAAGTGTTTATGCACCGCAATGCCGATTCCGCGTTAAAACTGGGCCAGGCCCGTGGTGCAGCCATTTGCGCGGCCACCCAACATGCCATCCCGGTGTGTGAATACTCTCCTACGCAAATCAAGCAATCGGTGGTGGGTAAAGGCAATGCCGCTAAAACTCAAGTGCAGCATATGGTGCGCGTGCTGCTGAATTTGCCCGGCTCCCCTCAAGCCGACGCCGCTGATGCGCTGGCCGCAGCCTTGTGCCATGCCAATACCCGCAATACTTTGAACCAAATGCAAGGTGTGCGAGGCATGGCCAGGGGCCGGTTTCGTTAACTTTTATGATAGGGCGACTTCGCGGAATACTGCTGACCAAACACGCGCCGGGCTTGCTCGTGGATGTGGGTGGCGTGGCCTATGAATTGGAAGCCCCAATGACGACGTTTTACGAATTACCCGAGGTGGGTAATGAGGTCATACTGCATACCCATTTGCTGGTGCGCGAAGATGCACAGCTGTTGTATGGCTTCGTGTCCGAACAAGAACGGTTGATGTTCCGAACATTGATTAAGGTTTCCGGTGTGGGCGCCAAGCTGGCTTTGGCGTTGTTGTCGGGAATGGCGGCCGGCGAGTTTGCCCACACCATACAGCACAATGACGTTGCCAGGCTCATTCGCGTGCCCGGTGTGGGACGAAAAACCGCCGAACGCTTGATTGTGGAAATGCGCGACCGCCTGCCGGCGTTAAACCTGGAGCCCGGTGACCAGGCTGGGGTGGGTATCGAATCCGGGCCCGCTGTACCTGGGCGGTCCGACGCCGTCAAAGATGCCATCAGCGCTTTGATTGCGTTAGGATACAAACCCCAGGAAGCCAGCCGAATGGTCAATGCCGTGGACAGTAAAGATAAACCCAGCGAAGACATTATTCGCCAGGCATTAAAATCCGTCTCACAATAGAACGGAACAATATCCAACGTAAGCCAAACATAGCCAACACGACGCTCTCACGACAAACACCGACGAAAGGACACCCGACCGCATGATTGAACCCGACCGACTGATCAGCGCACACCCTGTGGGTGGGGAACACCGCGAAGAAGCCATGGACCGCGCCATACGGCCGAAAACGCTGGGTGAATATATTGGTCAACCGGCGGTGCGTGAGCAAATGACTATTTTTATCTCCGCCGCCAGGCAGCGCCACGAAGCGCTGGACCATACCTTGATATTTGGACCGCCAGGATTGGGTAAAACCACGTTGGCGCACATTATCGCCAGCGAAATGGGGGTCGGTCTGAAACAGACTTCAGGACCGGTGCTGGAAAAACCCGGCGATTTAGCCGCCTTGCTGACTAATTTGGAGCCCCACGACGTATTGTTTGTGGATGAAATTCACCGCTTGAGCCCGGTGGTGGAAGAGGTCCTCTATCCCGCCATGGAAGATTATCAACTGGACATCATGATTGGCGAAGGCCCGGCGGCCCGCTCGGTAAAGCTGGATTTGCCGCCATTTACCTTGGTGGGAGCGACCACCCGCGCGGGCTTGCTCACGTCTCCGTTGCGTGACCGGTTTGGTATCGTGCAGCGTCTGGAGTTTTATTCGGCGGACGATTTGACCCACATTGTGCGACGCTCGGCAAACATCCTGGATGTGGCCATCGATGTAAAAGGTGCGCAGGAAATCGCCAAACGCTCCCGGGGCACACCCCGAATCTCCAATCGCTTGTTGCGCCGGGTGCGTGATTATGCGCAAATTAAGGCCGATGGTCATATTTCCGACAACGTGGCGTCGCGGGCATTGGATTTGCTTGATGTGGATGTACACGGTTTCGACATGCTGGACCGCAAACTCTTATTGGCAGTAATAGAAAAATTCGACGGCGGGCCGGTGGGTGTGGATAATCTAGCGGCTGCCATTGGAGAAGAAAAAGGCACCATCGAAGACGTCCTGGAACCATTTCTCATCCAACAGGGATTTTTAATGCGCACTTCCCGGGGCCGGGTGGCCACGGTCAATGCGTATTTGCATTTCGGATTGGCCGCGCCGAAAAGGACTGAAATTTTGCAGCCACTATTGGAACAGGATAGCGGCGATTTATTTGCCAATGAGCATGTGGAGAAAAAATAACCAGTGAAGGAATTTATGTGGCCGGTACGTGTCTACTATGAGGATACTGACAATGGTGGCGTGGTTTATTACGCTAACTATTTGAAATTTATGGAAAGAGCTAGAACGGAATGGCTGCGGGCAATGGGGGTGGAGCAGGATTATTTAGTCGAAAAACACGATCTCATTTTCGCGGTGCGTTCTGCGCAAGTGGAATACCGCAAACCAGCACGATTCAACCAACTACTTAATGTGACCGCCGGCATTGCCAAAACCGGTAAAGCAAGCATCACATTTGAACAAAAAATAACCCCGGCAGAGGATAACACCGTTTTATTGTGCGACGCGCAAATTCGCGTTGTCAGTTTGTCCGCCAGCACATTTACACCCAAACCGCTGCCCAAGGGAATAAGCATGGAGATTTTCGGTGGAAACTGATCTGTCATTAGTTACTCTAATCTTAAACGCCAGCATTATGGTAAAAGCCGTAATGGCGTTGTTGTTAATCGTGTCGTTGATGTCCTGGACGATGATATTTCAAAAAGCGCGGATTTTGAAAAAAGCCCGTATTGCCGCCGACGAATTTGAGGAAAAGTTCTGGTCGGGTGGTGATTTGAACGCATTGTACAGTCAAGTGACCTCCGGACGCTCGAAACAGTCGGGCATGGCGGTGATTTTCGAATCGGGATTTAAAGAATTCGTTCGCTTGCGCAAAAAAGAAAGCGCCGATGCGGCCGCCATTTTAGATGGCGCCCAGCGTGCCATGCGGGTGTCTCTCTCCCGGGAAATCGATAAACTCGAAACCAGTTTGCCGTTTTTGGCGACCGTAGGTTCCACCAGTCCCTACGTGGGCTTGTTCGGTACGGTGTGGGGAATTATGAATTCCTTCCGATCGTTGAGTGGTCTTAAGCAGGCAACCCTGGCTCATGTGGCCCCCGGAATTGCCGAGGCGCTGATTGCCACTGCCATGGGGCTTTTTGCAGCCATTCCGGCGGTAATCAGCTACAACCGCTACTCAGCAGATTTGGAACGTTTAATTGGTCGATACCAGGCGTTTATTGAAGAATTTGCCAGTGTTTTAAACCGACAGGCGCACCGCTAATGGCGAGTCAATTCGATCCTCGCACCAAACGCAAACCCATGTCGGACATCAATGTGGTGCCGTATATTGATGTCATGTTGGTATTGTTGGTGATTTTTATGATTACTGCGCCATTGTTGACCACGGGTGTGGAAGTGGACTTGCCACAAGCATCGGCCGAGCCTATCGATAAAGATGCTGCGGAACCACTGATTGTGACTGTGAATAAGGAAGGCGATTATTATCTCAGCGTGGGCGACAATCCGGACAAGCCTATTGATGACCAAGCCATGGTAACGCTGACCGCTGCAGTGTTAAAACACAAACCCGCGACACCGGTGATGATTCGCGGTGATGGCAGGGTGGAATACTCCAAGGTGGTCTATGCCATGACCTTGTTACAACGAGCAGGTGCCCCCAGTGTGGGATTGATTACCGAAGCGCCGGAACCGGTGAAGAAAAAAAAATCTAAATAACGGTCCGGAAGAGAAATTCCCGGAGCAAATATTATCCGGTATCTATAATCCCGGCAGAGAAAACCAGAGTTGACGTAGTGAAATCGTTTTTTAAAAACCCATTGGCGTTGTTTTACGCGATTGTAGTGCACGCTGCGATGGCGGCGGTGCTGTTTGTGAGTTTCGATTGGGCACCGGAGGAAGAAAAACCGCAAATAAACGTTGTCAACGCGGTCGTGGTGGATGAATCAAAGGTCGAAGAACAAATACAAGAACTTAAAGAAAAAGAAGCCCGTAAAATACGCGAAGAAGAAGCGCGCAAACGCAAACTGGAACGCGAAGCCAAAGCCGCTGAGCAACGCCGCAAGCAGGAAGAGCAGCGTTTGGCCGAAATCCAACAACAAAAACAAGTTGAGCAGAAAAAACAGAAAGAACAACAGCAAAAGCGCATCGCCGAAGAACAACGCCTGGCGGACTTAAAAAAGCAGCAAGACCTGGAACGCCGCAAACAGGAGTTGTTGGAGAAAAAACGCCAGGAACTGGAAAAAAAGCGCAAGGATGAAGAGGTCAAATTAGCCAAAGCCAAGGAAGAAAAGCGTTTGTTGCAGGAAAAGCTCAAGCGCGAAGAGCAAGAGCGTCAGCGCAAACTGGAAGAAGATCGCCGCAAACGCGAACAGCGCTTATTGGAAGAAGCCTTGTTGCAAGAACAGATGCAGCGTGAAGAAGATGAAAGGCGCAAGCGCATTGAGGAAGAACAACAGCTGCAGGCTGCTCAGCAAGAGCAGCAAGCGCTTAGCGTCGTGCAAAAATACACGGCTTATATCCGCGAAAAAGTGGAGAATGTCTGGCGTAAGCCGGCGACCTCCAAAACCGGCTTGAAATGCACGGTTTACGTACGTTTAATCCCGGGCGGAGATGTCATGCACGTGGAGGTCACCAAAAGCAGTGGTGATGCCTCTTTTGACCGTTCGGTGGAAACCGCAGTACAAAAAGCGGTACCATTACCGCTGCCGGCGGATCCGGCGTTGTTTGAACGATTCCGGGAAATTACTTTTGTTTTCGATCCGGACCAAAAGACTTCATAAGCCGCCAAAACACGTTTTATAAATCACTCTACAAAATTATCCACAGGACAAAGCCAACAATTGCAAATGGAAAATACGTCGACACAATTCACAAAAGCGCCAGCCGCAAGAATCCGCAAGCCGGTCGTAATAAGTAGTGTGCTTTTGATTTTACTGGCCTTGACGGCGGGCGCGTACGCCAAGCCGTTGACCATTACCATCACCCAAGGCATAGAAGCGGCGTTACCCATCGCCGTGGTACCGTTTCGGGTCAGCGGCGCCGTGCCGCCCAGCGAAGACCTCGCCCAAATCGTCAGTAACGATCTGGTGCGCACTGGTCAGTTCAAGGCGTTCCCTGTCAAAGACATGCTTTCCAAGCCCACCGATCCCGCCACCATTAAGTATCAAAACTGGCGTATTTTGGGTGTCGAAAGCCTGGTGATCGGTCAGGTGGAAAATACCGGACCGGATAATTACACCATTAGTTTCTGGCTTCAGGATGTATTTCAGGCCAAGCAGATGGTCGCCTATAAAATTCCCGCAACCTCAAAGACGTTGCGTGCTGCAGCGCACAAAATCAGCGATATCGTTTACGAGCAACTTACCGGTGTAAAAGGTGCGTTTTCCACGCGAATTGCTTATGTCACCGCAGAAGGTGATTTTCGGGAGAAACGCTATTCGCTATGGATTGCCGATTCCGATGGTGAAAACGCTCAGGAAATCCTACGTTCCAAAGAACCTATTATGTCGCCTTCCTGGTCGCCGGATGGAAAACGTATTGCGTATGCCTCGTTGGAGCAAGGTGGCGCACAAAAAGTCTATATACAGAACTGGCAAACTACCGAACGGGAGCAGGTCAAAACACCGCTTTCCGGATTGCACGGTGCGCCTTCCTGGTCACCCAAAGGCGATAAACTCGCGTTTACTATCACAAAAAATGGCAACGCAGACATATATACTCTACACTTAAAAACCCAGAAGATGCGCAAATTAACCACCCATTGGGCCATTGATACGGAACCGGTATGGACGCCGGACGGCGGGTCAATAATATTCACCTCCGACCGCGGTGGGCGTCCGCAGCTATATCGAGTGGCGGCGGATGGTGGCAAGCCGCGACGGTTGACATTTGAGGGACGGGAAAATTTAAAAGCTGCCGTATCACCGGATGGCAAAATGATTGCCATGGTGCATGACAGCGGAAATGGTAATGGCTACCAGATTGCTACCATGGAACTGGATTCGGGAGCCATGCAGATACTGACCGAAGGGCGATTGGACGAATCCCCCAGTTTTGCTCCCAATGGAAGTATGATAATTTACGCAACAACAGGACGCAGGGGAGAATTGGCTGCCGTGTCCGTGGACGGCAAAATCAAACAGAGTTTGTCTTACCAAGAAGACGTGCGGGAACCTGCATGGTCTCCATTCAACAATTAATAAGTTAACAATTATATAAGGAGTTATAAATGATGAAGGTAATTACCAGGATGACGCTTGCTACAGTGCCTGCGATATTCTTGTTGTTTGTGCTGTTAGCCGGTTGTGGAACTACCGGAGAGGTTGAAGACCAGGCATCCGCAGAGACCTCTGCTTCGGCTTCGACGGAAGCCTCCGAACCAGCATCAACTGAAAGGGCTGACGATCAAACGGCCACCGCAGAACCTATGGAACCTCAGACCCAGATGGATCCGTTTGAAGACCCCAATAACTTGCTCTCGCAACGAGTGGTGTATTTTGATTTTGACAGCAGTGCCATCCGGGATGATGCGTTGCCGGTGATTCGCGCTCACGCCGACTATTTGGCGAGCAATTCACAGGTCAATTTTACTCTGGAAGGCCACGCCGATGAGCGCGGTACCCGTGAATACAACTTAGCGTTGGGTGAGCGTCGTGCCGATGCCGTGCGTCGTTTGTTGATCGCCAACGGCGTATCTCCGGCGCAAGTACGGGTGGTTAGCTACGGTGAAGAACGTCCGGCGGTATTAGGTCACGACGAAAGTGCTTGGAGCATGAATCGCCGCGCCGAACTGGTTTACGCCAATCGATAAGAGGTTTTGTTGCTTATGATTTTCTCCGAACTTTTGCGACGTCGATGCAACGGACCGGCTCACTGGTTCAGGCACATTGCATTGATTGCTGTGCTGGGAGGGGCTTATGCGATGATCAACACCGCGGCGGCTCGCGAGCCTGCGCCGGTGATCGATGCAGCGGCTCAGCCGACATCCGGAGAATTGGCGGCGAGATTGGAGAAAATCGAACGGCGTTTGGATAACCAGTCTATGGTGGAAGTATTGACCCGCCTCGATCGTTTGCAACAGGAATTGCAAACCATCAACGGGCAGATGGAAGTACTCAACCATGAAATGGATAACATTAAAAAGCGGCAAAAAGACCTGTATGTGGACATCGACCGGCGCATTTCTCAGGTCGAGCAAAAAACCTCGAATCTGGCCAAGGGGCAACCCGGTACCAGTCCTACCATGGTAGGTTCAGCCTCAACGGGTGCCGGCGCTGGCGGAGCCTCTTCAAGCGCCATGGGGTCAGATCCATCAGCCTCATCGGCAAGCGGTACATCGTTGCCTTCCACTGGAGTACCGTTGGCAACAGCCAGCGTGGTTTCCCCGCAGACTAAACAGCTGCAAAGGGAAGCGTACGACAGAGCGTTTAATTTGCTCAAGGACGGCCGTTATGAACTGGCTATTGCTTCATTTAAAGCCTATTTGGAAACCTACCCAACGGCAGATTACGCTGACAACGCCCAATACTGGCTGGGCGAGGCCAACTACGCACAACGCCGTTACGACGTGGCCTTGCAAGAGTTCAACAAAGTCCTGGACAACTACCCTAAAAGCTCAAAGCGGGCTGATGCCATGTTGAAAATGGGATTCAGTTATCAGGAACTGGGCAAAAGCGCAGATGCCGAAGCGGTGCTCAGCAACATAGTCAGTATGTTTCCCGACACCACCGCCGCACGGCTTGCCAAACAACGCATCCAGGACATCAAGCGCCGCTGAGTGGGTTCGCTTTAATTTGTACGCGTTGGGTTGTGATTTTCTTGCGCCAACCTGCAATCAACTAAGTCACTTGCGTGATGCCTGACACTCAGCAAACAACCGACACCCGCCTGCGCATAACTGAAATATTCTATTCCTTACAGGGCGAATCGCGAACGGCGGGTATTCCAACGGTCTTTATTCGTTTAACCGGTTGTCCGTTGCGTTGCGGCTATTGCGATACGGAATACGCCTTTCACGGTGGTCAATGGATGACAGTCGCGGCGGTTCTTGAACAAGTTGCGAAGCATCAAACCCGCTACGTGACGGTGACCGGCGGTGAACCTTTGGCGCAAAAAACCTGTATCGCATTGCTAACATCGTTGTGTGAAGCCGGTTATGAGGTTTCTCTGGAAACCAGTGGTGCGTTGACCATAGCCGATGTTGACCGCCGGGTGGTCAAAGTGATGGACCTCAAGACGCCGGGATCGGGGGAAGTGGCGCGCAACTGCTATGACAATATCCAATTCCTGCATTCGCAGGATCAAGTCAAATTTGTCATTTGCGACCGGCAGGACTACGACTGGGCCAAGCAGCAACTAGTCCTACACCAGCTTGCCGGCAAGTGTGAAATACTGTTCTCGCCCAGTTACGGACAAATGCAGCCTGTCGAATTGGCGCAATGGATCCTGGACGACCATTTGCCGGTACGATTTCAGTTGCAATTGCACAAACTCTTATGGGGAGAGGAGTCTGGCCGGTGAATAACAAAGCCGTAGTGTTGATTTCCGGCGGACTGGATTCGGCTACCGCCCTGGCTATCGCCAACCAGCAGGGTTTCGAATGTTACGGTTTGAGTTTCGATTACGGTCAGCGCCATGCCTGCGAACTGGCCTCGGCGCGCAATGTGGCAATGCATGCGGGTGTCACTGAACATAAAATAATCCATCTCGATTTGACTCAAATTGGCGGCTCTGCACTAACGGATAAATCCATTGCTGTGCCCGACAAACCCAGCGACGGAATACCGGTGACTTACGTTCCCGCACGCAATACCATATTTTTATCCATTGCCCTGGGTTGGGCCGAAGTTCTGTCAGCACAGGATTTATTTATTGGCGTCAATGCGGTGGATTATTCCGGTTATCCGGATTGCCGGCCTGAATTTATTCAGGCCTTTGAAAAGTTGGCAAATCTGGCTACTAAAAAAGGCGTGCAAGGTGAGCGTTTCACGGTACACACGCCGTTGATTCAACTGAGTAAAGCCGACATCATTAAAAAAGGCTCAGATTTAGGCGTAGACTACGCATTAACCGTGTCTTGCTATGACCCCGATGAAAAAGGCCATGCCTGCGGGCGCTGCGATTCGTGCCGCATCCGTGCCCAAGGATTTAAAGAGGCGGGGATCGCGGATCCTACAAAATACCAATGATCGCCTTGTTCACCGATTTCGGGGTTAGCGGGCCATATGTGGGGCAGATGAAGGCGGTACTGTTTCAACAAGCCCCTGGCGTGCCTGTGGTGGACTTATTTTCTAATGCGCCGGCGTTCGAACCTCAACTATCGGCTTATTTGCTGGCCGCTTATATCAATGAATTCCCCCAGGGTAGCGTGTTTCTGTGTGTAGTCGATCCAGGAGTCGGCAACCCGTTGCGCCGGCCGGTTATCGTGAAGGTGGACGAGCGCTGGTTTGTGGGCCCGGATAATGGATTGTTTAACGTAATTTGCACCCGGGCGAAAAATCCACAGGCGATCCAATGGTGGCAAATCACTTGGCAACCGCCCAAAATATCCAACAGTTTCCACGGCCGCGATTTGTTTGCGCCGGTAGCCGCGCGGTTGGCGATGGCTGAATTGCCTGATTGTAAAGAACTGGATCCTCTGCAATGCATCGATAATACCTGGCCCCAGGAGTTGGCGAAGTTTGTCTATATCGATGCGTTTGGCAATGCCATGACGGGTATTCGTGCCCAGGCACTGGAGTGCCATTCGAGATTAATCGTAAAAGGCCACATCTTATCCTGGGCCAGAACGTTTTCCGAAGTGCCGACCGGCGCGGGATTCTGGTATGAAAATGCCAATGGCTTGGTGGAGGTCGCCATTAATCAGGGGCGGGCAGACCGTATGTTGGACATTCATGCCGGAGACCGCGTTTTTATTGAACGCCTGACATCCTGACATTCAAAAGCAATCAAATAAAATATTTCGCGGTAATTTTAAACGCCAGTAAATGTGCGGTGTACACATATAATGAATAACGGGAAATAAACATGACGGCATAATTAACGGCGGTGACATTTGGCAATAGGTAGGTTTTTTGCAATTTGTAATCGGACAGAAACACAAACAGCGCCGCCATGCCGGTGTATAGTGCGACGAGATAGTCGAAAGTGGCCGGAAAAAATATCATTTGTGAAGCACAATACATCAGGTAGGTTAAGAAGATAAACGTCTTGGCTTTAATTTCACCCCGGCGGTTTTGTCTGATCAAATACCCCGCCATGGAAATCAATATGGCGGCTCCGCCGTATTCGAAGACAAAAACCAGCGGCACATGCAATAGGGTCAGTAACAACCAACTGGCCAGCAACCAGTTTTCCAAGATGTGGTATTTATCCATCAGGTAAAGCGCCACCCGGCATACTATGACAGTAGCCAGGATATTCAGCGGAAAAACGTCTTGGATTAATACATAGTTGGCAACTGTGATTAACAATAAACATAACATTAAATCGGACTTGATATTAAACGCCCAGAAAAAAACCACAAATTTTTGCACCGCAGCCGGGAGGTTCGCATAATAGTCTTTCCAGGCGCTGCTGTCGGCCGGGGTGTCCTGACGCAGGCCGTTGTATGTGTAACCTATAAGAAAGAAAAATACCGGGAAGCTGAACCGACCCACGAATCGGTACCCATAGACGTCGGGGAAAAAATACACGCCGGTGTGATCCACCACCATCAATAGTATAGCGATGGCTTTCAACCAATCGTGGGAGTTGGCCTGGGTGCCATATTTGGTCAGTCGTTGAAAAATCACAGTGTTTGGGTCGTAATTGTTGGATTACGGCTAATATTAAGGCCTCTAGGTAACAAAGGGAATCCGGTGAATTCCGAACCGGTTAATTGGTTAATAATTGTCAACCTTTTTGCTGTGCCTGCGTTATATAAGATAATAGCGAATTAACGTTGCGCGCAGGGCTCGTGATTCGGCGGAAAGATATTTAATCACAATAACATAAAATGTTGTTTAGGAGACCATTCTGGGTACGCCGCAGGCACTGGATCAGTTTTTAACGAATGTGGAGCAGCGGGCGTACCGGCTGGCACTTATTGCCACCGGAAACCGGGACGATGCGCTGGATGTGGTACAAGATGCCATGTTGAAATTAGCCCAGAAATACGCCGGGCAAGATCCTCAGGAGTGGGGTCCGCTGTTTCACCGCATACTGCAAAATACCATCATGGACTGGCACCGGCGGCAAAAAGTCCGTAATTCATGGCGGGTTTTTCTGAGCGCAACCGGCATCGGCAAGAGCATTGACCCGCCGGACAAATGCGCCGGTACTGTGGAATTGGAAGAATTCCGGACAGAGATTGATAATAACCCGGCGTTAAAACTGATAAATGAAAGAACGTTGGAAGCACTGGATGCAGCGTTACATCGTCTCCCGCTAAGACAGCAACAAACGTTTTTGTTGCGCATTTGGGAAGGGATGAGCGTCGCGGAAACTGCGGAGGCAATGAATTGTTCGTCAGGCAGTGTAAAAACCCATTTATCCCGCGCAATGAAAACGTTGCGGGATCAACTTGAGGATCATCGTTTATGAGTGATAGCAAAAACACGCCGTTGACCGATGAAGAGCTGCTTAACGCGGCCAAATCCACATTGGATGACAAGTTTACTTTGGATGATGATGTGCGCCGACGGTTGCAGCAGGCCAGGCGTGCTGCGGTGCGAACCGCCGCAGAAGCGCTCGACAAGCCTTCAAAAACAGCTCCAGGATGGCTTATACCGGCTGGTGGGATTGCGGCGCTCACGTTAGTGATCGCTGTCAGTTTTTATCAAATTCAAACTAACCAGGAATCCTCCCCCATAGCGAGTGTTGAAGATATGCCGTTATTGACGGCCCCGGAAGACCTGGAACTGTACGAAGAGCTGGATTTTTATCAATGGCTGGCGGAAGAGCACGGTGATGTGGGTTAAACCATTTCAGCAGTTTGCAACTATTGTCTTACTGAACGCCTGGTTGGTCGCAACCGCAGCCGCGGCTAACGAGGATACCGTGGAAGCGCCCAGCATGGAGTTGCTCGAATTCCTGGGCGAATTTCAAACCGAGGATGGCGAGTGGATCGACCCACTGGATTTATTGGACATGGAGCAGAATGAACAGCCGAATGAACAACAACGTGAAAATCAGCGTGAAAAACAGCGTAATGATGAGGATCAATCCCATGAGTAAGCGGTTATTAAAATCTTTCCTGGCATCGCGGTTGCTCTTGCTCGTGTTTTTGTTAGCGACGTTGCCAATGTTACCGGCAGTGGGATTTGCCGAGGAGCCACCGATGCAGTGGAATACGCTGACGCCAGAACAGCAACAAGTGCTGCAGCGCTTTGAGTCCCAATGGGGCACTTTTCCCGAGGAACGAAAAAAACGTTTGCTCGCCGGGGCCGAACGTTGGCTTCAGGCTACGCCGCAACAGCGTGACACAATGAAACAGCGTTTTTCCACCTGGAAGAATCTGCCCGAGGACAAGAAACAATTATTGCGTAATAAGTTTCAGGAATTCAAATCACTTTCCCCGGAGGAACAAGCCAGGATTCGCAAGCGATATCAATGGTACAAAGATTTGTCGCCGGATAAAAAACAACAGTTGCGTGAGAGGTGGAACAACATGACCCCCGAGCAAAAGCACAAGGCCAAACAAAGAATCCGCCAACGATATAAAAATCTCAGCCCGCAACAAAAGCGAGCCTTGCAACGCCGCCGCCAGGCACGTTAACCCAAAGCGTATGAATCGAAGTCCAGCGTTTGCAATCCATTCGGCCGCCATCCTGTGGGCGGCCTTTTTTGCGTTATCGGCGACCGCCGATTCGGACCCGGTCGCCGATTCAATTTCGGTGGTGACGGTATCGGGCACCGGCGACAGTGACGATGGCAGCGATTATTATTTGGATGCCAGCCTTGCGCTGCCGAATAAACGCAGATTGGTTCTTTCTCTGGGCCAATTGTATATAAAGTCCAGCGAATCCGATCAAACCATAGAACCGTTTTCCGCTTTAGTGGGTGTGGAGTCGGATTTGGACGCGAAAATTCCATTGGGCGTTGAATTCGAATATTGGGACGATCAGGAAAATATAGAAGTCAAAACTTTGAGAGGCTCTATAGGTTACGAATTCGAAAAAGTGAACGTATCCATTAAGCCGCAGATAAGGCAGTTTAATTTCAATCGGGCCAATTTGTTGTTTAGGGAATTCAGCAGTGAGGGATTCACTGTGAACATTGGCGCCGAGGCGCTGGAAAATCTTTATTTATACGCTGATTACAGCAAACACTATTATTCCGAGTTACTGTTGCGAGTGGCGGAAGTCGCTTTACCGAACGATTTGGCCCGCTTGAAGTTGCTGAACTCCGTCGGTTTTGCCGATCATGTTTATCGACTGGGCGGGAGTGTATATTTGGACTGGGGAAACCTGAGTGGCTTTTGGATACACAGTGTGTCCGCCATCGATCAAAGCAACGCTTACAGTTATGGCGCGACAGTGGAAGTCGATGTCTTCGAGCAGTTTAGTCTGGGGTTATCATTAGGCACGCAATCCGCTGAACAAGACTATCCCGACTTTGTATACGGTACGCTTGCGCTGAGTTATTACTGGTGATAATCAAAGCGGCTTGGGCCTGGCGATACCGTTGCCTTGGGCGTAATCCACACCGGCTTGTTTCAGGGCATCACGCACGGCATGGTCTTCGACAAACTCGCCGATAGTCTGAATACCCATGACATGACCTATTTTGCCGATGGCCTCGACCATGGTGCGGTCAACGGGGTTATGCACCATGTCGCGTATAAAATGGCCGTCTATTTTAATAAAGTCCACGGGCAGGCTTTTCAAATACGCGAAAGAACTGAGACCGCTGCCAAAATCGTCTAAGGCGAAACAACAGCCGCGGCTTTGCAGCACAGTGACAAAATTAATCGCGTTGGCCAAATTGGCGATGGCCGCGGTTTCCGTGATTTCGAAGCAAATCCGCTCAGGTGCTGCGGAAATGCTATCGAGCTGCGTCATAATCATTTGCAGCAACTCGTTGTCCCCCAATGACTGCCCGGAAAGATTGATAAAACAATAGGTTTGTTCGCCGGTTAACAACCGACCCTGGCGTATAGCATCAAACACGGCATTAATCACCCAGCGGTCGATATCGGGCATCAGCTGGTAGCGCTCTGCGGCGGGGATGAAAACGCTGGGATAAATGATTTCATCCCCATCATGCATGCGTACAAAAATTTCACTGGCTTGAATGTGCTGCAACTCGTCCTTTAATGGTTCCAGGGGTTGCTGCCATAAGCTGAAGCGGTCTTCTTTTAAGGCCTGGCGAATGCGATGAGTTAATTCCATTTCACCGTGACGGCGGGCGATTTCTTCATCACCGGGTTTGAATATGTGAATTCGATTGCGGCCTTGCTCTTTAGCCAGATAACAGGCCGTGTCAACCGCACTGAGTATTTCTTTAAGTTCGCCGATCTGAGGCGTGATGGCGATGACTCCTATAGAGACGCCGATTTCGAAACTTTTCCCTTCCCATACGAAACGGAATTCCTTGACCAGTCGCCGCACGGTTTCCGCAATAGCACTGGCTTTGTCCAAAGGGCAATTGTGCAGCAATATGGCAAACTCATCGCCGCCCAGCCGAGCTAATGTGTCACTGTTGCGTACTTTGGATTTTAACAAAGAGGTCAACTGGATCAGCAGTTCGTCACCCGCAACGTGCCCGGCGGTGTCATTGACGACTTTAAAGCGATCCAGATCCAGAAAGCACAATGCGTAATGGTTCTCTGCTGTATGGGCGGCATGGATGACCTCGATCAAGCGGCGTTCAAACTCGCCGCGATTGACCAACCCGGTGAGCGTATCGTGAGTGGCAAGAAACTGCATTTCTTCAGCCATTTTACGCGCTTCGCTGACGTCATGTATGACAATGACTGCGCCACTGGCGTTACCGTTGCGGTCGCGCATGGGTGCAATGGACAGTTCCACGGCACTGCTACCGCCGTTGCGCCGGGTGAGGATAGCGGAACCTGCCAGGTCCACCGGTTGGCCTTTGTGCAGGCATTTATCGATGATGCCGGATAAGGGCAGATGGGTTTCTTCGTCACTGATGTTCAATACCAATGGCGCGGCCAGTCCACAGGCGTCCCTCGAATTCCAGCCGGTTAAAACCTCGGCTTTGGGGTTTATGGAGGTGATTGTTCCGTGTTGGTCGGTAACCACCACGCCGTCAGCGATGGAACTTAAGGTGATTTGCGCCCGTTCTTTTTCTTCGTACAACGCCGCTTCGGTCAGTTTGCGCTGGGTAATATCGAGGAAAAATGCCTGGATAACCGGTTGGCCGGCAATGGACAACAGGTTGGCACTGATCGCGACATCGGTGGGTTGGTTGTGTTTATTCACGATGGTGGCTTCCAATGTCACCGACTTGTCCAATTTCAGATTTCTGAAGCGTTTTAATACACCATCGAGGTCGTGCTGGGAAAAGTATTGCTCAATTTGTCTGCCTACGAGGTCGGGGTCTTCGAAGACCTCGATTGCCCGGTGGTTGGCTTCCTGTATTGTGCAGGTTTGATCGATCAGTAAAATGGCCGAGGGAGCGTTTTCCACCAAGCGCTGAAAGCGATGTTCGGCCTGAATACGCTGTTTGTGCAGCATCTGGGTGTGTACAGCGAGTGCTGCCTCCGCTGCCAGTCCTTCCATTAGATTGATGTCACGCGCGCTAAAGGTATGCTGGCGTTCGTTCATCATGGTTAACAATACCCCAATGGCCTTATCATCTACGATCAGGGGCGCAGCAATTCCGGAGCGCGCGGAAAAAATACGCCGGATGCGCTGGCTCACCCGGGGGTCATTGACGACATCGTCGATAGCCACCGTTTGCCCGGCTTTAAAAGCCATACCGGAGAGGGATTGTTCGTCCAGCGGCAGGTCAAAATAGCCTTCCGGCTTATAGGGGCCGTAGTCAGTCGCCACTCCCACCAGCATGTTCCTGGGTTCATCATAAAGTTCGATCACCGAAGTGTCGGCGCCAAATGCGGACTGACAGATGTCGATGACAGCTTTAAAAGCCTCTTCCAAGGTATTGGATGTGCTGCCACTGCGCAAAATACGATTTGATACATCCAGTATCTGACCCTGCACGTGATAATCTTCGAGCAAGCGTTGGTAATTCTCACTTAAGATTTTGATATCCTGCTTGTTGTGAGGCGGATTACTCAACATGTCAATGAGGTTCGGGTAATGCAGCTTGCGAGAATTCACGATACGGTAAGTTGAATTAATTAAGGGTTACGATGGTTACGGTTTTGGATTCACAATATTCAGTGCAATGTGGATAGCTTTGGAACAACAGACGTTCAAGCGCGATTGCCAGTGTGAATGAAAAAGCGAGGCCGCGGTGTTTCGGCTTTACTTAGGTGGTACTTGGGCGTCACTTGGGCTTCACTTAGCGTTGTATCGGACAAAATCATTTATATTTTATGCTCATACACGAACCGGGTGTCGCGTCCAGCTTTCCGGGAGTGGTCTATTGGATTACTGGTCGTGTGAAAAATGGGTTTGGCCACTCGTGCTGCTCGAACCCACTGTTTCAGAATGGCCCAGAAACTGGCTGAAATCAACTATTTTTGCCGTTGAAAACGTGGATAGCCGAGTGGTTTAATGTGGATTTAGAAGGGTAAATAGCTATGAAAACAATAGGTTATCGTTTTTGCTTCGGGTGGTTGACTGTTCTAACCCGACTTTGTCTGCCGTGGCGAGCGGTAGTGGCAGCGGTCTGAACAAATTCTCTAGCGGCCGTCGTTGACGATTAGGATTTCCACTCGCCGGTTGAGCGCCCGGCCTTCAGCGCTAGCATTGCTGGCCACGGGTTTTTCCTGTCCGAAGCCTTTGGCCTGAATGCGATTTCCGTCAATACCACCGACTTCAGTGAAAAATTTTGCCACGTTTTTCGCTCTTTGATCGGACAGGATTTTATTCATATCGGCGCTGCCGGTGGAGTCGGTGTGACCGGAGACCATGATTTTGGATGATTTGAATTCACCAATGGCTTTGACGATTTTATTCATCAGAGCAAAATTCTCAGGGCGAATTTCAGCACTGCCAACTGGAAATTTGAATCCGTGTACCGAAATAAGGACGTTGTTTTTTTGCCGGTAGACGTTTGCTTCTCGATCACTGAAAAGCGCCTGGACTCGTTCGAAGCGCGCACGTTGTTCTTCGTGCATTCTTTCCAGATGTTCCTGAGTTTTACCCAGCATGGAAATTTTGCCTGTGTATTGGCTTTCCAATTGAGCCATGTCTTGAGCGTGTTGTTGCCGCAAGCTAATCAGCTCTTGCTGATGAGCTTCGTTTAATTGGCTCAGTTCGGCCTCCAACTCAAGGGCACGGCGCTTGTTGTCGGAATTGGATTCGTACAGCGAGCTGATACTGTTGCGCATATCTTGCAAGGTTTGCTCATTGGGTTTGTCAAATAACAACTCCTCGTCCATTGCTTGCCCCAGTTTACTCAGTTCATTCTGGTAGGCGAGCACAATATCCTCACCGGAATAGTCGCGGCGCCTGAATTCTTTTACCACTTCGGCGATGTGCATGCTGCGGTTAGCCAGTATGGTGGCACGGGTGGCGTGCGCATTGGCTTTGTCCCGGTTGGTGCGGTCGACTTCCAAAACCGACTGTGCCAAGGTTAATTCTTCTTGCGCATTAGCGATGGTTTTTGGGGCAAGTTTAGAAGCATCATTGGCAATGGCGTTGGCAATGGCCTTTTGGGCGGATTCAATCGTGCTCTGTTTGAGTGCCTGCAACTCAAGATCCAGATAGGCTTTCTGCAATTCGGGCCGCCGTTCTTTGGCTTTTTCTATCTGGTTATTATCAATTAAGTGACCGATTTTAGTGAGTTCTTTGTCCAGTTCCTGCATCTGTTGCGCGTAGAAACTTTCTGCGCCGGCTTTACGGGCCCTGCTGCGTGCTGAGAGCACTTCGGAAAGAATTTTTTCACTGGTTTGTGCGGTTTGCAAGGCGGTATCGAGGGCCGCCATGCCTTCTCTTGCATACTGTAAGGCGATTTCCCGTTGGTTTTCCTGGGCTGCGGTAAAACCACTGATATACGCATCCAGGGCGGTTTGATAACTTTCGGGGGCAAGCAAATCTTTCCCTTTGGTTTTGGCTTCATCCAAGCGTTGCTCCAGCTTCGCCAATTCCGGATATTGGACTCGAAGTTCTTCCAAGGAAAGTCGCATGGTGGTCGAGCATGCGCCCAAGGTTATGAGCATTAAAAATAGCAGTATGTGGGTAAGCCGGTTATACATAGACGTGAGTCCTTACAGGGTATTTTGCAAATAACAGTAAATATAGTAAAAATACAGTTTTCTCTTAAGGCAACGCAGTTAAAAATATCGTCATTGATTGGGGCATGTCAATGTAATTCACGATGAATTAAGCATAGCACCGTACGGCGATTCATGGGGCCATATTTTCGGATACTAGCGATGAAAGGCGCCAGGTGCCCGGATTTTCGATATGGCTTGCGGGGGTAAAACGCCGTGCTATACATCGGCGCGCTAAACAAGGCAGTATCTGTTGTAAATTTTCTTTCAAGTTTACGGGCGGATTGATGACAATCATTCCCGATCCTGTCATTGCCCGTGTCTTTTCCGACGTGTCGTCGGCTGCCACATTGAGTTCGGCCATTAGTATATTGCCTAATCCACTAGAGCAAACATCAAGTTCCAAACGGCGGATTTCCCCTCGATCGATAACGGGATACCATAACATAAATACGCCCTCAGCAAACCGGCCTTGGGCTACTTTCAAAGCATTGCTGCCAAATACAAAGTCGGCTCTGGTTTTATACGACGGATCTATCAATACCAACACCTGGTGTTGCTGCGGCAGCGATAAGGTGTTTAGCGAAAGCGGACCATCAGCATGGGTCACATGAACATTATGAGTTGAGTTAAACAAATTCTGCAGGGTTTTTATTTCACTACTGTGCACATCGAACAAGTGGGCATTGTCCTGCGCGCGCATGAGTTGCCCTACCAGAGCCGGTGATCCTGGATACCAGCGTAATTCACCGAAAGGATTCATTTTGTACACAATGTCTATATAGGTGTGCAATCCGGCAGGTAGGTCGTTGTGGTGCCATAAGCGAAGAATGCCGGTTTCGAATTCACGGTTTTTTTGTGCTGCTGGCGCCCATAAATCGTAAAGACCTGCTCCGGCATGAGTGTCGATATAAACGAATGGATTCGCTCGCGCAAGCAACTGTTCGACTATTAGGCACAAAACAGCGTGTTTTAGCACATCGCCGTGATTGCCCGCGTGACTTAAGTGCCGGTAATGGGGCATAACAAAAACTCTACGTGAAAAAGTCTAGTAATCATCATCAGTTAGATTAATAAGCTTCAAGTCACAGCCTTTTCCAAGTCTTTCCCAAATTTCTGTACTCCGAAAACCTTATTCCAAAAACCGTATTCCCCGACCATTGTAGAAATATTGGCCCGATTGTGTCATTTTTACTCCCAATTGTTGCCACATTTGTCGTCTACAATAGTGGGTAATTGGAATCCATCATCCACGGGTGTTATGAAAACAATAAATGTATTGGCATTGTACTGCGTCGCTTTTTTCGGATTTACTCAGGCTTACGCGCAATCCTCAAACCAAAATCAGCAAATCGGATCGGCACGCCTGGTGTCCAACCTGTTGCCGGCGCAGGGAAAGCATTCCACTATACTCAACATAAGCAAATTTGGTCGTTATGCCGTGTTGGTCGACAGCGATCAGGGTACGGCGCTGCAATATGTTGATCGCATGGCAGGGCCGGGTGATATCGCTGGCATAGCAGGCGAGCAAGACGGCCGCCTGGATCTGTTTCTCGAACACGGTGACTACCAAATTATCACCTATGCCCATGAATCCGGAACCGGGCAGAGCAAGCTTTCGGTGCATGCATTTGCCGAACTGCATGCCAACAACATCCCACAACTGGTCAAACTCAAAAACATCTCCTTAAGCCTGGAAGATTTGCAACAGCGCTCGTTTTGGCTGCACATTGAAAAACCGGAAACCATCGCCGTGGAAGCGGCAGGCCGTAACCTGGCGGATTTGCGTCTCTGGAAAGACGGTAGTTGGCTGCTGGATATAATTCCCGAGGCAAAGACCATTGTGCCCGATCCGGACAAGCCGCTGCAAGCCATGCAGATTAACGCGAAATTGCAACCCGGCCTGTATTTGCTAACCGCCTATGGCGGACCCGCCCAGCCCTGGACGGAGCAAAGCGATGATCACCCCTTGCATATTCGCTACGGTATACCCCGTTTGCAGGAAACCGGGCAACGGCGTTATACCGTTAGCCCGTTTGGCACCGACCGTTATCTGGTGCCGGGAAACAGTAATTATTTTCACCTCAGCGTACCCGAGGCGACGGCGATCTCCATAACCGCGGATACTTTCCGGGAACACGACGCATTTTCCCCTTTGGGAAGAACCGCTACTATCACTAAAAAACTCATACCACCGGTCGCCGAACTGGAACTGGCCACGCAAAAATCGGATCGCTTGATTAGTGTAACGGCAATGGCCGGTCAGAGCTATATTTTGCAGCATTTCGAAAAACGCTGGCGCTATTCCATCAACGAAGAGGGACGTTATTGGCTCAGCTCGATACACTCCGGTGCCGCCGAGGACTCGGTTGATGCGACGTCCGTATTGACGCGCCGGCCATGGAATCAGTCGGAGCGGTTGATGGAAGCCCGCGTCATACCGCTTAATCGCGCCCATAGGTACCAGCGGCGTTTCAACCTGCTGGATACCTTAACGCTATATCTCGAAATAATCGAACGGGGCAACTATATTATTCAGGGGCAAGGCGAAGGTGTTCGCGCAAAATATCGCATCGAACCATTTATGACTTCAAGACCCCGAGACTATGAAGCGCCACCGTTCGAAGACAGCGGTTATAAGTGGGATCTCGATGCGGGCTTTTATGTGTTAACCGTGCGGCCCGAACTAAAAGGCATAATCACGCTGACGGTGGAAAAAGAGGGTTATTTGCGGTTTCGCGACAATTCCACCACGAGCGTCGCAGGGGCCACCCGCTATGGTGTGGTTGATTTATATCGCGACTCCTATTACACCTTGTATTTGAATCAACAACCGGGTGTCAAAGCGGGTGTTGTGCTACGGCCGGTGCCTGTGGATTTGTCGGCGGCCTTGCCCGTTATGCAGCGCGCTAATGAGACGGTTACCATTCCGGTTAGAGTCCCCGAAGCGGGGCTGGTGCGCGCACTAACGACCGAGGGTGCAGCGCTGCCGCTGTCTTTATCCGCTAATGTGGACAGTGCGCTATGGAAAGAGAATTTAAATCTGTCTCGTGGTGAATATCGTGTTTCCGTTCGAAACTCCGGCAGTACCACTGTCAATTATTCCTTGGAATTCGCCGCCAAGCGGCTGAGTAAATCTGAACCGCTTCCAGCGCTTCCGCCAAAAATAAAAAGCGCCATCCCCGAGTTCCCCGGCTTAACCGCGGCACGTACGGAATATTACGACTTGGATCGTGATCAGGAAACGACATTGTCGTTGAATGTGGACAAACCCGCATTGTATCGACTGGAGAGCACGGGATTGTTGGAAACACAAGGCAATCTACGCACCCGCACGATTCCCTCTTTGGTGAAACAAAATGCCAATGGTGTCGGACGCAACTTCCTCATACAGCAGTATTTGCGGGAGGGCGATTATCAACTGACTGTGGAGCCAAGAAATAAGTCCCGTGGCCATTTAGGGGTGAGTCTGGCCCGCACCGCCATTGAAGACGGCGGCAGATTGACCACGGAAGTCGCTGCCAGGGCAACGTTAAAAGCCGGCAAGGGTTTGTTATATCGATTTACTATTCCCCAAAAAGGAAAATATCGCGTGCGCGCCATTGGCGCCGGGCGTACCTATGTCATGCGCCTGGAAGACGCCGATGGTTGGCCTATCGAGCGGCCTAATATTGCCGCTGATATCACCCGCGAGTTTAATGTTGGGGACTACCGCATGGTCATCCGCCCTGAAGCCGTTGACGCCCGGCTGGTGGCGACCCTTGAGGCCGTTGCCGAACCCATTCGATATGAGGGTCATGGACCCCATAGGATCGAGATTGACCAAAGCGTAGAACATGAATGGCGGGAGCCGCAAAGCGGTAAGACTCGTCGGCCGGATATTTGGCGGTTTCAACTGCCCGCTGAGGCTGAGGTGCACATTGACTTAAATAATGACATGCGCGGAGAACTGGTGCGCCGCGACAGTAAGACTCAGGACATTATCGCTGTCTCCACCCCGGTGAAACCGTGGCAAGGCACATTGGCGGCGGGCGACTATCAACTGGCCGTACTAAATCTGCGCCGGAACAATCTTGTTAACTATCAATTGAAGGTATCCAGCCGGCAACTGATGGTCGGCCAACAGCGTCATGTCCCTGTGCCTGCCAGCATTGCTGTCGCTGTCGGCCAGAAAAACCTGATCGAACTATGGTCATACGGACAAAACGATGTGCGGGCCAGGTTATACGACAAAAACGGCACATTGGTGGCAAAAGGTGATGATCGTAGTAATGACTGGAATTTTTTTATTGCACAAAAACTGCCTGCCGGCGAGTATCGTCTGGAGGTGGAAGCGGTGGGCAGTGATACTCAATCCACAGAAGTATTGATGCGTTCCCCAGATGTGCGCTATGGCGACGCGCAGTCATTACCGTTTAACACAACGGTTAACGATACAGATGCACATGTTTATCCCTTGCCATTACCGGTTACGGCATCGCTGTTGATCGCCCAGGCGGATTCTGATGATGCGGTTGGCTTAAGCCTGGAAGCTGCAACCGGTGATTTGCAACATCCAAACGACTGGAAGGAAATAGCGTGGCACAACGGAAAACACGCTCGATTGCTGGTTCCGGTAAGTCCTTCCGGTACACAGGCTTATCGGCTTAAAATCTGGTCGTTGGACCGGCGCGGAGCACCCATATCGGTTCAGGCGCAAGCGGTAGAACCCCACCGCTTTCGTGAGCAGGCGACACGCGCTAGCGATATAACCCTGCAACCCGTTTCGGCTCCCACTCAAACACCACCCCGTTTTGCCGTTGCTGCAATCGAACTTACCCGCCCAGGTGTAATGACGGTGGCCGATGCCGATGATGTGCTTTGGTCCGCACAGCCCGGACTACCGCTGAGCGAATCCTATAACGGCTTGATGGTAGCGACGGGCACTACATTGTGGGTCGCCAGGCCTATTGGGGAAAATAACGCCGCATCCAAACTCATCGTAAAACGGGTGGTTCTAGACCAGGCCATGGGTGATGGGCGTGCGACCGACACATTGCAGTTGCTAGCACCTGCATCGCAAACCAGCCAATTGGATATGGGGAGCGCGGAGCGGCCGATGTTGGTCATCGCAGAGTCTCGCACCGGGCTGGCGGGTGTGCAGTTGGTGAATACCGGGCTTGCCTCAGACACGCCGCGCGATATCCGACGCTTCGCCGTTGCTCAGCAGTCGGCGGTTTCGGTGTTACTTGAGCCAAGAAGTCCCGTTGTTAACCTTTGGAATGCAGCGTCGATCGCCGCACCGCTGGAGGTCAGTGTAAGACGGCTTCTGTTTACCGTTGATAAAAGCAAAACTATAAGCTCCGGCGAGTTCGAACATGCGTTATCCACGTTAACAGCGATCCCTCTGAATCTGCCCCGGGGAATGAAGCGAATCGGTTTGGTATTACCGGCGCAAGCGGCTGCGGTGTGTTTGCAGGGAGATACGATTCTCAGCACCCATTGGTCAGGCAAGATGCCGCTGAACGAAACGGCCTACAGCCGGGCCGATAAAATCCTGATTTTCAATGCCGGCGCCGAAGCTCTGCACTTCGCGTTGTCCATCGCCACTGTAGACCACATGGATTCAGACTCACCGGAAACAGGCTCATCTTTGGTCCCGGGCCGCATATTCAAACGACACGTAACAAACATTGGACAACTGCGAATACCTGTTCATCTCAATGCGGATAACACCATTATAAGGATACGCGGCGCTGCCCGAGGCACTTTTCTACAATCCAACGGCCAGATAGTGCAGGGCAGGGAATTGGCCATTCGCGCTCCCGGCGAATTGCTTATAAATCATCAGCCCGGGGTTATTTACGCTTGGTTGGATAGTGCTTCTACCGATAAGCCGCATATGCCGGTTCCACTACTGGATGTGACAACCGCCCAAAGTATTCCACTGCAGGGAGAAAGGACAGCGTTTCAAGTCGCAGCAACGCACGGCATGCAGTTGCTGCTGCGAAGCGATACGCCGCTTATCAGTCGCATAGTTTATGCTGACGGCGGAGAAATTGTCGAAGCACATCCTCACAGCATGAACTATGCGGTATATCTTCCCGCAGGTCCCAATTATGTTGCGCTGGAAAGTCTGGGATCTTCGGCCATGGAGGGTATGGCGATGATCAGTACCCTGCCCATTGTGCCTATTCAGGAAGGTTATGGGCCGCAGTCCATGCTCAGTGGCGGTGATACCAGGATGTATGGTTTCGAAGTCAAACAACAAGGTCCGGTAGGTTTGGGTGTGCAAGCTTCGGCGGACGTGGTCAGCGGTATGTTGATGGACGGCGCGGGCAACATTATCAGCCGTGGTGTGGTGCACATGCCGGAGTTGGCGCCCGGTCATTATGTGTTCTCGGTTACAGTGCCGGCGAATAGCTTGCCAGTACGTATTCGCCCTGCGTTGGTGGGACTGGAGCGACCGCCGGCTGGCCCGCCGAGTGAGGTTATTCAACACTATTTGCAGCAATCAGGCCGTAAGCTTGACACGCCGTCTGATCAATAGGCATTGTTTTTAGTAACCGTCATTTGTAATTGTCATTAGTAACCACCATTAGCATAGGTCACTAGGAAAAGTCGTAATGAAATTATTTTCTCTAAACTGGTTATTGGTATTGTCCGTTTTTCTGCTCTCTGGCGTTGCAGCGGCGGCCGTCGATCAACCATATTTGCAATTACCGGCGAAGGGTACGGTAAGTGCTCCCCGTGACACGCAAATAATACCTAAACCTTTTTTGCGCCGCTGGGATCCGGTGACGATATTTTTTGACCGGGACATTGGGCCGGACACTCCCCGGTCGGAAGACCACGCTGAACGATTTGTGACAGTCAACCCCAAGCATCCCGGCGCTTACACCTGGATCAATGCCCGCACGTTGCAATTTCGTCCCGCCGAACCCTGGCCGCCCCTGGCAGAATTTGATTGGCAAATAAAACGCGGTGCAGGTAAGCAGCGGGAATATCGCTTGTATACCTTAATGTCCGCGCCACGCAGTACCACTCCCGCCCACGGTGCCACTGGATTGGATCCGCTGCAAAGTATGGCATTGAGATTCGATGAACCACTGGACGTGCAGGCATTGGCCGATATGATAAGCATTGAGTTGCGCGCCTTGCCTGGAGTCGGTGAACTCAATCCCCGCTGGTTGGACAAAAAGGATTTTCAAATCAAAGTCGGTGATCGCAGTCAGCGCAATGATCCCGCTGAATATACTCTGCTATTCAATGAACCCATAAACGCCGGCCAGCGCGTGATCGTGCATTTGCGCTTGTCCTTGCATGATGCGATGCAACAGTCGTTTAAACAAATTCATTTTGCCACTGCCGAGCCGTTTCGGGTTGTGCGCTTTGGTTGTGCGGCCAATCGTTATCCTGCCACGCCTGAAGGGGTACGTTACAGTAAAGAACAAGCCATACAATGCAATAGCAGCAATCGTGTTATCGAGGTGGAATTTTCCTCCTCTCTGGCGGAACTCAATCCTATACAAGCACGCAACCTATTGCGCATGACGCCAACGGTTGAGGATTTGCAGTTCAGTCAATATGGCAATACGCTCAGTGCGCGTGGCAAATTTGCCGCGGATACCTTGTATCAACTGAACCTGGTGCCTGGCCCCATCAGCGACCAGCGGCAACGTTTGTTGCAACTCAGTGGCGTCAATGAGCTGTTTTTTTTCTTTCCACCCAAACATCCCTTTTTGGAGTGGGAAGTCAGTCAGGGCATAGTGGAGCGCTTTGGGCCGCAGGCGGTGCCTGTTAAAGGTCGCGGTCATGATAGGTTGGATTTGCGCATATATACCATTGACCCGCTGGACCGGAGCTTCTGGCCGTTTCCGCAACAAGCCGTTGCCATTGACGAAGCGACCCGTCCACCGGGACCCGGCGAAAGAGCCGAACCGTTTACCCAGCCTGCACGTTACATATCCCCCTTCGAATTAAAACACCAGATTCGATCGTTAGGATCACCGGCGTATTCCGGCATTGTGGATATTCCTTTGCGGCGCAATGGCGCCAGTGCGAAATTTGGATTGACGTTGCAGGAATATTTTGCGCGCATTGCGGGCGAGCAGAAACCCGGCAGTTACATAGTGGGTATACGCCGCCTGGATGATTCGACCATCCGCAGTTGGATACGTCTGCAAGTGACCGACTTGAGTTTAACCGCGGTGGAAGAACGCGCCGGGGTAAAATTCAGCGTCACGTCGTTGCGAACCGCGGATCCCGTACCCAAAGCGAAGATCCGGGTGGAAGGCGTGCAAAATGATCAGTGGATCACACTTGCCTCGGGCGTAACCGACTCGCAAGGGAATTATCATTGGCAAGCGCCGGGCTATCATTATCCGAGCAGGCCAGTGTTTATTAAACGCATCGTGGTTGAAAAGGGCGATGATGTTTTGGTGTTGGATCCCACACGGCCACCGGATCAATTCAGTAATAATTTATGGCGCAGTACCGGCGGGACCTGGTTGCAATGGACCGTAGAGTCATTAGCCGGGCGCGCCTCAAATAAACAACACATGTGTCATTTGTTCAGCGATCGCCCGTTATATAAACCGGAGGATGAGGTGCATATCAAAGGCTATCTGCGCACCCGCTTCCAAAGCCAGTTCAGTATATTGCAGGCCAAAGGCCAGTTAGTGGTGACCGGCCCGGGGAACCGAGAGTGGCGATATAACTTAACTTCTACCGGCAATGGCAGCATTTACCATAAATTCCAGGAAGATAAGTTGCCCACCGGGGGGTACAACGCTCACCTGGAACTGGATGGTATCGGTCGCTGTGGTTCACTGTATTTTGAAAAAGAGGCCTATCGCATTCCCCGTTTTGAAGTTCAGTTGCACGCAACGGACAAAGTATCGCTGGATACAAAGTTCAACGTCACCCTGACAGCTGGATATTACGCGGGAGGGCAAGTGAGCGGCCAGCCCGTGCGTTGGCGCGTCACTCAATTTCCCTACACCTGGACTCCGGAAAAACGCCCTGGATTCCTGTATTCAACGGATGCGCGTTTTTCCAATCGCCAGGCGTTTCGCTCCTCGCCGGTGATCAGCCAACAAAGTGAAACCGACGAAAACGGCTCCGCGATTTTGCAGTTGGACCCGGCCATAGAACCGGCCGCTCAGCCTCGCAGCTATGTCATTGAAGCTACGGTCACCGGTGCGGACGACCAGACAGTGAGTAACACTAAACGCGTCGTGGCGTTGCCGGCGGTGGTGTTGGGTATAAAAGCGCCGCGCTATCTGGAAAAAGCTGAGGTGATCAGCCCGGAGATCATCGCGGTGGGCGCCGACGGCAAGCTACTTGCCAATCAACCTATTACTTTACGTTTACTCAAACGGCAGTGGCATTCGCACTTGCAAGCGGCCGATTTTTCCCAGGCCACGGCGAAATACGTCACCGAAGTCGTGGATGAAACGATGTTGGAAAAATCCATAGTGAGCCGCGAGCAACCGTTTGCGTTGGATTTGCCCATTCAATCCTCCGGGGTATACATCATCGAGCTGGAGTCCCACGACCAATTGGGCCGTGCCCAGGTGGTCAGTGTGGATCTTTACGTAGGTGGTGACGAGCCGGTGACCTGGGCGCAGGCTCCGGCGTCGGTATTTACCGTGAGCACGGATAAGACGGATTACGAACCAGGTGACACCGCACGCTTGATATTGCAAAGTCCTTATCAAAAGGCGCGGGCGCTGGCGATCATCGAAGCACCTGATAAAAACCGATATGAGTGGATTGATGTGCGCGGTGGTTCGGCAACCTTCCAGTTCGTCATAGATACTGAATACACACCGCGTATCCCAGTGCACTTTGTGTTAATGCGGGGCAGGGTAGGCGATGGCGCACCTTCACTCACACAAATCGATTTAGGCAAGCCGGCCACCGTGGCGGCGACCCAGTGGGTGGAAGTCAAACCGGTTGCGCATAGGGTTGATGTGCAGGTGCAAGCGCCCGAAAAAGTCATGCCCGGAGAAGAAATTAGCGTTCAAATTGCCTTGCAGGACAATCACGGCAAACCGTTACCCGGAGAAGTCACCCTATGGTTGGTGGATCAGGCGGTGCTGGCATTGGCCAAGGAACAACGTCTGGATCCGCTGCCGGATTTTATCAGCAGTCCACAATCCATGGTCGGTATTCGGGATACGCGCAATCTGGCGTTTGGTCATTTGCCGTTTGAAGAACAACCCGGCGGAGGTGACGCCGTGGCCGCGGAAGCCGCCGATCTTATCGATAAAGTGACAGTACGGAAGAACTTTAAAGCCGTGCCGTATTTTAATCCCGCGATAACGATTGATGACAGCGGCAAAGCGAGTATCAGTATCAAAATGCCGGATAACCTGACCAATTTCAAACTGCGCGCCAAGGCCATCAGTGGCGCCAGCCGTTTCGGTTTTGCCAAGGGCAGCATTGCGGTGCGTTTGCCGGTCATAGTGCAACCGGCATTGCCACGTTTTGTCCGCCCAGGTGACCGTTTCACGGCGAGTGCTATCGGCCGTATCGTGGAAGGCGAAGGCGGCCAAGGCCTGGCCACGGTGAAAACAGAGGGTTTGGCGTTGCAAGGCGACCGCGTGAAGAAATTTACTTGGGAGAAGGCCAAACCCCGGCGCCTGGATTTTGATGTCAGTGTGCCAACGCCTCAATACAATGAAAAAGGCGAGTTAAGCAACCACGAAGTGAAATTCACTTGCGCGGTGGAACGGCAGGATGACAAAGCGCGTGATGCTTTCGAAGTATCCATACCACTGCATCCGGACCGTCAGGCGACGATTCAACGGCAGATTAAACAGTTCGCCGCCGGCGAGCAATTTGAATTGCCCGCCATAACAGAAGCCGTGCGCAACGGTACGTTTAAGCGCAGTGTGTTGTTATCCAATCAGCCCGGACTCATAAAAATGGCAGCGGGCCTAAACTACTTGATGGAATATCCTCATGGATGTACTGAACAACGTATCAGCCGGACGCGGGGTTTTCTCGCGGTAAAAAATTTCCGCCAATTATTGGGCGGCGAATACGAGCAAAGCGATATAGACCGTAACGTTCAACAAACCTTGCAGTGGGTTAATGATGTCATTGACAGCAATGGTTTGGCCGGGTATTGGCCCGGCTCTACAGGCTACGTATCATTAACCGCGTGGGTAGTGCAATTCCTGCTGGAAGTGCGTGATGCCGGTTATCCCATTGACGAGCCTTTGTTGGACGAGCTTACCCGAAGTCTGCAGCAATCGTTGCGTTCCGATTATCGTTATTTTATCACCGGCGAGCATTATACCGAACGAACCATGGCATTGTGGGCGTTATCAGCGGCCGGCAAAGCCAATGCCAGTTATGCAGCGGAACTGGCCCGAAAATCCCGCTATTTGAATCTGGAAAGCACCGCAAGAGTCATGCGGGTCCTGGCCAAGGATATGGGCGAGTCCGCCGCGCCTACGCTGGAAAAACTCAACCAACGCTTGTGGGAAGGATTGGTTTTCAGATTGTATCGTGGCGATGAAATCTACGGCGGTTTGCAAACCAACAGCCTGCCACTGAATACGCTGGTGTTACCCAGTGAAACCCGAACCATGGCGGAGATAGTGCTTGCATTACAGCAAACCCATAATTCACATCCCCGTTTGCAAACCCTGGTCAATGGCCTCACCACTTTGGGTAAAGACGATGGTTGGGGCAGCACCAACGCCAATGCGTCGGCGTTGTTGGCGCTCAGCCAGTTCATGCAACCGCCGCCAGAGCGGCCTGGCGATCAGCAGACGGTGCAGGATGTCACCATCCAACTGGACGGAGCCCGGCAATCCATACAACTCAGTGATAACGAACGCTTGGTGAAAACAGTGTCCATCCAGCCGAAAGCGGGGTTAATCCAATATACCGCCGGTGAACAAGCTGTCGTGATTCGTGCGGAAACCCGCTTTGTACCCCAAGCCGATGGCAGTCATGTACAACCGCTGGCGCAGGGTTTTGTGGTCAACCGCGAGTTATTCAAATTGGTTGCACCGGAGCAACCCATGCAACGCATTGCACTGGATACGGCCTCAAAATCTGTCGCATTAAATGTCGGGGATGTGATCGAAGACCATGTGCAGATCGTCAACTCTGTCGACCGCACTTATGTTGCCGTCGTGGTGCCCTTGGCGGCAGGACTGGAGATATTGAATCCGCGTCTTGCCACCGCGCCGCCAGAAGCCGAACCCAACGGCCGGATTACTTTAGCGCCCAGCTACGCTGCCTATCTGGACGATCAAGTGGCTTTTTACTATGACAGTCTCCCCAGGGGTAATTACGATTTTTATTTCCGAACCCGCGCCACGGTGCCCGGTAGTTTTACCCAACCGGCGGCCTATGCGGAAATGATGTATGAGGAGGCGGTGCGGGGTAATTCGGCGGGCGCGAGGATAGAAATAACACCTGCTGATGTCTCGGAAAACAGTCAGTAGAGTGCGTTTCACGTACGGGTTGTGATACAAAGTTATAAGACTGTATTGATGGTTGCAAAATTCATAAAATTGAAGTGCACCAATTGTCGGGCGTAGACGTTTATGGCATTGAATTTAGCATCATTGGTTAATAAACAGGGCGTGAAACTGACCCTACCTTGCTATCGCACCGTTGCGAAGGTTTTATTGGGCACGGGATTGCTGGCTGCAATAACGATCATGCTTGCGGCCATTTGGCGATCCGACATAGTGACACCCGCTGCCAGTTCGCTGATTACAGACCGTCACGGTACTTTCATGGCCGAGTTGGAAAGTGAAGGCTATACCGGATATGGCTTCTGGCCAATGGGCGAATTGCCGTCGCGTGTCGTAACCGCCACCCTGGCCCTGGAAGACCAGCGCTTCTGGTTGCACCCCGGTGTGGACCCACTGGCCATAGGCAGAGCAGTATGGCAAAACATGTCGAATCAGCAGCGTATCTCCGGGGCATCTACTTTAGCTATGCAATTGGTGCGGTTGCAACATCCCGCTAAACGCAGCTATGTCAACAAAACCATAGAAGCTCTGGCAGCAGTCATCATGACGCTGCGGTATGGGCGCGAGGCAGTATTGGCCAACTATTTACGCTGGGTACCTTATGGTAATCGTATTCACGGTATCGGCTACGCTGCGCGGCGCTATCTTGACAAACCGGTAGAAGATTTAAGCTGGGCGGAAATCGCCTTTCTGGCAGCCATTCCCCAGTCACCCAGTCGAATGAATCCGTTCACGCCCAAAGGACGCTATCGGGCCATACAGCGCGGGAAACGTTTGTTGCAAAGTTTGCACGCCGGCCAGGTCATATCAGACGCCGAAATGGCGCTGGCAGTGGCGGAAATACGCACGATCCGGTTGCCGCACCGCCAGGAGCGGCCGCGCAACGCGATTCATGCCATCCTTAAGTTGGAGGAACAATTGCGCCAAACACCGGCTTCTCCATTGGTGACCGCGAGTATCGATTTGACGTTGCAGGAAAATGTAACCCAACTCAGCCGCCAGTTGATGCAGAGCTGGCGAGCAAAAGGCGCGGGCAATGTCGCAGCGATAGTCCTGGATAGACGCAGTAATGAAGTGCTGGCCTGGATAGGGTCAGATAATTACTTCGATGAATCCAACAACGGTGCTATTGACTTTACCCAAATTAAGCGTTCATCAGGCAGCGTACTTAAACCGTTTATCTATGCCTTGGCGCTGGAGCGGGGCGTCATTACCGCGAATACCATTATCGACGATTTACCCATGGCGCAGTATCCCTTTCGCAACTCCGATCATCGTTTCCTGGGGCCTATGTTGCCCCGCCAGGCGTTGGGTAATTCCCGTAATATTCCCGCTATCCGTGTACTGAATCGGGTGGGGCTGGATGAGACCTATGGCTTGTTCGGCCGACTTGCTTTACATCAGCATCGCTTGCCGGCCAGGCATTTCGGTCAAGGTATGGCGCTGGGCAGTCTCCCGGTTCGGCTGCAAGATGTAGTGCGTGCTTATGCAGCGTTGGCCAATGAAGGCCGTTATCGTGATTTACAATGGCTGCGCACGGCCAATAATGGTAACAACAATGACAACTTGACTGGTGAGCAACTATTTTCCCCGGCCGTCGCCAGACTGATTACGTTGTTTTTATCCGATCCCAGCGCGCGGTTGCCTACTTTTCCGAGGATGGGAACCACGGAATATGCTTTCCCCGTGGCATTGAAGACGGGTACATCGCAAGGTTATCGGGATGCTTGGACGGTTGCGTATTCAAAACATTATGTTGTGGGAGTCTGGGTCGGTCACGCCGTTCCCCGGCCCATGGATAGATTAAACGGCGCCGGCAGTGCCGCAGTATTGGCTCGTCAGATTATGTTGCATTTGCACGCCGGACAGCGCCATGGCCTTACGGATGTCAGTTTCCCTGCCCCGGACAATTATGTCAGCGCGGATTTATGTGCCACCAGTGGGAAATTGGCCGGTACGGCGTGTGAATTTGTCTATCGGGAGTGGTTGCCGGTGGGTAAGGTGCCTGAAGAGGTGGATAATGTTTATGTGCGGATGTCAGTGGATGTGCGTACCGGGTTACCGGCATCAATTCAAACGCCACCTCAATTCAAGCGGCTTCAAACCATGGTGAATCTTCCCCCGCGCTACGCCGATTGGATCGCGAAAAAACAAATGGTGGCTTTTCAAAAAGCGGTTCAACCGCAAACAATTGATAGACCCGCCGCTTTGCCGCGTGATTTACGGGTCAAGATTGACATAACGTCTCCGCAAAACGGCTTACACATCCTGCGCAATCCGGATGCCCCGGAGCAGAGCAGCAGTATTGCGCTGAATGCCACGGTTGAGCCGCCCATTGCGCAAGTCGTTTGGTATGTGGACAACGAACCGTACCAGTTGGTGGACTATCCTTATTCGACGCGCTTGCATCTTCAACCGGGCAGACACCATATCCAGGCAAGGGTGCCGATGACGCCGGAGCAGTCGGAGATTGCCACCATAAACGTCGAATAGGGCTACGAATGCGCTATCCCGTATTTCTCATCCCTGCGGCGATGGCGTTGATCGTTCGCAGCAACGGGTTTAACCACACCTCTCGGTCTTCTTGCGGCAAGGATTCGTCCCGGAAGCGTTTTAACAATGTAATCTGGATGTGGTTCAGCGGGTCCAGATAGGGGTCGCGGCGCCCCAGTGACAATGCCAGGTTGGGATTGTCCTCCAGCAGTCCATGGTGGCCGCTGATTTGCAGTACTTGTGATACGGTGCGCTGGAATTCGTCGAAAAACATACCATGTATGGTTTCACCAACTTTTGGGTTCACGCACAGTTCCGAGTACTCCCTGGCGATGTGCGGCTCCGCTTTGAACAACGCCATTTGGGTATTGCTTAACATGGAGCGGAAAAACAGCCATTCTTCGTACATTCGTTGCAGTAAGGCCGTTTTGGTGGGGTCATTTTGCCGCCAGTTTTCCAGGGCACTGCCGATGCCATACCATGCCGGCAAAGTGTGCCGCGACTGAGCCCAGCCAAACACCCAGGCAATGGCACGTACCGAGGATTTGGAACGGTCTGATTTTTTCCGGTGTGAGGGTCTAGAGCCAATATTGAGTAGCGCGATTTCATTGACGGGGGTGGCTTCGTAGAAATAATCCAAAAATCCCGGGGTTTCATCGGTTAAATGGCGATAGGTCTGTTCGCCAGTTTGCACCAGCTCAGCCATGGTTTTGAGAAATTCCGGTTTTTCCACTTTGTCGGGTTTGACCAGGTTGCTGCTGGCCAGCATGAGACCGGAAATCCCCATGCCCAACTCGTAGACGGAGTTCTCTACATTGCTGTACTTAAACGACAACACTTCACCTTGTTCGGTGAATTTGATTTGTCCATGAACCGTACCTTCGGGTTGCGCTAAAATGGCGTCGTGAGTGGGTCCGCCGCCGCGACCTATGGTACCGCCACGGCCGTGGAACAATCGGCAACCCACGCCGCGGGAACTGGTGAGGCCGGTGACTTTCTTCTGCGCTTGATACAGGTTCCAGGCCGCCGCGACAATACCGCCGTCTTTACACGAGTCGGAGTAACCCAGCATGACTTCCTGTAAATTGTCTGATGACTTCAACAAAGCTTTATAAGTGGGATTGTCCAGTAACGCGGACATCACCGGTTCGATATGAGCCAGGTCTTCAATGGTTTCAAACAAGGGGCTAACCCCGATGTGGCGGAACCATTTATCGTCTTTTTTGCCTACCAAACCGGCGCGATGAGCCAGCACCATGACTTCCATGACGTGGCTGGCCTGGTGGGTCATGGATATCACGTAACTACCAAAACACTGCGGGCTGATTTCCTGTTGCATTTGCGCCATCACTTCCAGTACCGCCAACGTTTCCTGAGTGGGTTCACTAAGGCTGGTAAGCTTGATATCAGCGGGGGGTTCGGCAAGGGTTTGCGCCAGCAGGTTCAAGCGCTCCGGTTCTTCCAGGCTCATGTAATCAATGCCCTGGTGTTGGAACAACTCTGCAACCGCATCGCTATGTCGAGTGGATTCCTGGCGCACGTCCAGTTTCATTAAGTAAAAGCCAAAACTTTCCACTAAACGAATTAAGTCTTTTAATTCGGCATCCGCCACGTACTGGTCGCCATGACTGACTAGTGAATCCCGTATGACAAATAAATCATTCAGAAAAGCTTTTTCATTTTCATAGCGATGCAGCATGGCTTTACTGCGGGGTTCAGTTTTTTCCTCCAGCTGATCATTAATCGCCATCAGATTATGGCGCAACCGAAACCGCATGATGGCTAATTTTCGTCGGTAGGGTTCAATAATGTATTGCGTTTCTTTATTTTTAAACGCCACATCGCTATGTGTCTTGTCGGCCTGGAGGCTTTGGTCGAATGCGTCATTGGGAGTGCAGAAATTAATGGAGTGGGTAAGAGTGCCTTCAAGCTCGGCAACTCGTTTAACGTATTCAGTCAGTACTGCCTTGGATTGCAGTCGCAGCGCCATTACGGTGGTTTCCGGCTTTACATTAGGATTGCCATCGCGATCACCGCCGATCCAGGAGCCGAATTTCAAAAAACTGGGCACGGTAATCGGGTGGTCGTTGATTTCACCGTTAGCGTTGTAGATTTTATTAACCGCTTTCTCGAGGTTGCGGTAGGTCATGGGCACGGCCGCGAATAAACACTCATCGAAATAATCCAAACCGTAGAGGACCTCGTCGATCACCGTTGGGCGGTTGGCCCTGACTTCGTCGGTTTTCCAGAATATCTGGATTTGCGCGCGCAACTGTTGCAGGCAGTCTTCGTATTCGTAGTTGTTGAGAGTATCTTCATTGAGATGTTTGTTTAATACGGTAATACGGCGCAGCGCATCCCGGATGGTACGGCGTTTCGATTCGGTGGGGTGGGCGGTGATGACAGGGGTGTATAACAGCTGGTCCAATAACACTTGCAACTGTTGTGGCCCTACTTCTTTGTCGCGCAACTCCCGCAGAACCGCCTCGAATGAGCCTTGCCAGTTCGGCCCGGATTCCATGCTGTCCTGGTAGCGCAAATAGTGTTGATGGGATTCTTCGGCAATATTTACGAGGCTGAAAAAAGCGTTAAAAGCGCGCACCACTTCCGCCAGTTTCGGCGGTGTGAGATTTTCGATGATGTGAGTCAGGCGTTTACGCTCTTTATCATCATCTTGTTTTCTCAGGTTGATATAACCTAAACGCAATGCTTCAACGGCATGAAACACATCTTCACCTGCTTGCGTATGAACCACTTCTCCCAAAAGCGTTCCGAGCAATTTAACACGCGCTCGCAACGACTTATCGTATCCGGTGTTAGTCATGAAACTACATTCCTATAACGATTTTGATAAATACGGATTGTTATTTGTTATTATGATTGTCTGCCGCCAGCTATAGACCGTTCTCTACACAAAGGGCATGTCCCGGTCAGTGAGCGATATAACCACAAGCCAGCGGCTTTGGGCCTTTGATCAGCGGGGCATTATACCTGTTTATCGCGGTTTTTTCCTTTCTTCGGTTCCCACCGCCTTAAACCAACTGGATAACTTGCTGTATTTTAAAGAAAAGCAGGTGGTGGGATCGTAACAAAAAAAGTTTGAGGTCGTGCAATGAAATGGTTAGACAAAATCCCTCTAGCGCTCCTGGTTGTCTTCGGAGTTTTAATGGCATTTGCGCCGTTTTTTCAGAAGCCGCATTTGCTGGAAAAAATCCAAATGTTACTCAATGGTGCATTGAGCCGACCTATCGATATTTTTGATTTGTTTTGGCACAGCATCGGATTGGTATTGATTGTATTGAAGCTGATTCGAATGAGGCAACTCAGAAATTCATCATCTTAGGTTGCAATCCCTGCCTCTATTTTTATTGCCCCCACGCCCACAAGTTGGCGGGCATAAAAAAACTGGCCCTAAATAGGGCCAGAGATGCGGTGGTCCAACCGTCAAACCACGGGGAGGTAAACGAATCAAGCTGTGTGCTCTGTGCATGCACTTTCGCGGAATTCCTTCTTATTAGTGTAGGGCAGTGGTAGGAAATGTATAGATTTTAGCCATTGGAGTTTTTTTCTCAGCTTAGAAAAAAATTATGCGTTTGGCCAGCGTGGGGAATTGCTTATAAGACGGCTAACCTCCTGACTGTTTTGCTAAAAAGTGTTGCAGACTGGGTTAGGAGATTAGCCGGTAGGAATGTGGTGGGTTGTGGGTTAAGCGTTTGATTGTTTACGGCTGCTAAAGCCGATCAAAGGATACAAAGGACAGAAATTAATGACTGCCGTTGCCAACGGAATTAATCCTATCCATCCCCAAGGGGTTTGAGGTCCGATGAATACCAGGCTGATCAAAGCTAAGCCGATGACGATACGGATAATTTTATCTATCCCTCCAACGTTTTGTTTCATAAAAGATGCTCCTGTTTGTAGGAAAGTTGCTGGTAAACCACTGCGAATTATCAACCTAATCGGGCTAATTTGCTAGAGATACTCCGGACTTTTCACTAATTCGCGCCGTTTGACATAAGCCTCTCGGGCAATGTGGATATCCTGCAGGAAGAAAGGCAATTCTTTTAACAACAAGGCCTGGGCACCATCGACCAATGCCTGGCTGGGTTCGGGGTGAAAATCCACTAAAACCATATTGGCACCGGCAATTATACCTTGGGCGGTTATGTGGAAGATGTCCAGAATTCCGTCGGCCGCTCGGTCGCGAGTGCCCACTGAATGGGAAGGATCGATGCATACCGGCATACGGGTGAGTCGTTTCACCACCGGAATGTGCGCGAAATCCACCAGATTACGGTGCGGATCTCCGTAATTGGTTTTCATGCCACGTAAGCCGAAGACAATTTTTGAATTGCCTTCGCTGGCC